>NZ_JBEZLL010000015.1:76578-213457 GCF_040652135.1 Streptomyces sp. NPDC048295
AGCCCGAGCGGCTGAGCTGAGCACGCCCCCCCAAGGTGGCCGGTTCCGAGCCCCGACCGTGACCGAATCTCCCCCAGGATGTGACCTATCTCCTGGGGGAGAGTCATTCCCGCAGGTCACACCCACATCAGGGTTAAACCCCAGGCCCAAAGACCTGTCCACTTCGTGACGTAATGCACTGACACAGGGCGCAGGTAGGGGACAAGCTGATGTAGGAAGTCGGGGGATCGATTGAAACCGGGAGTATGTCAGTGAGCGCCATGTCTCTTGCCCTGTTGCTGACCACCGCCGCCGCCACGGCCGTGGGCGCTGCTGCTCTGCACGCCGCTCACGGGCTGCGCAAGCAGGTCACGGCCCTTCGTTCGGATCTCGCCGAGGCCCGTGCGCACGGCGTCGCCGTGCCCGCGCAGAGCCGCGGCACCGTCACCCCCGTCGCCGAGATACGCGCGGCCGTCGCCGAGGCACTCGCCGAGGAGCGCGAGCGCGAACTCGCCGAGGCCCGGGCCTTCTGGGCCACCCAGGAGGCGCGCGATGCCGCCGATGCCCCGTCCCTGCTGGGCGGCCTGACCGGTGCGGGCGAGGACGTCCCGTTCTTCATGCCCCGCCAGGCCGACTTCGTGGGCCTGGAGGCGATGGACCTCGACGCCGGCGAAGCCCTCGACGAGCTGACGGAACTGACGGAACTGGCCGACGTGACCGAGCTGCCCGGGACCGCGGAGTTCGCCGAGGACTCCCCCGAGCTGGCCGCCGCCCGTCGCCGGCACCCCTCGCACCCCGACTTCGTACCGGTGCAGACCCCGGTCGTCACCGACCACGAGCGCACCGTGGACCGCCTCGAAGAGCTCGCCGACAACCGTACGGAGCTGGCCGATGTGCGCCCCGGCCCGCTCGGCACGCTCGATGTCTATGTCTTCGCCGACGGCACCACGCTCTGTATGACCCCCGGGCACCGCGAGACGGCCGAGCGTCTGGCCGGTGCGCTGCGCGACGGTGAGCACCCGGTGCTGCTGGGCGGCTCCGGTGTCTCCGGCGCGTACGCCCTGACCTTCTCCTGCGGCGAGGAGAACGTCTACATCCTCGCCGACCGGGTCATCGCCTCGTTCTGACCCCGCGGCATCCGGGCACAGCGGCTCTCGCCGGCCGCCGCCCCCGGGCCGGTTCCCCGCGCCGCCGTCCGCCGCTACGCGAAGGCGCGCGCGGCGGCCTCGTCCACGAATTGCACGGCCTCGTCGAGCTCCTGCGACGGGGCCGTTTCCAGTGCCGTCGCCAGATCGCGCCCCGCCACGGCGAGCTGGTCGCCGATCGAGAAGATCCCGGCGTCCGGCATGACGCGCGGCTCCCGGTCCGGCGCCTCGATCCGCTGGGCGCGCAGCGCGAGCTCCCGCGCCGCGGCGAGCCCTTCGGCGGCGGCGCCGCGCTGGAGACGGCTCTGCGGGGCGGCGCGCAGCCGGTCGGCGAATCGGTCCACGGCAGTGATCAGCGGGGTCGTATCGAGCACCCAGCGACCCTACGCGCCCCGGCAGGACGGTCGCCAGCGGGCCGCCGATGCCCGGAGAACGCGGAACGGCCCGCAGGCGGTGCCTGCGGGCCGTTCCCGTCGTGCGGGTGCGGGCGGGATCAGTCGTCGCCGCTGAGGATGGAGAGCAGACGCAGCATCTCCAGGTAGATCCACACCAGGGTCATGGTGAGGCCGAAGGCCGCCAGCCAGGACTCCTCGCGGGGGGCGCCGTAGGCGATGCCGTCCTCGACCTGCTTGAAGTCCAGGGCCAGGAAGCACGCACCGAGGACGATCCCGATGACGCCGAAGAGGATGCCGAGGCCGCCGCTGCGGAAGCCCAGGCCGTCACCGCCGCCGAAGACGGCGAACAGCAGGTTGACCACCATCAGGAGCATGAAGCCCATGGCGGCGGCCATCACGAAGCCGTAGAAGCGGCGGGTGACACGGATCCAGCGCATCTTGTACGCGAGCAGCACACCGGCGAAGACACACATGGTGCCCAACACGGCCTGCATCACGACGCCCGGTCCGATGTACGTGCTGACCGCGCTGGAGATCACTCCGAGGAAGACACCCTCGAAGGCCGCGTACGAGACGATCAGCGCCGGTACCGGCTTGCGCTTGAAGGACTGGACGAGCGACAGGACGAACGCCACCAGGGCGGCGCCGATCGCGATGCCGTACGACTTGCCGAGGTTCGCCTCGTCGACCGGCAGCAGCGCCCAGGCGAGCGCGGCGCCGAGCACCACGGTGCCCAGCGTGATCGCCGTGCGCGTGACGACGTCGTCGATCGTCATCGCGCCGGTGCGCGCGGGCGCCTGCGGGGCGCCGTACTGGGCGTCCGGCTGGGCGTAGGGGTTGGTGGCGTACGGGTTGGCGGCGGTGCCCTGCGCGTACGGGTTGGCGCCCGCTGCGGGGGCCCCGGCCTGCGGCGCCGCGTTGAAGCCCGCGTATCCGTTGTCGCGGCTGAAGCCCCGTCGCGAGAAGACCGGGTTGCTGCTCCTCATCTCACTCCTCCATGGCCACCCTGCGTGGCCTTCCCACAAGAGTAATGGGTAGGCAAAAGAATCAGACTAGTGCTTGGGGAGGATCTTTGCGGAAGCGTGTCATCCGCGACACCCGCCCGTCGGCCACCCGGCCGAAGGGAAAACCGGCTCGCCCCATACCGCCCGGGCCCGCGGTCCAGTAACGTGCCGACCGACCGGTTTACGGCGCCGTCGCGCCGGGAAGACGGGAAGGGCGGCCACGTCGTGGGAAATGCACCGAGAGCGGCCCGCCGCACCGGAAGCGGCCGCGGTCCGAGGGGTTCCGCCGGCTCGGACGCCAAGTGAGAAGTGGTGCCTGGAACCGGACTCGAACCGGTACGCCCCCGAGGGGCAGCGAGGTTTAAGCTCGCCGTGTCTGCATTCCACCATCCAGGCCTGGCGCGCGGCTCCGCGTTGGCACATGACCCTATCCGGGGACTTCCCCCGAACAGCGGATCAGTGGCGCGATGTTGTCTTATTTTATTGACCGCTTGAGGGGTCGTCAGCACTCGCGAAAGGGCATCGCCACATGCCTGGGCGGGGTAGGGGGCACGACGGTCGGCAATCCGGATTGACGTAAAGTCGCCGCACCCGGACGGCGCATTCCCCGGCGCGCGACGGCGTCCGCCGCGGGCGCGCCACCGGGCCGGGCGCCGGGGGCCCGGAGCACCGGGCCGGACGGCGGCCCCCGGGCCGACGTCTCAGGGTCGGTGTCATACCGGAGGAGGACGCGACGCCCTCCCGGTGCGACTCAAGACTGCCCCGGGAACGGGCACGCGGACTGACGCCCGGCGGCGGAACGGCGGCGACGATTGAAGGGTTCCGAACAATTCCCGGACGAACCCTCGGCCGGAGCCCCGAAACAGGAGAATCCCGTGACCACTTCCACCGCACCCCGCGTCACCACGGTGGCCGCCCGCGCCACGGATCTGTCGAAGGTCTACGGAGAGGGCGAGACCAGGGTCACCGCCCTGGACCAGGTCACCGTGGACTTCCCCCGGGGCGAGTTCACCGCGATCATGGGCCCGTCCGGCTCCGGCAAGTCCACGCTGATGCACTGCGTGGCCGGCCTCGACAGCTTCAGCAGCGGTTCGGTACGGATCGGCGACACGGAGCTGGGCTCCCTCAAGGACAAGCAGCTCACCCAGCTCCGCCGGGACAAGATCGGCTTCATCTTCCAGGCGTTCAACCTGCTCCCCACGCTGACGGCGCAGGAGAACATCACGCTCCCCATGGACATCGCGGGCCGCAAGCCCGACACCGCGTGGGTGCGCCAGGTCATCGACATGGTCGGCCTCTCCGACCGGCTGAGCCACCGGCCGACCGAGCTCTCCGGCGGCCAGCAGCAGCGCGTCGCGGTGGCCCGTGCCCTGGCCTCGCAGCCGGAGATCATCTTCGGTGACGAGCCGACCGGCAACCTCGACTCCCGCTCCGGCGCCGAGGTCCTCGGCTTCCTGCGCAACTCGGTGCGCGAGCTGAACCAGACCGTGGTGATGGTGACCCACGACCCGGCGGCCGCCTCCTACGCGGACCGGGTGATCTTCCTCGCGGACGGCCGGATCGTCGACCAGATGCTGCACCCGACCGCGGACGGGGTCCTCGACCGGATGAAGGCGTTCGACGCCAAGGGCCGCACCAGCTGAAGCCCGCCCTTCCCCGCGCCCCTTTCCGGAACCCCTCCCCATCCCAGGACTGACAGACATGTTCCGTACCGCCCTGCGCAATGTGCTCGCGCACAAGGCCAGGCTGCTGATGACCGTCCTCGCCGTGATGCTCGGCGTGGCCTTCGTCTCCGGCACTCTGGTCTTCACCGACACCCTCGGCAACGCCCTGCGCAACCAGTCGGCGAAGAGCTACGACGACGTCGCCGTCGCCGTCACCACCTACGCCGACCAGCGCGACGAGAAGACGCCCGGCATCACCGCCGCCACCCTGAAGAAGATCCAGGGCCTGGACGGCGTCGACACCGCCACCGGCCGGGTCTCCGGCTTCGCGGGGGTCGCCGACCCCGACGGCAAACTGATCGGCAACGGCTGGTCGAACACCGGCGGGAACTACTCCCCCGGCAAGGACGGCAAGGACTCCGCGTACACCTTCGTCGACGGTACGGGCCCGGTCGCGGCCGACCGGATCGCGCTCGACAAGGAGACCGCGAAGCGGGGCGAGTACCACGTCGGTGACCGGGTCCGGGTCGCCACGAACGGGCCGGTGAAGGAGTACACCCTCTCCGGTGTCTTCACCACCGAGGACGGCGCGGTCAACGCGGGCGGCAGTCTGGTCCTCTTCGACACCGAGGTCGCCCAGAAGCTCTACCTCAGGCCCGGTGTGTTCCGGGACGCCAATGTGTCCGCCGCGTCCGGTGTCTCCGCCGAGAAGCTGCTGGCCGAGGTGAAGCCGCTGCTGCCCAAGGACGCCGACGCCAAGACCGGCCAGGCGCTCGCGGACGACCAGGCCAAGAACATCGAGGACGGTCTGAGCGGGCTCAGCACGATGCTGCTCGCCTTCGCCGGCATCGCCCTGTTCGTCGGTGTCTTCCTGATCGCCAACACCTTCACCATGCTGGTGGCCCAGCGCACCAAGGAACTGGCCCTGATGCGCGCCGTCGGCGCCTCCCGCCGCCAGGTCAAGAGCTCGGTGCTCCTCGAAGCGGCCGTCGTCGGCCTGATCGCCTCGGTCGTCGGCTTCGCCATCGGTCTCGGCCTCGCCATCGGACTGCGTTCCGCGATGGGCATGTTCGGCGGCAAGATCCCGGCCGGACCCCTGGTCGTCTCGCCCACCGCGATCGTCGCCGCGTTCGGCGTCGGCGTCCTGATCACCGTGCTGGCCGCCTGGCTGCCCGCCCGCCGGGCCGCCAAGATCCCGCCGGTCGCTGCGATGAACAGCGTGCACGCGACGGCCACCGTCAAGTCCCTGGTGCTGCGCAACTCCATCGGCGCGGTGCTCACCCTGCTGGGCGGGGCGGCGATCGTGGCGGGCGCGTCCAAGTCCGGATCGTCCGGCCGGACCGTCATCGCCGCGGGTGCCTTCCTCGCGCTGGTCGGTGTCATCGTGCTGATCCCGCTGCTGTCGCGGCCGGTGATCGCGCTGGTCCGCCCGCTGCTCAAGCGGCTGTTCGGGGTCTCCGGCAAGCTGGCCGCCCAGAACGCGGTGCGCAACCCGCGCCGTACCGGCGCCACCGCCTCCGCGCTGGCGATCGGTCTCACCCTGGTCACCGGCATCTCGGTCCTCGGTGTCACCCTCGGCCAGGCGGTCGACCGGATGACCACGGACAACATCAAGGCCGACTACATGGTGACGATGGCGAGCGGCGGTCCGCTCGACGAGTCGGCGCTCACCGCCCTGCAGAAGGCCGACGGGGTCTCTGCGGTCTCGCCGCAGCAGGCCACCTCGCTGGAGGTCAAGGGCGAGTACCACTCCGCGTCCGGCGTCATCCCCGGCGATGTGCAGCGGCTCTTCACGCTGCCGACCGTCTCCGGCTCGCTCGACGCGCTGGGCAGGGGCGAGATCGCCGTCGACGAGAAGACGGCCAAGTCCAACGGCTGGAAGACCGGCGACACCCTCCCGGTGAAGTTCGAGGACGACAAGAAGGGCGAGCTGAAGGTCGGGGCCGTCTTCCAGGGGAACGAGATGCTCTCCCCGGTCCTGGTCCCGAAGAACGTCGTCGATGCGCACGGCAGCATGTCCGACATCCGCGAGATCTGGCTGAAGACGGACGGCGGCGCGAGCGACGCCAACGAACAGGCCCTGGTGAAGGCCCTGGGTGACAACCCGGGGATGAGCATCATGGACCGTCAGGACATCCGTGACATGTTCGGCGGCTCGGTCAACCTCGCGATGAACATCATGTACGGGCTGCTGGCGATGGCTCTGGTCATCGCGGTGCTCGGGGTCGTCAACACCCTGGCGATGTCGGTCTTCGAGCGTCAGCAGGAGATCGGCATGCTGCGGGCGATCGGCCTGGACCGGCGCCGGGTGAAGCGCATGATCCGGCTGGAGGCCGTGGTCATCTCGCTCTTCGGCGCGGTGGTCGGTGTCGCGCTCGGCATGTTCCTCGGCTGGGCGATCGGGCACACCCTGTCGTCGGACATCCCGAACTACGCGCTGGTCATCCCGTGGGACCGGATCGCGGTCTTCCTGGTGCTGGCGGGGATCGTGGGTGTGCTGGCCTCGCTCTGGCCGGCCCGCAGCGCCGCGAAGCTGAACATGCTGACGGCGATCAAGACCGAGTAGCGGCGGGCGGGGCCCCGGGTCCCGCCGGACACGCCCGAGGGCCGGTACGCGCGCGAAGAAGCCGCGCGTACCGGCCCTCGGTCCGTTTCCGGTGTCAGCCGGTCGCGGACGCCGTCCAGTCGCGGGCCCTCAGCGGCATGCGGGAGGCCCCGCCCTCCGCCGGGCGCACCACGAGGATCTGGTTGACGCCGATCTTGTTGTGCTCGAAGGAGAGCGCCGAGGCGGCCATGTAGAGCCGCCAGACCCTGGCCCGCCCGGCCGAACTCATCCGGACCGCGCGGTCCCACTGCTTCTCCAGGTTGGCGACCCAGCGGCGCAGGGTCAGCGCGTAGTGCTCACGGATCGACTCGACGTCGCGGGCCTCGAAGCCGGCCTCTTCGAGAGTGGCCACGGTCCGGCCCACCGGGGCCAGTTCACCGTCCGGGAAGACATAGGCGTCGATGAAGTCGTCCACGTGGTACGCGGACTCGTCCTTCTCGGGGCGGCGGGCGATCTGGTGGTTGAGCAGCCGGCCGCCGGGCTTGAGGAGTGCGTAGAGGTCGTCGGCGTACTCACGGAAGCGGGCCGCGCCGACGTGCTCCGCCATCCCGATGGACGAGATGGCGTCGTACGGGCCGTCCCTGACGTCCCGGTAGTCCTGGACCCGGATCTCGATGCGGTCGGTCAGGCCCTCCTGTGCGATGCGTTTCCGGGCGAAGGCGGCCTGTTCGACGGAGAGGGTGACGCCGGTGACCCGGGCGCCGTACTCGCGGGCGGCGTGGATGGCCATGGAGCCCCAGCCGCAGCCGACGTCGAGGAGGCGGTCGCCCTCCTTCAGCGCGAGCTTGCGGCAGACCAGGTCGAGCTTGTCGCGCTGGGCGTCCTCGAGATTCCCGCTGTCCTCCCAGTAGGCGCAGGAGTAGACCATGGACGGGCCGAGGACCAGTTCGTAGAAGTCGTTGCCCACGTCGTAGTGGTGGCTGATGGCCTCCTTGTCGCGGCGCTTGGTGTGGAGGGTGCCGGTGCGGCGGCGCACCTCCTCGGGCGGCGGAGGCGGCGGGGGCCAGGGGCCGGCCAGCCTCAGCAGCCCCTTGGCGAAGGCCCGTATCCTCGGGTCGCGGACCGGGTGGACGCCGTCCTCGGCGTCGGCCCCGCGCTCCCAGATCAGCGCGGCCATCAGATCCAGGGCCTCGTAGAGATCGCCCTCGATGTCGAGCTCGCCCGCCACCCAGGCGCGGGCCAGGCCCAGTTCGCCCGGCTTCCAGAGCAGCCGACGCAGCGCGCGGCGGTTCCGGATCACAAGTACGGGGGCACCGGGCGGTCCGGATTCGCTGCCGTCCCAGGCCCGGATTCGGACCGGCAGCTGTTCTCCCAGCAACTCCTCGGCGAGAGCGGTCAGCCGCAACGCGGCGTCTGCCATGGCGCACACCTCCGTGATGGTGTTCCCAATGTGCCCAAACATGGTCGAACTTGCCTGCAACCACGCCGGGCACCTGTGCGCCGCGACGAGGTACGTACCCCTCAACAGTCCGCGAGGCGCCCGCCATCCCGCTACAGCGCAATGGAAGAGCAAAATAGCTGTACACGGCATGCACTTGGGGCCGGATACGCCCGAAGGGGCCGTCCGCACCACGGATGGCGGACGGCCCCTTCGGGCGTTGCGTGCAGCACGCGGGCGAGTGGGCCCGCGGTCGGACTAGGAGGCCTTGGCCTTCTCGCCCTCGGCCTTGGCGGCGGCCGGTGCCGGGGCCGGCTTGGCGGCCTCGTAGAACTCCTCGCGCGGCGTCTCCATGGCGCCGAGCGAGACGACCTCGCGCTTGAGGAACATCCCCAGGGTCCAGTCGGCGAAGATCCGGATCTTGCGGTTCCAGGTCGGCATCGCCATGCCGTGGTAGCCACGGTGCATGTACCAGGCGAGGCGGCCCTTGAGCTTGATCTTCATCTTGCCCATGACGATCATCGCGACGCCCTTGTGCAGCCCCAGACCGGCGACGGCACCCTTGTTGGCGTGGCTGTACTCCTTCTGCGGGAAGCCCCGCATGCCGGAGATGACGTTGTCGCCGAGGACCTTGGCCTGCCGCAGCGCGTGCTGGGCGTTGGGCGGGCACCAGGCGTTCGGGTTGCCGGCCTTGCGGCCGATCATGTCCGGAACCTGGGCGTTGTCGCCCGCGGCCCAGATGTAGTCGGTGCCCTGCACCTGGAGCTTCTCGGAGGTGTCCACGTGACCGCGCGGACCGAGCGGCAGGCCGAAGCGGGCCAGCGCCGGGTTCGGCTTCACGCCGGCCGTCCACACGATGGTGTTGGAGTCGACCTCGAGGCCGTTCTTCAGGACGACGTGACCGTCGACGCAGGAGTCCATGGAGGTCGAGAGGAAGACCTCGACACCACGGGACTCCAGGTGCTCCCGGCCCCAGGTGCCCAGCTTCGGGCCGACCTCGGGAAGGATCTTGTCGGCGGCGTCGACGAGGATGAAGCGCATGTCCTCGCGCTTCACGCTCGTGTAGTACTTCGCCGCGTCGCGGGCCATGTCCTCGACCTCGCCGATGGTCTCCGCGCCGGCGAAGCCGCCGCCCACGAAGACGAACGTCAGCGCCCTGCGGCGGACGTCCTCGTCGGTCGTCGAGTCGGCCTTGTCCAGCTGCTCGAGGACGTGGTTGCGCAGGCCGATGGCCTCCTCGATCCCCTTCATGCCGATGCCCTGCTCGGCGAGGCCGGGGATCGGGAAGGTACGGGAGACCGCGCCCATCGCGATGACCAGGTAGTCGAAGGGCAGCTCGTAGGCCTCGCCGACCAGCGGCGCGACCGTGGCGACCTTGCGGTCCTGATCGATAGTCGTGACGCGGCCGGTGAGTACCTCGGCCTTCGGCAGGACGCGTCGCAGCGGGACGACGACATGCCGAGGCGAGATGCTGCCGGCAGCAGCTTCGGGGAGGAAGGGCTGGTACGTCATGTACGAGCGCGGGTCGACGACCGTGACGGTCGCCTCGCCGTAGCGCATCTTCTTGAGAATGCGTCGAGCTGCGTACAGGCCTACGTACCCACCGCCTACTACGAGGATCCTGGGACGCTCCGTGGTGCTCATGCCATCGAGTATCCACCCCCCTCGGAGGGCATGCTCGTGAGCCCCTTCACAAGCTACCGGCAACCTTCTGCTACACTTCGCCGCCCACGTGACCGAGGTCATGACCCCGCAGGGGAACCACGGTGTGACGGCGGACGTTGTTCACCGCTTGTGAGCTGGCCCTTGGCCCTCCGGACGGGATGGACCACCGCTCCGATTCACCCGCCGGCAACATGCCTGGAACACTCCCGCACGGACACCCGACGCCCCCGTGAGCGGCTCCGGACACCCATACGGACCAGAACTGCCCCCCACGGGGCCGAATTCCTTGTGAAGAAGTTCACGAACTTTGTCGCGACGTGTCTCGCGAACCACCGCCCGGGCGGCCCACGAGGGCTCAAAGGTGCAGGCCAAAGCACGCATGTGCATCGGTCTCAGGCGATGGACCAGCCGATTCCGTCGAGGATGTCGTGCTCGCTGACCACGACCTCCCGGGCCCCGGTCCGCTCCATCAGGGCGAGCAGGATCAGCGCCCCGGACGTGATCACATCGACCCGTCCCGGGTGCATCGCGCCGATCGCGGCCCGCTCGGCGTGGGTGGAGACGAGGAGCCGCCCGGTGATCTCCCGCACCTGCTCCGCGGAGATCCGGGAGTGGTGGATCGCCTCGGAGTCGTACGCGTCGAGCCCCAGAGCGATCGCGGCGACCGTGGTGACCGTCCCGGCGAGGCCGACGAGGGTGGCGGCCCCGGTGAGCGGGACGGTCTCCTCGGCGAGGTCCAGGGCGGCGTCGATGTCGGCGCGGATCGCGGCGGTCTGGGAGGGCGTCGGCGGATCGGTCACGACGCCGTCGCGCACCAGGTGCCGCTCGGTCATCCGTACGCAGCCGATGTCCACGGAGCGGGCGGCCCGCACATGGTCGTCGCCGACGACGAACTCGGTGGAGCCGCCGCCGATGTCCACGACGAGATACGGCTCGGCGAGGTGGTCGCGGCCGGCGAGCTCCTTGGTGGCCCCGGTGAAGGAGAACTCCGCCTCCTGGTCACCGCTGATCACCTCGGGCTCGACGCCCAGGATCTCCAGCACCCCACGGACGAACTCGTCCCGGTTCTCCGCGTCGCGGGAGGCGGAGGTGGCGACGAAGCGGATCCGCTGCGCCCCGTGCTCCTTGATCACCGCCGCGTACCGGCGGCAGGCCGCGAAGGTCCGCTCCAGCGCCTCGGGGGCGAGCCGGCCGGTCCGGTCGACGCCCTGCCCGAGGCGGACGATCTCCATCCGCCGGTCGAGCTCGACCAGCTCACCGGTGGACGGGTCCGCGTCGGCGACGAGCAGACGGATGGAGTTGGTACCGCAGTCGATGGCGGCCACGCGGGTCATGAAGTACTCCCGAGATCAAGCGGACAAAGCCCCTCCGGCGATCGAGGGGCGGGGGTCCGGGGGCGGAGCCCCCGGCTGGGAAGGGTCAGCCCTCGTCCGACGCGCCGCACGGCGAGACGCACGGCCCCTTGCGCCACCACTCCGGCAGCATCGCGATCGCCTCGTCACCCAGCGGATTCACCCCCGGCCCCGCGGCCAGCGAGTGCCCCACCAGGACGTGCAGGCACTTCACCCGGTCCGGCATGCCACCCGCGCTCGGGAAGCCCTCCAGCACCTCGATGGCGTCGCGCCGTGCGATGTAGTCCTCGTGGGCGGCCCGGTACGCCGCGGCCAGCTCGGGGTCGGTGGCGAGGCGCTCGGTCATCTCCTTCATGACCCCGTTCGCCTCCAGCGTGCCGATCGCGGACGCGGCGCGCGGGCACGTCAGGTAGTACGTCGTCGGGAACGGCGTACCGTCCTCCAGCCGGGGCTGCGTCTCGACCACGTCCGGGTTGCCGCAGGGGCAGCGGTGCGCGATCGCGCGCAGGCCGCGCGGCGGGCGGCCCAGCTGCTGCTGGAACGCGGCGATGTCCGCCTCGGTGGGCGCGGTGGGCTCGGTCTGCGGAGGGGGGGTTTCCATGCCTGCCTTGGTTCTGATCGGGCTGCTCGAACTGCGGTTCTGCAGATGGATGAAGAAGTCAGTCGCGGTCGGCGCTGTCCACGCCGTCCCAGAGGTTGGAGTGCCACGGCCGGCCGGACTCGTCCGTCCTGCCCTCGCGCTCCTTGACCGCGTCGGGGTCGATCACGGTGTAACCGGTCTCCCCGGGAAGAAGGTAGTGCAGGTGCGTACGGGCCAGCTGCCTGATGTACGCGTCGTCCTGGAGGCGCGCCTTCTCGTCGCGCAGCTCCTCGGTACGGGCCCTGGCCTCCTGCGCCAGGCGCTCCTGGTCGGCGATCTCGTCCTGCTGCGAGACGTACTGCCGCATCGGGTACGCGAGCGCGACCACCAGGGAGCAGACGACGAGCGCGAGGAAGGCGGCCCGGCCGGTGAGCCGTGAGCGGCGGTCCTGGCGGCGGTTCTGGGACCGGTACACGCGGGCCGCGGTCTGCTCACCGAGCAGCCGCAGCCGGGTCGCGGTGGAGAACCGGTCCCGGTCCTTCGCGGCCATGTCTCCGCCTCCCCATTACGCACGTCCGTCCCCGCACACGGTACGGGACCGAGTGCGGGGACGGACGGAGGCCGGGGCAGTTGCCCCCGCCGGGCTTGTCAGCCCTTGAAGCGCGGGAAGGCGGAACGGCCCGCGTACACCGCGGCGTCGTCGAGG
Organism: Streptomyces sp. NPDC048295; assembly: GCF_040652135.1. NCBI lineage: Bacteria > Bacillati > Actinomycetota > Actinomycetes > Kitasatosporales > Streptomycetaceae > Streptomyces > Streptomyces sp. NPDC048295. The sequence goes on from NZ_JBEZLL010000015.1 coordinate 89,052, forward strand.
ATCTCCTCGATGCGCAGCAGCTGGTTGTACTTGGCGACGCGGTCCGAGCGGGCCGGGGCGCCGGTCTTGATCTGGCCGCAGTTCACGGCGACCGCGAGGTCGGCGATGGTGACGTCCTCGGTCTCGCCGGAGCGGTGGGACATCATGCACTTGAAGCCGTTGCGCTGGGCCAGCTCGACGGCGTCCAGGGTCTCGGTCAGCGAACCGATCTGGTTGACCTTGACGAGCAGGGCGTTGGCGGAGCCCTCCTCGATGCCGCGGGCCAGGCGCTCCGGGTTGGTGACGAAGAGGTCGTCGCCGACGATCTGCACCTTGGCACCGAGCTTGTCGGTGATGACCTTCCAGCCGGCCCAGTCGTCCTCGTACAGCGGGTCCTCGATGGAGACCAGCGGGTACGCGGAGACGAGCTCCTCGTAGTACTCGGTCATCTCGGCGGCCGAGCGGGCCTTGCCCTCGAACTCGTACTTGCCGTCCTTGTAGAACTCGGACGCGGCGACGTCGAGCGCGAGCGCGATGTCCTTGCCCGGGGCGTAGCCGGCCTCCTTGATGGCCTCGATGATGAGGTCGAGGGCGGCGCGGTTCGACTCCAGGTTCGGCGCGAAGCCGCCCTCGTCGCCGAGACCGGTCGACAGGCCCTTGGTCTTCAGGACCTTCTTCAGGGTGTGGTAGACCTCGGCACCCCAGCGCAGCGCCTCGGAGAAGGACTCGGCGCCGATCGGCGCGATCATGAACTCCTGGATGTCCACGTTGGAGTCGGCGTGCGAACCGCCGTTGAGGATGTTCATCATCGGAACGGGCAGCAGGTGCGCGTTCGGGCCACCGAGGTAGCGGAACAGCGGCAGGTCCGAGGCCTCGGAGGCGGCGTGGGCGACGGCCAGCGAGACGCCGAGGATGGCGTTGGCGCCGAGCGAGCCCTTGTTCTCGGTGGCGTCCAGGTCGAACATCGCCTGGTCGATCAGGCGCTGCTCGGTGGCGTCGTAGCCGACGAGCTCCGGGCCGATCTGCTCGATCACGGCGAGGACGGCCTTCTCGACGCCCTTGCCCTGGTAGCGGTTGGGGTCACCGTCACGGAGCTCGATGGCCTCGAACGCCCCTGTGGAGGCGCCGGACGGAACGGCAGCACGGCCCGTGCTGCCGTCGTCGAGGCCGACCTCGACCTCGACCGTGGGGTTTCCGCGGGAGTCGAGGATTTCCCGGGCTACGACGACGTCGATGGACGGCACGAGGCATCTCCTTCTGGGATATGACGCTGTTTGTGCAGGGTCGCTTTGGCCTTGCGCCAAGAGCCTAACCGGCCCGGCCCGCTCAGCCCGACGACCGCCCGACCCCTGGGACGAAAAAGGACCCGAGGGCACACATTGTCGGACAAACAGTCAGAAATTTACTGGCCGGTAACTACAACAGTTGAACGGTCCGGCGCTCCCCCGAGCGCGGACGGCAGAACCCCGGCCCGGCGCGTACGGGGGAACGCGCGCCGGGCCGGGGTGCTCGGGGAGGAGCGAGCCGCGACTACTTCGTCAGGTGCAGCTGCTGACCCGGGTAGATCAGGTCGGCGTTCTTGACGATGTCCTTGTTCAGCTCGAACAGCTTCTGCCAGCCGCCCTCGACCTTGTGGTCGGCGGCGATCTTGCTCAGCGAGTCGCCGGAGACGACCTTGTACTCGCCGTCGCCCTTCTTGACCTTCTCGCCGGTCGGGGTGGTGACGGTCTTCTTCGACTCGGCCTGCGGGGCGGCGGAGCGCTCCGAGCGGGAGGCGGCGGGGGCCTCGGTGCGCTCGCTCTGCTTCGGCTGGGCCTGCTGCTTCGGGGCGGCCGGGGCGCTCTGCTGCTCGGAGGCGCCGGAGCTCGCGGTGGAGTTGGAGGAGGAGCCGGTGTTGACACCCGGGTCGACACCGTCGTTGGTCAGGTTGCCGGCGCCGGCACAGCCCCAGGCACCCGGGCCCTGCATGTCGAGGAGCCGCTCGGCGGTGGCGATCTGCTGGGCCTTGGTGGCCAGGTCGGCGCGGGGGGCGTACTGCGTACCGCCGGCGGCGGCCCAGCTGGACTGCGAGAACTGCAGACCGCCGTAGTAGCCGTTGCCGGTGTTGATGGACCAGTTGCCACCGGACTCGCACTGGGCGACGGCGTCCCAGGTGGCGACGGAGGCGGCGGAGGCGCCGGTCGCACCCATCAGGGGCACGGCGACAGCGGCACCGGCGACACCGGCGAGCGTGGCGATACGGACGGCCTTGGACGGGCGGCGGTGCTTGCCCTTGCTGGAAAGCAGCATGGAACTTCTCCTCACCGACGCCTACGAGGTGAGCTGTCGGGTTCGGGCCAAGTGAGTTGCCCGGTCGCACGTCCTAGCACGCGACTTCACCCCAAGCCGGTCCTGATGCGTCTTTCGACGATCGGGCCCGGCGCTTACCTGGGTCCCCCGCTCCTGCCTACGGCGCTTTACGCGTCTGTTCCCTTCGACCGACGGCAGGATTCGGCGTGACGGTCGACGGGGCCCGCGGTGCGAGCGGTTCCGACCGTAAACATACGCAACCCTCACATTCAAAGATGGACACATCGGACAATCTGCCCGTACTTGCATCTGAAGAACCGTCGTTTCCGCAGGTGGGACGCGATGCGGAAGGGGTCCCTGGGCGCGACACGCCAGTTGACCCAAAGAGACCCATGTCTCACTTACGCATAAGTGGACATAGGTCCCTGAACTGCCCCGATTTTCGAGGTGTTTTTAGTCGATTATCAGACTGCCTTCACTGGTCCTTCACATCGAGATCGAGGCTCTGGCCAGGGAGGATGAGGTCCGGGTCGGAGCCGACGGCGCCCTTGTTGGCCTCGTAGAGCGCGGGCCAGCCACCGGGAACCTTCTGTGCGTCAGCAATCGACCAGAGGTTGTCGCCGGGCCGAACGGTGTACGCGCCGTCAGCCGTCGGTTCGGCCGTGTCGCGCGCGTCACCGCCGCCGCGGGAGGCGTGCCGGCCCGACTCACGGTCGCCGCCGTCCGTGCCGCGGCTCCCCTCGGCGGCCGGCGCGCCGCGGTGCTTGCCGCCCGTGCCACTGGACGAGCCGGGCGCGCCGGACTCGTCACGGGACTCGTCGGGGGACGGGGTGGTCGAGCCGGAGGGCTTCGGGGACGGCGAGGTCTTCCCCGACGGCTTGCCGGACCCCTTCGAGCCCTTCGAGCCCTTCGAGTCCTCCGAGGCACTCCCGGACGGCGTGGCGTCGTCGGACGGGTCCGCCGACGCGCCGTCAGCCGGCTCGGTGCTCGCGGCCGGGTCCTCGGCGGGAACGGAGCCCGGGTCGACCCCCGGCAGCACCCCGTCCACCGCGAGGCCGGAGATGACCGCACAGCTGGGCCAGGCCTTCGGCCCCCGGTCCTTCAGGACCTTCTCGGCCACCTCTATCTGCTGCGCCCGGCTGGCGAGGTCGGCGCGCTCCGCGTACGCCTCACCGCCGTACGCCTTCCAGGTCTGCGGCGAGAACTGCAGGCCGCCGTACAAGCCGTTCCCGTAGTCGGCGCTCCACGCGCCGCCGCTCTCGCACTCGGCCACCCGGTCCCAGGTCGTCGCGTCGGCCGCGTGCGCGCCGGCCGCGCCGAGCAGCGGGATGGCGATGGCCGATCCGGTCACGCCCGCGGCGACGACGATGGCGGGTGCCTGACGGGGGCGACGGTGTCTGCCGTTCGCGGAGCCCATGGGGTTGCCTTCCGTGTGACTGACGTGTGACTGGTGAGTCGAACGGTGAACCTAGCGGGACTCGAACGCGCGTCACAAGTCGATGCAGCGCAGATCACGCCAAAGTCACAGAGTTGACGGTGTGTCACTTTCGGCGCGCGTGGGCCCCGGCGTGAACTCCACCGGGAGCGTGCGAAGTCCACGCATGATGAGCCCGCCACGCCACCGCAAATCGGTAGGTTCCACTGCAAGCCGCAGGTCCGGAAGGCGGGTCAGGAGCGTGGCGAGCGCGGTCCGTCCCTCCAGCCGGGCGAGCGGCGCGCCCAGGCAGTAGTGGATGCCGTGCCCGTATCCGAGGTGCTGATTGTCACGCCGTGCGAGGTCGAGCGTGTCGGGATCCTCGAAGCGTTCCGGGTCGCGGTCGGCCGCGGCGAGCACCACGAGCACGGGGTCCCCGGCCGCGATGTCCTGCCCGCCGAGCGTCAGCGGCTCGGTGGCGAACCGCCAGGTGGCCAGCTCCACCGGACCGTCGTACCGCAGCAGCTCCTCGATCCCGGTCTCCAGCAGCCCGCTCTCCCCCGCGTCCAGGGAGAGCTGGAGCCGTCGGCGCTGCCCGGGGTTGCGCAGCAGGGCGTGGACCCCGTTGCCGATGAGGTTGACCGTGGTCTCGAATCCGGCGAAGAGCAGGATGAAGGCCATGGCCGCGGCCTCGTTCTCGGTGAGGTGCTCGCCGTGGTCGCTGGCCCGGATCAGCCCGGAGATCAGGTCGTCCCCGGGGTTCTCCCGCTTGCGGTGGATGAGTTCGGCGAGGTAGCCGCGCATCTTCTTCACCGACCGGGCCACCCCGCCGCGCGGGCCACCGCCGTGGCGGATCATCATGCCCGCCCAGTCCCGGAAGTCGTCCTGGTCCTCGGGCGGGACACCGAGCAGATCACAGATCGCGTAGATGGGGAGCGGGAAGGCGAAGTCGTGGATGAGGTCCGCCTTCCCCTCCGCGACGAAGCGGTCGATGAGCCGGTCCGTCAGTTCCTGCACGCGGGGCGCGAACTCGGCGACCCGGCGCGGGGTGAACGCCTTGGAGACGAGGCGGCGCAGCCGGGTGTGGTCCGGCGGGTCGATGTTCAGCAGATGCGTCATCAGCTCCGCCTTGCGCTCCCCCGGGATGCCGGTCTTCCCCTTGGCGTGCGCAGGCTCGGCGTGGTGCGCCGGGTTCTTGGAGAGCCGGGAGTCGGCGAGCGCCTGCCGCGCGTCCGCGTACCGGGTCACCAGCCAGGCCTCGACACCGCTGGGCAGCACGGTCCGTTGCACGGGACTGTGCTCGCGCAGCCAGGCGTACGCCGGGTACGGGTCGGTGGCGAACTCCCAGGTGAAGAGTTCGGGTCCGCCGGCGGGGCAGGCGGCGGGCTGATCGGCGGGACGGTCGGCGGGGCTGTGGTTCACCCCCCCGACGTTATCCGCTGCCCCCGGACGCCCTCCGGCGCCCTCGGGCGCTAGGCGTCGCCCTCCGCCGCCCTGATGGCGTCCCGGTAGGCGCGGCCCGCGGCCCGCAGCGCCGCTTCGGGGTCGATGCCGTCCTGCTCGGCGCGTACGGCGAGGGCGAGGAGCTCGTAGCCGATGCCGTCGCCGGTGGGGAGCGGCACGTCGAGCCCCGCGGTACGGACCCGGCCGGCCAGCTTCGCCGCCAGCGCCAGGCCGGGCTGGCCGAGCGGGACTCCGTCGGTGACCGAGTCGCGCTGCTTCTCGATGGCCTTGGTGCGCAGCCAGTGCGCGTGGACGTCCTCCGGGGTCTCGGCGGTCTCGTCGCCGAAGACGTGCGGATGGCGGTGGATCAGCTTCTCGACGAGGGTGGCGGCCACGTCGTCGACGGAGAACGGCTCCTGCTCGTCCTCCTCGGCGATCCTGGCGTGGAAGACGACCTGGAGGAGTACGTCGCCGAGCTCCTCGCGCAGCTCGTCGCGGTCGCCGTCCTCGATCGCCTCGACGAGTTCGTACGCCTCCTCGATGGCGTACTTGGCGAGGCCCTTGTGGGTCTTCTGCGAGGTCCACGGGCATTCGATCCTGATCCGGTCCATGACCTGGACCAGGTCGAGGAGCCGGGCGCCCGGCAGGTCGTACGAACCGGGCAGCAGTTCCAGGTCCGGCATCCGCACCCGGCCCGAACCGGCGAGCCGGGCCAGACCGTCGGTCAGCGGCCGGTCGCCCTCGCCGCCCGCGAGGACGACGACGGACCGGCCGCCCGCGCAGGCGTCGACGAGCTCCTGCGCGGTGGGCGCGGAGTGCTCGACGGTGACGCCCGCCTCACTCAGGTACGGCAGCTGCGGGTGGTCCGGCTCGGCGCAGAGCACCCGGTCGGCGGCGTGCAGCGCCTGCCAGGCGGGCCAGGACAGGAGTCCGGGCGCGACACGGTGGCTGGCGGTGAGCAGAACGATACGGCCGGGGTCTTCAGCGTTCACCGTTCGAATCTACCCCGGTCGTTCCCGCCGCCCGTGCCGCGGCCGGTCAGGCCCCGGCCTCGGTGTTCGCGCCGGCCGGCTTGGTGACCCGGTTGATCCAGGGGGCCTTGTAGTCGGCGAGCTGGGTCTGCTTGTCGTCCCAGGCGCCGTAGCGCGGATTGACGTCGACGCGCAGTGCCTTCGACGCCTTGCTGAGCGCCTCGCCGACGGCCTGCTGACCGGCGGGCTGCTGCAGGTCGGCGCCGAGCGCCTGGGCCAGCTTCGTCAGCTGGACCTGCTCGCGCAGGACGGAGTCGATCTGGTCGGGGGCCACCCAGCTCTGCTGGAGCATCGCCGTCCGCAGCCCCGCCTCCCCGCCGGTCTGCGCCGCCGCGGCCTTGCGCATCTGCTGGATCTCGCTGCGGCTGACGCTCACGCCCGCGTCGCGCGCGGCCCGGTCCACGACCCGGTCGAAGATCATGCCGTGCAGCTTGGCGCGGCTGAGCTGACCGGACTTGTCGATGAGCTGGGAGGCGTCCTTCGAATCGCTCTGGGCCTCGCGTACGGACGCCACCTGGCTCTGCAGTGCGGAGACCTCGATCCGGTCCCCGCCGACGACGGCCGCGGCGCCCGGGTGGGCCTCGCTGCCGCAGGCGGTCAGAAGTGGGGCGCCGGCGAGCAGGGCGGCGGAGACGGTGAGCGCGGTGCGACTGCGGCGGTGCAAAGGAACCTCCCGGGGAGACTTTGTGCATCAGTGCACAAGACCTTGCGGTGATCGATGTTAGGCAGTGGACGTGGCCGGGGCCACCGATTCGACCAACGATTCGGGAGGAGTTGGGGATGTGGGCCCGGTCCGGGCCGCTCAGGGGACGCGTTCGGCCGGCGGGGCCGGGGCGTCCGGCCGCAGCATGATCGTGCGCGAGACGACGAAGGTGATCGGGATGGCCGCGGCGGCCGCGGCCAGTGGCGCGTACCGGCTGCTGAACCCGGCGAGGTCGACCAGCAGATAGACACCGCCGGTCGTGATGACGAAGTTGGCCGCGTTGGTGAGCGGGAAGAGCAGGAACTTCCGCAGGGTGGGACGGGTCCGGTAGGTGAACCAGCAGTTCAGGAAGAAGGAGCCGGTCATGCTCAGCGCGAAGGCGATCACATGGGCGGCGATGTAGGGCAGCCACGTCAGCAGGACGAGGTAACAGCCGTAGTACGTGCCGGTGTTCACCACTCCCACGAGGGCGAATCGGGCCATCTGTGCCGTGACCGTCATCGGCGTACGAACTCCTGGGGCTCTCGTGTCCGGTGCGGCGCCTCGGTGTTCGTGGCCTTCACCAGGAAGTGCGGGCGCCTCTTCACCTCGTAGTAGATACGGCCGACGTACTCGCCGACCACCCCGACCATCACCATCTGGACGCCGGCGAGCGCGGTGACCACGACGATGAGGGTGACGTAACCGGGGGTGTCCACTCCCTGCACCAGGGCGACGCCCACGATCCACGCCGCATAGGCGAAGGCCACGGACAGCAGCAGCATGCCCAGGTAGAGCGCGGCGCGCAGCGGTTTGTTGTTGAAGGACAGCAGCCCGTCGAGACCGTAATTGAGCAGCTTTCCGAAGGTCCAGGCGGAACTGCCCTGTTCACGGACGGCATTCTCGTAGCTGAAGGTCGTCGTACGGAATCCCACCCAGGCGAAAAGACCCTTGGAGAACCGGTTGTATTCGGTGAGTTGCAGTACGGCGTCGACGGTGCGGCGGGACAGCAGCCGGAAGTCCCCGACGCCGTCGACCAGTTCCACGTCCACCAGGCGGTTGATCAGCCAGTAGTAGGCGCGGGCGCTGAGCGTGCGGGTGACCCGGTCGCCCTTGCGGGTGCGGCGGGCGATCACCTGGTCGTGGCCCCGCGCGTGCTCCTGGAGCATCCGGCCCACGAGCTCGGGCGGGTGCTGCAGATCGGCGTCCATGATGACCACGGCGTCGCCCTCGGCGTGCTGGAGGCCGGCCAGCATGGCGGCCTCCTTGCCGAAGTTGCGGCTGAAGGAGACATAGCGGACCCGCGGGTCGGCGGCGGCCAGCTCCTGGAGGATCACCAGGGTCCGGTCCGCGCTGCCGTCGTCGACGAACACCAGCTGGAATTCATGTCCGAGCCCGGTCATTTCGTCCGTGACGCGTTCATGGAAACGTTCGAGGATCTCTTCCTCGTTGAAACAAGGCACCACCAGCGAGATCAGCACGGATGTACATCAGCGCGGCCAGATGTCGGAACCCGATGCAGCACGTGGCCGATGAGCGTCCATTACGTGAACTGACCTATTTCGGCACGGGTTTGAGCGTTCGGGGCTGGCATATTCCTGCGTATGCCGACTTCCCGTCCCCGCCTGCGCGCGGGCTCGCTCGCCGCGCTGCTCACCGTCGCCGCGGTCTGCGCGGGTGACGCCGTGGCGCGCGTCTTCCCGTTCGGGCCGCACACGCGCAGCGTCAACGACCTGGGCAATCAGTTCGTGCCGTTCCACGCCCGGCTGTGGGACCTGCTGCACCAGAACGCCGACGGCGGGCTGCTGCTCAACTGGTCCTCCGGGTACGGGACGAGCTTCCTGCCGGATCTCGGTACCTATCTGACCAGCCCGTTCGCCCTGCTCGTCGGGGTCTTCCCGCGCGACCGGATCGATCTCGCGGTCTATGTGGTCACGCTCCTGAAGATGGCGTCGGCGGCGGCGCTGATGACCCTGTTCCTGCTGACGCTGCGCGGCGGGCGCTGGTGGGTGGCCGGGGCGCTCGGCGGCTCGTACGCGCTGTGCGGCTGGTCGGTCGCCGAGGCCTCGTACAACCCGATGTGGCTGGACGGGCTGGTCGCCCTGCCGCTGCTCTGCCTGGTCGCCGAGTGGGCCCGTACGGGGAAGCACCGGATCGCCGGGCCGCTGCTGGTCGCGGTGGTGTGGGCGGCCAACTTCTACACGGCGTACATGGCGACGCTCGGAGCCGCCCTGGTGCTGGCCGTCCGGCTCTTCACCGGGCGGGACGACCGGCGGGCGGTGGTCCGGGGGCTGGCGCGGGCGGTCTGCACGGTCGGGGTGGGCGTCGGGCTCGCGGCGCCCGTCCTGCTCCCCGTCTATCTGGGCACCAAGCACGCCTACCCGGGCTGGGACCGCGCGTTCGCGCCCGCCGCCTGGCCCGATGTGCTCGCCCGGCTGCTGCCCGCCACGTACAGCTTCTTCACCCCGGCCCTCTTCCTCGGCACCGGCACCCTGCTGCTGGCCTGTGCGCTGGCCTTCCAGCGGTCCGTGCCGGGACGCGAGCGGTGGACCTGGGCGGGGCTGGTGGCGGGGGTCGCGCTGTCGTTGCAGTGGGAGCCGACCCATCTGCTGTGGCACGCCTTCGCCACGCCCAACGGCAGCCCGTACCGGCAGACGTTCGTGCTGGCCGGGCTGGTGGTGATCGCCGCCTGGGTCTCGGTCTCCTACGGCCGGCCCGATCGGCGGGCGCTGCTCGGCGGGGGCGCGGTCCTGGTGCTGCTCGCGGCCGGGGCCGGTTTCAGCGATCTGGTCACCGGGTGGACGTATCCGCTGTTCGGGGTGGGGCTGGTGGCCGCGGTCTGCGCCCTGGTGCTGCTCGGGCGGGGGCGGAGGCTCGCGGCGCTGGCCGCCGTGCTGCTGATCGGCGCACAGGCCGGGCAGGCCGCCGCGTCCACCGCGTACTTCGACCGGGAACGGCTGAACCGGCTCGACGACTACGCGCCCTGGGGCGAACGGCAGCGGACCCAGGCGGCCGTGGTCGCGGACGCCGACGGCTGGCCGGACTACCGCACGGACCCCGGCCGGGAGCAGACCACCGCCAACGATCCGCTGCTGGTGGGCGGGCAGGGCGGCGCGTACTACAGCAGCCACACGCCCGATGTGCTGACCCGCACGATGCGTGCGCTGGGCGGCGGGTGGACGTCGAACGGCCGGGCCGTGCAGAGCCTCGACAACCCGGTCACGGACGCGGTCTTCTCGGTCGGCGCGCGGGTGCGCGGGCCGCGTGATCCGCACCAGGGGGCCGGGCACACGGGCATGGGCGGCACGGACGACCGGCCGGTGACGGTGAGCCGTGCCGAGGTGCCGCCGCTGGTGACGGTGCGAAGGGCGGGCGGGCCGGTGCCGTACGGCCGTTCACCGTTCCGGAACCAGGAGCGGCTGCTCGGCTCGCGGGTCTACACGGTCCCGCCGACGGCGCTGCGCACGGCGGACGGCGGCTCGGTGGCCGGCAAGGGGGCGTACGACTACCGGGTGGGGCGCGGCGCGTACACGCTGACCGCCGCCTGCCCGGCGGGCAGCGAGGCGTATCTGTGGGCGCCCGACATGTTCGGCCGGGCACGGCTCGGCGACGGCCCGGAGGTCGAGTTCAAGGGGCAGCTGCCGGCCCGGCGGGCCGCGATGCACCGCTTGGGCGAGGTCGGCGGGGCCGGGACCGTGCGGGTCACGCTGGCCCCGGTACGTGCCGGGACCGTCCCGCACGAGGCGATCGGCTGTCTGGACCGGTCCCGGCTGGCCTCGGCGGTCGCCGGGCTGAAGCGCACCGGCGCGAGCGCCGTGCACGTCACCGCCCACGGCGTCCGGGCCGAGCTGCCGCCCGGCACCACCGGAACGGTCGTGCTCGCCGCGCCCCGGATCGCGGGCTGGAGCTGCCAGGGCCGCCCCGCGGACAGCTATCTGGGCCTGGTCGCCACCCCGGCCCCGGCCGACGGCACGGCCATCGACTGCACGTTCCGGCCGCCGGGGCTGCGGGCGGGGGCCTTGGCGGGGGCGGGGGCACTGGCTTTCCTGGTCGTGGGCGAGCTGGTCCTGGCCTACCGGCGGCGGTTCGACTGCACCTCGTAAAAGGTCAGCCCTGGAAGCTGAGCTGTGGCGAGTGGGTGTGGTCCGCGCGGCAGAGAAAGACATTCATGGAGCCCCAACGGCCCACGGTGACGTGTGTGGGGACATTGGCGTCCATGCCGTCCGCCGTGGGCCGGTCCTCCTCCGGAATCCAGCTGCGGCTCCCGCCGTCCCACTCCTTGCTCGCCACCGTCACCAACAGGTCGGTCCAGGCCCCGCACTCGCACAGTACGTCGGCGCGGCCGGTCGCGTGCCAGGAGGCGAAACCGCCCGCCTTCCAGCCCGGCGCGATCGACAAGTCGGAACGGTAGAGGACCGCGTCCTCATCCAGGTCGTCCTCGTCACCTTCCCACGCATCGATGCGTTCCCGCAGGTCGTCCGGGAGCAGGTGGATATCAGGATGCTCGATCACTTGCTCGGGGTCGAGCACACACGAGGACGGTACATATCCCTCGGCCCCCACCACTTCGGGCTCCAGCTGCTCGGTCAGGACGCCACCGACCTCGCCAGACCGCCGCCAGCGGAGCTCGACAGCGGGTTCGTGACGCCCGTGGTGCGCGTCGAACGGACACCACAGGATCTGGAGCAGATCGTGATCACTGGGACCCCCGAGGTCTGGTACGTCCCGCCGGAACAACTGGGCCAGCGCGAGGAGCGGTACGGGGTCGGCCTCGCCGAGCCAGGGGGCATGACGCCCGCGTTTGAGCGACCGGAGCACGTCACCCTCGGCGTCCGTGGGACCGGGGCGCTGCCCCGGGGCGGGAACCCGGCCCCACGCCTCCGCGAGGATGCGCCGGCGCATCCGTACGTCCGCCGTCCGCTCCCCGTAGCCCCGCCGGTGGCGCTCCGTGCACACCGGCCAGGCTTCCTCGGCCGGCCAGAGCAACGGCCCACCCACGGAACTGTCGTAGGGGCCTGGGGCACCCGGCCGGGGATGCAACCGTGTCGCGGTACGGCGGTGGACAGCGAGCTCCGGGAAGACACTCTCGATGTCCACCGGACGAGAGGGGGTGGTGCGGGACATGCGTCTCCTTGAACGACCTGGGCACCACAGGCTACTGAGCACTGTTCCGTAATCCCTGGCGGGCGAACGACGACAGCTACCCGATCACACCCGCACCACCGGTCGCCGCCGTACACCCGGCGAACACCACGACCCCCGTCGCCACCGACGCGATCGTCGAGGGTCGGATGAAGAACCAGGGCCGTGCGGACGCCCGCCCGGCCGGGGCACGCTCTCCGGCCCGGACCTCGGACGAGACGCCCGGTCTCGGCGACGCCGGGGGTCCGGTGAACGTCGGTGTGCACGCCGTGGCCATCGCCCCAGAGACGGACGGCTTCGGGCGCGATCGAACTCGCCCAGTGGGTCGCGCCGTCCCACAGGACGCGGTCGTAGCTCCTGCGAACACGCAGAACGCCCGGCCGGGGATCCTCCAGCCGGGCGTTCTGCCTATGTCGGACACGGTCAGTCCTGTTCAGCGCACCACCACGGTTGCCTGTCGCGAAGAGCGAGCGGCGTCACGGGGCATCACTCTCTACACGTCTTCCAGATGACGCAGCAGCTGCCACCACTCGTCGGATTCCGTAGAACCCGTGATGCGCAGGTACCCCGAGCCGAGTGCGTACTCCGACACGAACTCGGCGAGGCTGTCCGCCACACGCTCGAACCGGCGGCTCGCCCACCAGGAAGTCAGCATGTCCGGGTAGGCCCAGATCGATCCGTCCCGGCGATCGACCAGCACCGGGTTCTCGTTGATCTTCCCGACGACGAACCAGTTGTCCGGGTCCTCCGGGACTTCGACCCTGCCCGGAGAGATCAGCCCCTGCGACTTCTCGGCGAACTTCCTGTCGAGGATCACCACCGATCCCATGATGGCCCCGTCCGCAGCCAGCAGGAAGTCCAGGTACTCCTCCGGAGCATCCAGATCCGGCCGCCGGGAGACTCCTTCCGGAATGGAATTAAAAATGCTCCACTCCTCACTGGAGTCGATAGCTTCACGAGCCCTGGCAAGGCTCTGCCTGAATTCTTCGGTGATCATTAGGGCCCCTGAATGTTGACAGAGATTGGCGTGTAATCCGGCAGATGCATGATCTGCAGCCTGATCTGCCTGCCGATGACTTGATTGGTGGTGGCATCAAGCATGTGGAGGTTGCTCCGGACGTCAGGTCCGCCCAATTGAAGCTCCCAGACATGATCCGGGTTCATGTTTCCGAAGATTCTTCTGCGGGCCGCCGCAACGAATTCTGGATTATTTTTGTTGAACTGAGCGTAGACCCTCTTGAAGAATTCCTGCTTGTAACCCTTCTCGATACCGGCTCTCGCCGGAAGAGGATTGGGCGCCTTGACGAGCTTTCCGTCGTCGCCGAGCTGCTTGAGCGCATCCGCCTTCAGCTTGAACTGGGACTTGGGCATTCCCGGCTCCCAGCTCACCGTGATGCTGGTCTGGCAGATGTCGTTGTCGTTGTGGACGAGTACCGGAACGGCGCCGGCCTTCACATAGTACGTGTGGAGACCGTCGATGCTCAGGTCATACGTGGTGCGCTGCGCCGTGTATGCCTTGATATCAAGGATGACCGTGGGCCCGCCGCTCCCGTTCTGGAGTTTCTGGCCGGCCTTGAGGTCGGCGGCCTGGGTCCAGGCATCCTTGGTGGACTCGTAGAACTGGTGATGCTTGGTGGTCTGGATCGTCTTCGGGCCCGACTTCGTGGACACGACCACGTCCACGAACTCGCGGTCCGTCTTGGTGACGATGACCGCCTTGACCTTGTGCTTCTCCTGCTTCTTCTTGCCGGGTTCGGCCGTCAGGACATAGTCCCCGACCTTGATCTCGGAGATCGGCTTGGTGGTGGCGTTCGCCAGGACCACCGAAGTGGCGCCGGTGAAGCTGTGTGGTGTGCAGCCCTTCCGGCCGAACCGGCTCGCCGCCGCGCCGAACACGCCGCCCGTGACCGCGCCCACCGCCGTGGCCTTCGCCGCGCCGGAGGCGCTGCAGCCCTCCTCGCTGGTCACGCACGAGACTCCGTAGCCGACCGCACCTTCCGCGGCGCCGCCCGCGGCGCCCATCGCCGCGCCGTTCAACGCCTTGCCGCCGAAACCGCCAAGCAGTCGGCCCACCGCACCGGAAGCCGCACCGCCCGCCGCGCCGCCGAGGGCGCCGGTGGCCGCGCCCACGCCGACCGCCATGGCGAAGCCGCCCAGCGTCTTGGGGCCGTCACTCATCGCGTAGCCCACCGCGTTCGCCGCCGCGCCCGCCAGGGCACCGCAACCGATCACGCCGACACCACCGGTCGCGGCCGTGCAACCCGCGAAGACCACGATCCCCGTGGCCACCGACGCGATCGTCGAGGCGTGCTGCTTCACGAAGTTGGCCGTTGCCTTCGCCGCCTTCTTGACGGCTCTGCCGACCTTCTTGGCGGCCTTCACCACCTTCTTCGCCACGTGAGCGGCGGCCTTGGCCACCTTCCTCACGGTCTTCTTGACCTGCTTGACGACCTTGTGGACGTACTTCTTGACGCGCTTATACGTGCGTTTGACGTATCTCTTGACCTTCTTGACACTGTCGGCCACGTAATGCACGGCCTTGCGAATGGTCCGCGTCGCCCTCTTGACGACCTTCTTGGCCGCCTTCTTCACCTTCTTCGCAGCGGCCTTGACTTTCTTCGCGACCGTCTTGACAGCCTTCTTGGTCTTCTTCCAGGCCGACTTGGCGACCTTCTTGACCTTCTTCTTGACCTTCTTGATGGCCTTGTCGATGAAGCTCGGCCAGTGACCGGTCGGGTCGGTGGCCGTCATCGGGTTCTGGTCCGCATACGCGTACCGGTTCGCGGACACCGAGGCGGGCAGCGGGTCCATGCCCGCCGTGTCCCGGCTGTTGAACTGACCGGTCTCCGGCGAGTACCAACGCGCCGCCATGTTCACCTTGGCGGTCTCCGGGTCCGTCCACCCCGACTGGTAGCCGAGATGCCCCAGCATGCCCGTCGCGTCGGACACCTTGCCGAACGGCGTGTACGACGACGAACCGCTCAGCGCCTCGCCGCCCTCGGTGAACTGACCCACCACGTCGTCATGGATGTCGGTCAGCGCCAGCACCGCCGAGACCGCCGACTTGATCCCGACCAGCGAACCGTCGACGTTGCGGCTGTAGGTCGCCGTCCCGTCCGACGCGACGTCATTGCCCACCCCGCTGTAGGCGAAGTCGAACACCGAGCCGCCCTGGACGTCCGTCGCCTTCAGCGTGCGGTCCAGACCGTCGTACGTGTACGTCCGATCGCCCTCGTTGATGACCCGGTTGAAGGCGTCCGCCTTCAGCGAGGTCTGCACACCCGCCTCGTCCGTGACCGAACTCATCGTGCCGCGAGCCGTGTACCGGTACGTGCTCTGCCCGTCGGAGCTGAGCCGGTTGCGGGCGTCGTACGTATAGGTGTCACCGCCCACGCGGGTGCGGTTGCCCGACGCGTCGTAGCCGTACTGCTCGGTCGTGGTGCCGTTGTCCCAGGACGTCAGACGGTTCGCCCAGTCGTAGGTGTAGGTGTGGGTACCCGCACCCGCGACACCGGTCGTCGTTTTCGACGTCTCGTTGCCGTTGAGGTCATAGCCGTAGGAGATGGACGACAGAGTCTTGCCGCCCGGAGACGTCAGCTTGTCGGTCGACAGCTGGCCCAGCGCGTCGTACGAGAACGTCCGCTGCGCCTTGGAAGGCCCGTAGTCGATCGACTTGACGTTGGACTCGATGTCGTAGCCGTATGTCATCACCGTGCCGGTGGAGCCGTCCGCGACGGTCTTCAGCCGGCCGGCGGTGTCGTAGCCGTACGCCGACGTGCCCGACGCGTCCTTGCGCGACGTCATCGCCCCGTCACCGTTGTAGGCGAAGGACGAGCTGCCGGACGGGCCGTTGGCCGACAGCAGCAGGCCGCGGTCGTCGTAGGAGAAGGTGTCCTTCTCCTCGCCCGCCCCGGCCACCGCGGTGACCTGGTCGTCATCGTCGTAGGAGTAGGTGTGGTCGACCGTCTCGGCCTCCGCGCCCTCGCCGTGCTGGCGGATCAGGCGGCCTCGGTCGTCGTACTCGTTGCCGGTGACCACGCCGCCGGGCGAACGCCGCTCCTTCGGCCGTCCGAGACTGTCGTAGACCATCGTGAAGGTGCGGTCGGCGAGATCGGGGTGGGCCGGTGTGGACGGCTCGATCTCGGACTCCGGCAGACCCCACGCGTTGTACGTCGTGAGGAAGGCGTTGCCCCGCCCGTCCGTGAAGCGCGTCCGGTTGCCCGCCGCGTCGTACCCGAAGGTGGTGGTGATCGACTCGGTCGCCGAGACCGGCTGCACCGCCTTGGTGATCACTCCCGTCGCATCCGTGGTCAGCGTGACCGCATGGCCCCGGTAGTCGGTCACCGAGGTCGGGTTGCCGACGCGGTCGTAGGTGGAGCTGCTGGTACGCAGCACCTTCCCCGTCGGGTCCAGATCGCTGGTGGAGACCAGCTGTCCGAAGCCGTCGTAGGTGTTCTTCGTGCTGCTGCCGTCCGGGTCGACCGAGGTGAGCGGCTGCCCGTCCATGTCGTAGGTGAACCGGCTGGTCGAACCCGCGCCGTCGGTCACCTCGGTGGTCTCGCCGAGGGCGTTGTACTTGTAGGACTCGCTGACCCCTGTCGGGCTGACCGTCCGGGACAGCTCGCCGCCGGGAGCGTTGTACTCGTTGATGGAGGTGTAGGCCCGCTCCGTGGGCTGGCGCACGACGTCGGTGTCCGTCAGCGGACGTCCGAGGTAGTCCCAGGTGGTCTCCTGACGGGCACCGCCCGGCCGCACGGCCGAAAGCTGGTCACCGTTGGGGGTGTACGCGTACTTCGTCGTCGCCCCTCCCGGCTCCCGGACCGAGGCCAGGTCGCCGAGCTGGGTGTAGGCGTACTCGGTGCGCTTGCCCAGCGGGTCGACCTCGGCGATGACCTGGCCGAGCTTGTTGTACTCGTTCCAGGCCGTGGCGGTGACGGGCGCGGTGGCCCCCGGTGGGGTGTAGTCCGGCATCGTCGTCGAGGACTCCTGGCCCTCGGCGTCGTAGGCCGTCACGGTCACGTTGCCGAGCGGGTCCGAGGTCTCCGTGCTCTCGCCGAAGGTGTTGTACCCGGTCATCGACACCGGCCGGATGGCGACCGGCTTGCCGCCCCCGGACTCGCTGTCGACGGTGGGCTCGGTCACGCTGGTCTGCTGGCCGGCCTCGTCGTAGCCGTAGTCGGTGGTGGCCCCGTTCTCGTCGGTCATCGACAGCGGCAGTCCGCGCTGGTCAAGCTTCCAGGTGGAGGTGCGGACCGAACTGCCCGCGGTCGGCAGCGTGCCGCCCTTGGCCGCGGTGACCTGTGCCGCGGTCAGCGCCTCGCCGTACACCTGGATGTCGCTGAGCGAGCCGTTGGTGTACTCCCCGTACTTGCCGCCGGCGAGTCTGCGCCCGATCTGCAACGGGCCCGTCGCGTCCCACGGGGTGCCGAAGGCGGCGGAGGTGCCGGCCTGGGTGCCGTTGACGTACAGCCTGATCTGGCCGGCGTCCTTGTCGTACACCCCGGTCAGGTGCGTCCAGGTGCCGGTGGTGACGGCGGCGGTGCCGGAGGTGGCACGGGCCAGGACCGGGGACGCCGAGTCGTCGCTGAGCCGGTTGAACGTCCAGCCGTACGCCGTGGAGTAGTACAGCTGGAAAGCGCTGCCGACCGCACCGTCCTGCGCGATGAACGTGCTGTTGGCGGTGGTGGAGTTCAGCTTGACCCAGGCCGAGACCGTGAAGGACCCGGTGGTGTTGACCACTGACTGCCGCGTCTGGCCGTAGGCGTTGGCCGTGCCGTTGAAGACCGCCGCGCCGCCGTGCTCGGTGGAGCGGGTGACCGCGTTGCCGAGACTGACAGTGGCGTTGCCGCCGGAGGCGTCGCCGGCCGTCGCGCCGCTGGTCTCCGAGAGCTTCCAGCGGCCGGCCGGGGCGGTGGTGCCGTCGTGCAGCGTGGAGCGGGTGACGTTGCCCAGGTTGTCGTAGAGCGTGTCGGTGGTGCTGGTACGGCCGTTGGCCGGGTCGAGGTCGGTCTCGGACACGACGTTGTCGTCCGGGTCGTAGTCGACCTTGGTGGTGCGGGCGAGCCCGCCCGGGTCCAGCACTGTCGACGTGGTGCGGTCGGCGGCGTCCACCGTGAACGTGCTGGTGGTCTGGCCGTCGTTGGTGACCTGCTTGATCAGGTTCCCGGCCGCGTCGTAGCTGTTTGCCTCCTCGGTGAAGGAGGCACCGGTCCGCGGGTCCTTGCGCACCACTGTCGCGGCGAGGCCGTCATCGGTGTAGGTGTACGCGCTGACCCAGCCCATCGCGTCGGTGATCGAGGCGAGTCGGCCGCCCGGGTCGTAGGCACGGGACTCCTGCACCAGCATGGTCGGCGCGGAGGGGCTGTTCGGGTCGCCGGTGTAGTTCAGCAGGTTGGTGGTGAGTGGCCGGCCCTCGCCGTCGAAGGTGTAGGTGTTGACGTTTCCGGCGGGATCGGTCTCCTTGACCTTGTTGCCGTAGCCGTCGTACTCGAACAGAGTGGTGTCGCCGCCCGGGTCGGTGCGTGAGGCCATCCGGTTGTAGGCGTCGTACGTCATCGACGTGGTCCGGGTCGCATCGCCCCCGGTCAGGTCGGCGACGCTCTGCGCGGTGACGTTGCCGTCCGGGTCGTACTCCGTGGTGGTCCGCGCCGTGTGCACGGCCCCGGTGACCCGGTTGGTGACGGGCGGATCCGTCTCGGTGCGGACCTGGTCGTCCTTGTCGTACGTGAGGGTCGTGGTCATGCCGCCCGGCTGGGCGTCCGAGACCTCGGTCCTGGTCAGCGTGCGGCCGAGGTTGTCGTAGGTGCTGGACTCCTTGGCACCATTGGCGTCCGTCACCGAGGCGAGGTCGCCGTTGGCGAAGTACGTGTAAAGGGTCCGACGGCCGCCCGGTGTGACCACTTCGGAGACCAGACCCACCGGCGCCTTCGCGGTGCCGCCGTCGGCCGCCGCAGTAGCGGCGTCGGTGTACGCGGTGGTCGCGGTCCGGCCCTTCGGGTGACCCGGTACCGGCGGTGTCGTCACGGAGAGGACGTTGCCCGCGGTGTCATAGGTGTAGCTGGTGAGGTAGGTGTTGTCCGCCGGCCCGGAGGAACGGCCGTCCCGCTCGGTGAGCAGCAGGTCGTTGCGCGGGTCCATGGGCGGGAACGCCGTGGTCGCGTCCGGGTAGTACGTGTAGTAGTCGGTGGCGCACTTGTCCGCCGCCGTGTCCTGGCACATGGTCTGGGAGACCGTGTTCCCACGGATGTCGTGGCCGGTGACGGACCGGTTGCCGTTGGCGTCCGTCACCGTGTGCAGGAAGCCCGCGGTGTCGTAGCCGTACGTGGTCCGCTTGCCGTTGGTGTCGATCGCGGCCAGCAGGCGGTTGCCCATCTCCGCGTCGTACACATAGGTCAGCGTCCGGTTTCCGGGATCGGTGAGCTTCACCGTCCGCACCGGTGCGACCCCGGCGGATGCCTTGTACGCGGACCAGTGCTGCTCGACCTGGTCCTCGGTGAGGCCGCCCGCGTGCACGGCGACCTCGGCGATGGAGCCGGGGAAGTAGCTGATGTCGGCGGGTGCGCCGATCCAGCCCTTGGCGAAGCCGGCGCCGACGTAGGTGCGGGTGTTGGCCTGGTCGTTGACCGCGCCCGCGGCGTCGGCCTGCTTGACCCCGTCGACGTACAGGGTCTGTGTGGCGCCGGTGGCGGAGAGGACCGCGTGGTGCCAGGCGTTGTTGTCGACCTTGGCCTTGGAACCGAAGTCGGTGCCGGCCGATCCCGCGCCGTTGTACCAGTGGCCGCGCAGTTTGCCATCGGCTGCCACATACAGGACCGGGCTGTAATTTCCGCCCGCTCCGGCCGGGTCGGTCAGGACCCGCGACTGGTCGGAGACCAGCACACCGGGCTTGGCCGTCCTGAACCACAGCTCGACACTGCGGTCGCCCTTGCCGTGCCACGTGTTGTAGGGGATCTCCGCGTAGGAGCTGGTGCCGTTGAACTGCGCGGCCGTGACATCACCGCTGCCGAACGGTCCGGCGACCCCCTGGGTCACATTGCTGTAGGTGCCGAATCCGGTGTGGACCTCATTGGCTGCCTGCGGCGCGCCCTGGGTGTCGTCGAGGCGCCAGTACCCCGCCGGGGCGGTCCCCATCACCGCCGAGCGGTAGACCTGGGACGAGCCGGTGACGGTGGCCGGGTTGAGCTTCCAGGTACCGCCGTCGCCGTCGGTGGCCTGGGTGACCAGGTCATCGGTGCTGCCGTAGACGACGGACGCCTGCGTCTTGCCGTTCGGCGTGGTGATCTCGTTCAGCAGGCCGGCGGGCCGCTTGGCCGCCTGGTACTGCGCGGTGATCACCGACGGGTCGAGTGCCTCCGTGTAGATCGCCACCTCGGCGAGCTGGCCGGCGTAGTGGCCCAGCTTGTCGTTGGCGTTCATGGCAGGCCAGCCGTCGGTGTTCACGCCCGCGCCGAAGGAGATGTACGGCTGCTCCCAGTCGTTGATCGTTCCCGAGAGGCTGCCCTGCTTCACCCCGTCGAGGTAGAGCGTCTGGCTGGTGGCCGCGCCGGTCAGAGCGACGTTGTGCCACTGGCCGTCGGTGACGGTGGCGGTGGACGCGGTGGTGGTCATGCACCCCGGCGACATGGCGAGGCAGCCGCGGAGCTTCCCGTCGGTGCCCACGTAGACCGCCGGGGTGTTCTTCTTGGTGCCGGCGACCGGGTCGGCGTCGCTGAGCGGCTTGTCGCCGTAGTAGAAGAGGACACCTCCGGCCTGGGTGGTCTTGAACCACAGCGAGACCGTCGTGTACGAGGGGGTGGCGCCGGGGGCGCTGGGTATCTCGACGTACGAGGTGGTTCCGTTGAAGGTCGCGGCCTTCTGCGTGGAGCCGGTCAGCGGGCCGGTGCCGCCGGGCGTCACATTGTGGTAGAGGCCGTTGTACCTTCCCTGGTTGAGGTCGATCGCGTCGGTGGCGGCGGTCGCACCGGCGGCCTCGCCGAGCCGCCAGTACGCGTACGGATCGGCGTCCAGGACGGTGGTGCGGTAGTGGTTGCCGGTGGCGTATCCGTAGACCGTGCACTTGGCCGGGTCCTGCGGCGGACAGACCTTGGTGAGCTGGTCGCCGGTGTAGCCGTAGCTCCACTTCTGGGCGGTGCTCAAGTCACCCGCCTTCGCGGGGTCGGTGGTCACCGTGTCGACGTGGGGTGAGCCCGCGCCGGACGGGGTCTGCCAGGTGAGCGCCAGCGAGCGGTTGGAGGTCGCGTTGGTGATCTTGGTCAGCTTGCCGGAGGTGTAGGTGAAGGTCTCCGCGCGGTTCGCGTAGTCCTTGATCGCGGATATCGCGAAGGTGCCGGCCCGGCCGGTCACGGCCTGCTGGAAGCTGTAGGCCGTGAAGTCCTTGTCGGTCAGCACGTATCCACCGCCCGAGGCGGCCGGCGCGAGCCGTGCGTACCGGCCCATCGGCGGTACGTACGTGCCGTCGGCGTTGCGCCCGAACGCGACCTGCTCGCCACCGGGGTAGGTGACGATCACGCTGGTGAGCGTCCCCGAACCGTCCTTGACCTCGACGGCCTTCATGTCGGCGACGGTCGCCCAGCCCGCGCCGAACGCGCCGTCGGTACGCGGGTCACGGCTGTTGTACGAGCGCTCGACGGAGAGCGACGGGCCGACGACCTCGACCTCCGCGTCGGTGTCCTCGGTGGTGTAGTTGGCGTCGCTCGGGTCGAATTCGTGGCCGTCGGTGTTCTGCGCCAGCCCGGACGTGACGGGTGGCTGGGGCACGGCGGTGGCGAACCGGCTCGCCGAGTACATCACCGAGTCGTATCCGTCGGTGACACTGACGTACCAGGCGTAGTTCTTGCTCCACTTGAGCTTGCCGGACGGGACCTTCCAACTGCCCTTGGAGATCATGCCGGAGGTGGCGACGGGGGTCTCGCTGTCGCTGTCGGCGTCATAGACCTCGAAGGCGTAGGTCAGCGTGGCCATCGGCCACTTGTCGGCGTCGCTGGCGTAGACCAGGAGTTCTGGCTGGAGCGTGTTCGCCTGGTAGTTCTCCGGCGGGTACTGGGCGGTGATCTGCGGGGCCTTGTTGGCCGTGTACGTGAGGTCCAGCGCGGGCCGGAAGCCCGCCGTGGCGCTGTTGTCGGAGTGGAACTTCTTCCAGTGAAGCCCGTCGCCGGTCGGGGCGGTCAGGGCCAGCCCGTAGTTGGCGCTGCCGGTGGCGACGGAGTCGAACCAACCGGTGGAGAGCTTCACCGGCATCTTGACCCCGACCTTCAGGTCATTGGTTCCGCCGGCGTTGTTGCTGCAGGAGGCGCCGGGGGCGGCCGTGGCCGTGCCGATGGCGGTGCCGTATGCCGGGCCGGGGTAGGAGGTGACACCGGACGGGGTCCAGGATTTGGTCACCGGGTGGACGGAGAACGGTTCGGCGGTGCAGGTCGCGGACCAGAGCGCGTAGACGTTGAGGGTGGCGGCGCTGACCCGCTGGCCCTTCAGCGTGGTGCCCAGCGAGGAGAACTGGAGGAACGAGTTCGCCTTGTTGGTGCCGGAGTCGTAGGAGCCGACCTTGATCTGGTTCTCGGTGGAGTGGTCGCCGCCGATGGTGTTCTGGGCGTACGTCGAGTTGCTCGCGGCGATGGTCGGATCCACGGTCACCGGGTAGGTGCGGGCGGGGTCGTCCAGCCAGGCGCGGTCGGCGGTCAGCCGCAGCGCGGGCTTGCCGTCGTCGACGGTGGTCAGTTCGTACGTCACGGACCGGGACAGCGCGGCGTCCCCGGAGCGCGGGTCGATCTTCGAGTCCTCCATGAAGGCGTGCGGAATGGTGGCGGTCACCTCCCCGTCCGCGTCGGTGAACTGCACGCTGCCGTCGTCCGCGATGCGCGGGGTGAGGCCCTTGAGGTCCAGCGGGAACAGCCAGGAGTTCGGTGCGTCGGCCGAGCTCAGCACGAGGCGTTCCTTGAAGCCCTCGGTGAGCGGGGAGAGCAGCAGATCGGTGTCCGGCAGCACGTCGGCATAGGTGGCCGTGTCGTCGGCATCGATGGTGGGGGCGGCCTTTCGCGCGCCGCGCAGCGCGTACGCGAGTCGGCGGCCGGAGCCGAAGTCGACCGAGGCGAGCTGCTGGTCGGCGGCGTCCGGCGCGAACTCGACGCCGAGCGAGTTGGCTCGCTGCTGGAGCCGGCCGTCGGCGTCGCGGACGAGGGCGGTGTCGATCGGCTTCCAGACGCCCTCGGCGTCCTTGAAGTTGGACCGGCCGGTGTAATGCCGGATCGTGGTGGAGCCGTCCGCGTTGGTGTAGAAGTCCGAGGTGGCCGTGGACTTCTTCGCGTTCCGCCGACTGGTGCGGGCGTCGAAGCTCTTCGCCGTGCCCGCGACCGGATCGGTGACGGTCTTCGCGGCCGGGTCGTCGTACCGCTGGTAGGCGTCGAGTTCGCCCTTGCCGCGGCCAGGGCGGTGACCGGCACCGTGGTCGGCGCGGGTCTGCCGTGCGGTGGCCGAGTGGCTCTTACCGCGGGCCGTGCTGCCGTGCTGGTCGGGGGTTTGCAGCGGGGACTTGCCCACCCACTCCCACAGCCCGGACAGGGAGAGCCTGGGCATCGAGACGGCGGGCAGGGTCTCCCCCGCCGCAACCGCGGTCTCCGTGGTCAGCATGCAGGAGAACGAGACGAGCACGGCCAGGGCCGTGGCTCTCGCCCTGCGGCGCCCTACGGGCCCGGGCGGGAAGAGTGAGGATGGTCTGCGCCACCGGGCATGCATCAGGGTCGCCTTCTTCTTCACGAGATCAACAAACAACCTCGTGACTTTGTCCTACGCCCGTGCACAAGTTCTACACATTCCCACGATCTCTTTATGTGATCTTTATCCTGCGGGATGAATCATCCCGAATTGCTTACTATCCAGCATTCTTGACGGCCCGCCGGATCTCGTCGGCGACCTGTCCTGAAAGGCCCTCACCAGAAGCGACACGGGTGAGGTTTCCGGGCTCCCCCTCTGCCTGACTCCTCTCCGCCGACACCCCGCCGATCACCACGAACGGGGTCTCGGGGTGGCGCTTCGCCGCGGTCCGCGCGGCCTCCCTCTGGGCCGGACCGACGGCGAGCACGATGCCGCACCCGCGCTGCATCAGGCTGTTCATGTGCGGCTGGGCGTTGGCCGTGGTCTGCTCGCCCATGACCGGAAGGTAGGTGACCCTGGCCCGGGTGTCGGCGGACCCCTGCTGCATTCCGGCCCAGACCGGCGCGGCCGGGGAACCAGCGGCGATGCCCTGATCGCCGGTCAGCAGGCAGGCGTCGAAGTCGCGGTACTGACGGGCCCGCGTGTCCGGCGGGTTCGCCGGATCCGTGCCGCCGAACCACCGGACGCCGAGCAGCACGCATCCGGCCAACAGCAGCGCTCCGCCCGCAGCCCAGAGGGCCCGGCGTCCGCGGACCGCGCTCGCCGCGGCGGCGAGCGCCTGCCGGACACGGGGCCGGCGCACGTCCGTGGAACGTCGCGGCTGCCGCCACAGACGCCGGGTCCTCACCGGACCTCCCGCACCGGACGCTCCGCCCGCACACCGGCCCCCGCGCCGGCCCGCCACGCGAACAGGGCGTGGGCCGTGGCACCGAGCGTGGAGGCGACGAGCAGCAGGAAGTCCACGGCGAATCCGAACCCATGGGTCTCGTCGGGCGTGAGGACGATCCGGAGCACCCAGGCCGCACTCAGGGCCGCGAAGGCGGCGGAGGCCGACCAGTCGGCGGTCCTGCGTCGGCGCAGGGCCATGACCGCGGACGGTACGAACCCGAACACACCCAGGGTCACCAGGGGCACCACGCCCATCAGCAGACGAGGGGTGGCCGCCGCGGTGGCCGCGCCCAGGGAACGGGCGCCGCGGCCGATGCCGACGGGCGCAACAGACTTCACGAACTATTCCTCACGGGAAGGAGACGGGACACGGCCACGGCGCGGACGGTCGGCCGTACGGGTGCGGGGCGGTGCGGACGCCGTACCGTACACCGCCACCACGCCGGGCCGTTCTGGTGGGCGTCACCAACGGCGGCACGGACCGGCGGTGACCCGACCCGTCGCTCACCCGCCGCACTGCTCCAGCATCGCCTTCTTGTCGGCGGCGGTGACCGGCAGTCCGTACTTCAGGGACACCTGCGCGAACCGCACCGCGTACGAGCAGCGGACCGGCTTGTACGGCGGCAGCCAGGACGCCGGGCCCGAGTCGCGCTTGGCGTTGTTGGCCGGACCGTCCACCGGGATCAGGTTGAGCGGGTCGTTGGCGATCTGCTGCCGCTTGGCCTCGTTCCAGCGCGAGGCACCCATCTGCCAGTCGTACGAGAGCGGCATGACGTGGTCGATCTGGACCTTGGTGGCCTGCTGCTTGCGCCAGTCGATGGTGGCGCCGGTGTACGGGTCCTTGAGGGTCATCGACACGACCACGCAGTCCGAACCGGACCGGAACTTCACGTCCTTGCCGTCCCGGGCGAGGAGGTCGTTACGGGTGTCGCAGCCGTTCCTCGCGAGCGGTATCCCGTCGACCGAGTCCTTCCACGCGTAGCCGAACTTGTCCCGCGCGTAACCGGTCTTCGGCCCCCGCCCCTTCGTCGCCACCTTCTCGATGACCTTCCGCCCGGCCGCCCGGTCCGCCTCGGAGGTGAGCGGGGCGAGCCCCGGCTTCGTACCGTCGGCGTTGTCGAGCGGACTGGCCCCGAATCCGGTGACGGCCTGTCCGCCGCCACCCCCCTTCGAGGGCGCGGACTCCGGGTCGCAGCCGGACAGGGCCAGCACCGCCGCCACGCTGAGGGCGGGCAGCATCACTCGGTACGCACGGGGAGATATCACTCGAAACCGTCCTGACGGGGAGAAAGCCGAACCCGGGAATCCTACGGACGCCTTCTCCTCGCGGGCATGCACATGCCGATGGTCCGGGCGATTGCGGCGTGAATCACACCAGCCGAATCAGCGGACCACGCGGGTGAGGAATGCGGGCGGCAGCCAGGGTCCGGTCCCTCCGCTTCGGGGGCCGGGCGCAGTCACCCGCCCCCTGCTGCTGAGCGGCAACCTGGAGGGCCGTCGGACGGGCCGGGGCCCCGAGGAGGTGTTCCGCTCCGTCACGGAGTCGGTGTTCGCGTCGGCGGATGAGCGGTCGGCGCCGGACGGGCCGGAGCGGGGTGGCGCGTGAGCCACTCCTGGAACTCACGATGCCGGAACTGGTAGGCGGCACCGGTCACCCGGATCAGCCCCGCTGTCCGGGACCACTCCAGGAAGCGGCTCAGGCGGAACGGCAGCCGTCGGCAGTTGACCAGCAGCCAGCACGTGTACATGGCCATGGGGCCGCCCAAGGCACAGTAGAGCGAGCCGAACATGAAGAGGACCAGGAGGTCGACGGTCGGCCCAAGACCCGCGGAACGGCTGAGGAGCACCATGACGACCGCGGGCCACAGGACGATCAGAGCGAAGAAGGCACCCGTGCGCGGCCAGCCGGACGGCCCCACCGCAGCCGAACCGAGGGAGTGGGCGGTGAAGAGGATGAGAAACAGCGCGGGCGCGAACAGCATCGCCGCCGTCATCGGCCAGTTCTCGACACCACCGAACCGTTGAGGTGCTGCGACCCTCCACATGACGAGGACGGGCCAGAGTGCCGAGACGCGTGCCACCCAGCGGCCGCGTCCGCTCCACGCCAGCCGCATCCCCACCCGCCACAGCGGGCTGCCCCACGGAGGCAGGGCGAAGTCGGCGCGTCCCCACAGACCGTTTCCGCCGGACCGCAGATACCGCAGCGCCGTGGCCCCCAGGACCGCGAAGAAAGCGGACAGGCCCCACGTCACCGCATCCCTCTCCCCGTCGGAGAACAGCAGCACGACCGGACCGAGCGCGAGGACTCCGACCAGAGCTGTGTACAGCCGCCTCGCCCACACGGCCCCCGGGGAGTGGGCGAGTTCGGACAGCACCAGATCCGTCCCGCCACCGCCCCGCGCCCGAAGACCGCGTGCGAGGACGCCCAGCCACGCGTGCACGTCCTCGGGTGCGTACCGGCTCCGCGTTCCCGCGACGGTGCGGGCGGACGAGGGGATGAAGTGGCCGAGGAGTACGTCGCCCACCTCCTCCTGCGTGGTGCATGTCAGAAGTTCGCCGGGGTCGTTGGCCTGCTCGTACGCCGTGGCCACGAGCACCAGCCGCCACGGCGTGGAGAGCGAACGGGCCAGCATGCCCTGAGGGCGGGCGCGCAACTCCGCCAGGACCGGGGCCCATACGGACTGACGGTAGGCCGCCCCCGCGCGCCGCGACAGGAATCCCGCCGCCGCCTCGGCACTCACCGGGTCGATCTCGACCCGCGCCGTGTCCAGCATCGGCCTTCCGGAGGCTTCGAGCGCGTCGTAGAGATCCGTGCGGCACGTCAGGACGAGTGGTGCGGGTTCCAGGCCCTCCTGATAGTCGGCCAGGGCGTCCAGCGCGCCCTGGGCCCGTGACTCGTCGAGCGGGACTTCCGCCCTGTCCATCTCGTCCAGACCATCGATGACCGGGAGCACCAGTCCGGCGTCCACGAGCTGACCGGCACGCTTCCACGATCTGCCGTAGTCGCGCACCAGATGCCTGACGACCCAGTCACGGAAGCTCTCCTCCCGCTCCCAGTCCCCGAGCGCGATCAGCACCGGGACGGGGTCGCCATCCGCCCTGGCCTTGTTGAGCTCCGCCACGAAGGACCGGGCCAGCACCGATTTCCCGGCTCCCGGCCGGCCCGTCACCACCAGGCGCCGGGGTCTGAGGGCCTGGTAGTCGGCGACCAGACCGTCCAATCGCCCGGCCGGCGCCAGCGGCGGCGCCACGCCTCTGGCATGTGTGTAGGGGCGGAATCGGTAAGTGAGGTCCGCGACGACCCGATCCCCGCCCAGCACCCGGCGCGACAACGGCTCCGCCAGCGCCACGGCCCGGCTCAGCTGTCGCGCCGCGGCCACATCGTCCACCACCGCACCGGCCCGCTGCGTCGCCCACACCCCGAACACCGTCGCGACCAGCGTCAGGGCCGTGAGCAGCATCCCGGCGACACCCAAGCGGTCCGGCAGGCTCTCCGCGCCCTGCCCGGGGCGCAGGACGTACAGCAGGCAACAGGCCGGCAGCACGCACGTCACCACGATCCAGCGATTGCGGGTTCTCTTCTCCCTGCCCCTCTCCATGCGTCGCATCCTGCCTCACGGATCCGACAACCGGCCGGGCGAACCCGTAAGGCACCGCTCACTCGGGGACGAACGCGTACTGTACCTCGTACAGATGGCCCGCCTTGACCATCACCGTCGCCTCGACGGGCCGGTCGTCATCGCTGTGGACGATGCGCAAGGTGCGCAGTACGGGCAGGTCGCCGGGGAGTCGGAGCAATCGGTACTGATCCTGGGTGGCGACACGCGCGGACACCCGGTCCACACTGACCCGAGGTGGATAGCCCAGTGCCGTGAGAAGGGTGGGCGTACCACCGGTGATTCTGCGGCGTTCGGTGAGGGCGGTACCGAGTGCGATGTCCAACGGGTAGTAGGAGGCGACGAGTTCCGCCGGTTCGTCGTCGATCGACAGCAACTGACGCCGGAGGAGCGCAGTTCCGCCCGGCTGAAGGCCCAACGCCGCAGCGACGTCTGCCGGAGGCTTCTCCTCGGCCACCTCGATCAAGGTGCTGCGGGCGCGCGCACCCGAGTTCGCTGCTTCGCTCAGCCAACGGTACGGCCGGCCGGAGGCCGCCGGTGCCATGTACGCGGCCGGACGTATCGTCCGCTGCCGGTGTTCGCGAACCGTCACCGACGCACCTGGACGTCCAACGACCAGTCTTTCGCCTTTGAGGAGCTGCAACGCCTTCTGCACGGTGGCGTTCGAAGCGGAGAACCGTTCCTTGAGTTGCGCGGTGGAGGGAAGGCCGGCTCCCGGGGCCAGATCCCCGGACATGATCTCGTCGCGCAGATCCGCTGCGATCCGCTCATGCAGGGAGCGGCGGTCCCATGTCTCGTCGTCCACTCCGGGCACAGTCATCCGATCCTGATCTCGTACCGCAGGTTCTGACCTCGGGGAGACATGACCATCACATCGGCCTGGATGGGCCGGTCATCTCCACTCAGCGTGAGCCGTGTCAGTTCGAGCACCGGCTCACCCGCCTCCAGCGACAAGGACGCCCTCTCGCCTTCGGACGGCATGCGGGCCACCACATCCTCTTGCGCCCGGACACCCGCATACCCCAGATCGGCGAGCAGCCGGATGGCCCCTCCCCGGATTCTGCCCGCTGCGGCCAGCCCGGTTCCCCGAGCGATCTCCAACGGGTAGTAGGTGTCGGTCAACTCGCACGGCTCACCGTCGAGGTACATGATCCGCCGCCGCTCGACGATACGACCGCCACGCTCCACCTGGAGGAGGTCGGCCACTCTGTCAGGTGCGACCACCTCTCCCGCGCGCACGATCCGCTGGGTACCTCGTCGCCCTCCGGCTGCCGACTCGGCCCCCCAGGCATCACTTTCACCCCGTACGGGCGGCGCCAGGTACCGAGCGGATGTACCGGCCCTCTCTTCACCCACGGCCTTCTCCTTCGCAGTCGACGCCCGAGACCACCCTGCCGCTGCACACGGTAGGCGAAGCATTCGATCCCCCCAAAGAGTACCTTGCTGCCTTTCGCGAATAGCAGTACGGTGTGCGCGTCATGCCCCACGAGCAAGGCGGTGGACCACCGTGTCTCTGTCGCAGCAACGGCGCTTTCCCCGACGCCGCACCTCTGTCGGTGCCTCACGCGACTTCGTCGTCGATGTCCTCACGGAGTGGCAGCTCACGCACCTGATCGACGACATATAGCTCTGCGTCTCGGAACTGGCGACCAATGCCCTGCTGCACGGCGTCCCGCCGGGAAGGGAGTTCGCCGTCCGCCTCCGCGCAACAGAGGATCTTGTGCGCCTGGAAGTGCGGGATAGCGGCGGTGGACGACCGGCGGTCCAGCACGCGGAAGACGAGTGGTGCTCGGGGCGCGGCTTATTCCTGGTCGATGAACTGGCCGCGGAGTTCGGCATCGACCACCACATCGTCGGCAAAACCGTCTGGCTCACGTTCAAGAGGCCTGCCGCACCGCCCGCCCCATGAAAGGAACCGGCCCCGCCGGACGTCCGACGGGGCCGAGGCAGGAGCGTCCCGGGGCTACGACCCCAGGATCGTCGTGAGGAACTCCCCCGTCCACGCCAGCAGTTCGCGGCCGACGACCGGCTTTCCGCCGACCTTGGCGGTGGCGGGGCGGGGGACCAGGATCTGGTGGACGGCCGGCTTGATGACCGTCCTCGGGTAGAGGCGCTTGAGGCGGAGCTCCTGCGATTCGCGCAGTTCCACCGGGGCGAACCGGATGTTCGGGCCCTGGAGGACGATCTCGCCGACGCCGCAGGCGCGGGCCAGCATGCGCAGGCCCGCGACCAGGAGGAGGTTCTCGACCGGTTCGGGGAGCTTGCCGTAGCGGTCGGTGAGTTCCTCGCGGACGGCCCTGATGTCGTCCTCCGTGGTGGCGGAGGCGATGGCGCGGTACGCCTGGAGGCGCAGCCGCTCGCCGGGGGCGTAGTCGTGGGGGACGTGGGCGTCGACCGGGAGCTCGATCTTGACCTCCAGGGGCGGCTCCTCCTCCACGCCGCCTTCGAGGGAGGCCCGGTAGTCGGCGACCGCCTCGCCGACCATGCGGACGTACAGGTCGAAGCCGACGCCCGCGATGTGGCCGGACTGTTCGCCGCCCAGGAGGTTGCCGGCGCCGCGGATCTCCAGGTCCTTCATCGCCACGTACATGCCCGCGCCCATCTCGGTGTGCTGGGCGATCGTGGCGAGGCGCTCGTGGGCCGTCTCGGTGAGCGGCTTCTCCGGGGGGTAGAGGAAGTACGCGTAGCCGCGCTCGCGGCCCCGGCCGACGCGGCCGCGCAGCTGGTGGAGCTGGGAGAGGCCGAAGTTGTCGCCGCGCTCCACGATCAGGGTGTTGGCGTTGGAGATGTCGATGCCGGACTCGACGATCGTCGTGGAGACCAGGACGTCGAACTTCTTCTCCCAGAAGTCCACCACCACCTGTTCCAGGGCCTGTTCGGACATCTGGCCGTGGGCCGTCGCGATCCGGGCCTCCGGGACGATCTCGCGGAGGCGGGCGGCGGCGCGGTCGATCGACTCGACGCGGTTGTGGATGTAGAACGCCTGCCCCTCACGGAGCAGTTCGCGGCGGATGGCCGCGCCGATCTGCTTCTCCTCGTACGGGCCGACGAAGGTGAGGACCGGGTGGCGCTCCTCGGGCGGCGTGGTGATCGTCGACATCTCGCGGATGCCGGTCACGGCCATTTCGAGCGTACGGGGGATCGGCGTCGCGGACATGGTGAGGACGTCCACGTTGGCGCGGAGCTTCTTCAGCTGCTCCTTGTGCTCGACGCCGAAGCGCTGCTCCTCGTCGACGATGACCAGGCCCAGGTCCTTGAACCTCGTCTCGGAGGAGAAGAGGCGGTGGGTGCCGATGACCAGGTCGACGGAGCCCTCGCGGAGCCCTTCGAGGGTCGCCTTGGACTCGGTCTCGGACTGGAAGCGGCTCAGCGCCCTCACGTTGACCGGGAATTGGGAGTAGCGCTCGGTGAACGTGCCGTAGTGCTGCTGGACCAGGAGCGTGGTGGGGACGAGGACGGCGACCTGCTTGCCGTCCTGGACCGCCTTGAACGCCGCCCGGACCGCGATCTCCGTCTTGCCGTAGCCGACGTCGCCGCAGATCAGCCGGTCCATCGGGACGGACTTCTCCATGTCCTCCTTGACCTCGGCGATGGTGGAGAGCTGGTCGGGCGTCTCCGCGTACGGGAAGGCGTCCTCCAGCTCGCGCTGCCATGGGGTGTCGGGGCCGAAGGTGTGGCCGGGGGCCGCCATCCGGGCCGAGTAGAGCTTGATCAGGTCGGCGGCGATCTCCTTGACGGCCTTCTTGGCGCGCGCCTTGGTCTTCGTCCAGTCCGCGCCGCCGAGCCGGTGCAGGGTGGGCGCCTCGCCGCCGACGTACTTGGTGACCTGTTCCAGCTGGTCGGTCGGGATGTAGAGGCGGTCGCCGGGCTGGCCGCGCTTGGCGGGGGCGTACTCGACGAGGAGGTACTCGCGGGTGGCGCCCTGCACGGTGCGCTGCACCATCTCGATGTAGCGGCCCACGCCGTGCTGTTCGTGGACGATGTAGTCGCCGGTCTCCAGCGTCAGCGGGTCGATCGTCTTGCGGCGGCGGGCCGGCATCCGGCCCAGGTCCTTGGTGGCGGTGCGCTGGCCGGTGAGGTCCGTCTCGGTGAGCACGGCGAGCTTCAGCGCCGGGTCGACGAAGCCGTGGTCGATGGCCCCGCAGGAGACGTGGACGACGGACGGGGAGATCTCCGCCAGGTCCGGGTCGAGGCGGGCGGCGATGCCCTCGCCGCTCAGCACCTCCACGGTGCGGGAGGCCAGGCCCTGGCCCTCGGTGACGTACACCGTGCGCCAGCCGTCGGCGATCCTGCCCTTGGTGTCGGCGAACGCGCGGGCGGTGTCGCCGCGGTACGCCTCCGGGGCGTGCATGCCGAGCCTGAGCGTGTCGGTGTCCTCGCCGGCCCCGTCGGCCTCGCCGGCGGCGAACGGGGAGACCGACCACCACATCATCTCCAGCTCGCGGGCCCGGTCCCGGACGTCCGCGATGCCCCACAGCGAGGCCGCGCCGACGTCGATCGGGGCCTCCCCGCCGCCCGCGGTGGCCGCCCAGGACGCCTGGAGGAACTCCTGGCTGGTGGCGACCAGGTCGGCGGCCCGGGTGCGGACCCGCTCCGGGTCGCAGACCAGCGCCATCGAGCCCTTCGGCAGCACGTCGAGCAGCAGCTCCATGTCGTCGACGAGGACCGGTGCGAGGGACTCCATGCCCTCCACCGCGATCCCCTCGGCGATCCTGCCGAGCAGCTCGCCCAGCTCCGGGTGCTGTTCGGCGAGGGCGGCGGCCCGCTCCCGCACCTCGTCGGTGAGCAGCAGCTCGCGGCAGGGCGGGGCCCACAGCCCGTGCTCGGCGACCTCCAGCGACCGCTGGTCGGCGATCTTGAAGTAGCGGATCTCCTCGACGTCGTCGCCCCAGAATTCCACCCGAAGGGGGTGCTCCTCGGTCGGCGGGAAGACGTCCAGGATGCCGCCGCGCACGGCGAACTCGCCACGCTTCTCGACCAGTTCCACCCGGGCGTACGCGGCCGCCGCGAGCGCGTCGACGATCTTGCCGAGATCGGCGCTCTGGCCGTTGCGCAGCGCTACGGGTTCCAGGTCGCCGAGCCCCTTGACCTGCGGCTGGAGCACGGAACGGATCGGCGCGACGACGACGGAGACCGGGCCGGTCTCCGGGTCGTCCGCTCTCGGGTGCGCGAGGCGCCGCAGCACGGCGAGGCGTCGGCCCACGGTGTCCGAGCGGGGCGAGAGCCGCTCGTGCGGCAGGGTCTCCCAGGACGGGAACTCGGCGATCGTGTCCGGCGGCAGCAGGGTGCGCAGCGCGGCCGCCAGGTCCTCGGCCTCCCGGCCGGTCGCGGTGACGGCGAGCACGGTCCGCCCGGTCTCGCGGGCCAGCGCGGCGACGGCGAAGGGGCGGGCGGCGGGCGGGCCGACGAGGTCGATGTGCATCCGGTGGCCGTCCCCGGCGGCCTTCACCGCCTCGGAGAGTGCCGGGTCACGTACGACGACATCCAGCAGACCGTGCAGGCTCATGAAGCGCTTCCGTCCGGGTAACGAGGGCGAGGTCCGGCAGCCGGCTGCTGCCAGGGCGACACGAAGAGCAACGCGCAGGGCAACGCGAAGCGCCCGACACGTCACACGGGTCGGGGGTTTCCAGCGTACGGCTCCGGTGTGACAGCCGCGCCCGCAATCCGGCCCGGCGGGGTGTCCCGGGGCGGCGTACCGGACACCGCGCCGCAGGAACCCGGCCCCGGGGCGCGCCTCCCGGACGCACGAATCCGGCCCCGGGGTGTTTGGAGGAACACCCCGGGGCCGGATCGGGTCATTCTACGTCGGCGATCGCCCGCGCTAATCCGTGGCGATCGCGTTCAGGACGTTCATCCTGCCCGCCCGGAACGCCGGGACCAGTGCGGCGAACAGGCCCACGAAGGCCGAGGCGACGAAGACCGTGAGGATCGTCGGCCACGGGATCTCCAGGACGCCGAGGCCCTCCAGGGCCAGCAGCTTCTGGGCCGCGGTGCCCCAGCCCATGCCCAGGCCGAGGCCGAGCAGGGCGCCGAAGACCGCGATGACCACCGACTCCAGGCGGATCATCCGGCGCAGCTGGCGGCGGGAGAGGCCGATGGCGCGCATCAGACCGATCTCGCGGGTCCGCTCGACCACCGACAGGGCCAGGGTGTTCACCACGCCGAGGACGGCGACGATGATCGCGAGTGCCAGCAGGCCGTAGACGATGTTCAGGAGCTGGCCGATCTGGTCCTTCAGCTGCTCCTTGAAGTCGGCCTGATTCTTCACCTCGTACTGCGGGTACTCGGCCAGGGCGCTCTTGAGGGCGGCGTACGCCTCCTTCTCCTTGCCGTCCGCGGCCTTCGCGAACATGAGCATGTCCTGCGGCAGGGTGTCGGCGGGGACGTACCGCTCGGCGGTCGTGATGTTGACGTACATCGCGCCCTTGTCGATGTTCACGTCGTCCGAGGTGATCGCGGCGACCTTCAGCTTCGCGGTCTCGCCGCCCCGGAAGGCGACGGTCATCCGGTCGCCGACCTCGATGTGGTGCTCGGCGGCGTACGTCTCGCCGACGGACATGGCGTCCTTGCCGTACGCGTCGGCCAGCTTCCCGGCGACCGTCTCGCGCCGGACGTCCTCCTGGTACGTGGGTTCGAGGGCGGCCAGGGCCGTGTTCTCGGTGGTGCCGTCGGGCGCGGTCAGCCGGGCGCCCACGACCTTGTAGCCGGTGAAGTGCTCGATGTCCGGCACGGTCTTCAGGGCCTTCGCGGCCTGGTCGACGATGAGTGCGCCGTCGCCGCCGGCCGGCTGGACGATGAAGTCCGCGCCGACGGACTTGTCGAGTTCCTCGGTGGCCGAGGCGACCATGGAGGAGCCGACGACCGAGAGGCAGGCGACCAGGGCGAGGCCGACCATCAGGGCGGCGCCGGTCGCTCCGGTGCGGCGCGGGTTGCGCAGTGCGTTGCGTTCGGCGAGCCGTCCCACGGGGCCGAACATCCGCAGCATGACCGCGCTCAGCACCCGGACCACGAAGCCGGCCAGCAGCGGGCCGATCACGATGAAGCCGATGAGGGTGAGGAGCACACCGACGCCGAGGAGGAGCGAGCCCTCGCTCGACTTGTCGGCCTTCGTCGCGGCGAGGAGCGCGGCGCCGCCGCCGAGCGTGAGGACCAGGCCGATCGCGGCCCGGACCCGGCCCGCGCGGCCGTCCGCCGGGGTTCCGGCGTCGCGCAGGGCGGCCATCGGGGAGACCTTCCCGGCCCGGCGGGCCGGGAAGTACGCGGCGACGACGGTGACGAGGATGCCGAGCACGAGGCCGACCACGGGGGTCGTCCAGGCGACGGTGAGGTCCTCGGTGGAGAGCTCCATGCCCATGGCGCCCATGAGCTTCATCAGGCCGACGGCGAGGCCGACGCCCGCGCCCACGCCCAGGAGCGAGCCGACGACGCCGAGGAACAGCGCCTCGATCAGCACGGACCGGTTGACCTGCTTGCGGCTGGAGCCGATGGCCCGCATCAGGCCGATCTCGCGGGTGCGCTGGGCGACCAGCATCGAGAAGGTGTTGACGATCAGGAAGATGCCGACGAGGAGGGCGATCCCCGCGAAGCCGAGCATCGCGTACTTCATGACGTCGAGGAAGGAGCCCATCGAGTCCTTGTTGGCGTCCGCGGCCTCCTTCTGCGTCTGGATCTTGTACGTGGAGTGGCCGCCGAGCGCCGTGGCGACGTTCTTCTTCAACTGCTCGTCGGCCACGCCGGATTCCGCGGTGACGGAGATCAGGCTGAAGACATCGGGCCTGCCGAGCAGCTTGGTCTGCGCGGTGGCGGTGTCGAAGTAGACGACCGCGGCACCGGGGTTGGTGACCTTGAAGGTGGCGATGCCGCTGATCGCGGCCTTGATGTCGCCGTTGGCGGTGATGGTGCGCAGTTCGTCGCCGAGCTTCAGATGGTGCTTCTCGGCGGTGTCGGCGTCGACCATGACCTCGGTCGGGCCTCGCGGTGCGTGACCGGAGGAGATCTCCATCGAACGCAGTTCGTTCGTCGTCCAGTTGCCCGCGATCGTCGGGGCACCCGTGGTCGAGCCCATGTTCTTGTCGTGGCTGTCGACGACGGTGACGGACATGCTGGAGACCCCGCCCTCGGCCGCCTTCACGCCGGTGGCCTTCGCGATCTGCCCGACGACGGACGCGGGGATCGTGACGGGCTTGCCGTTGCCCGGGAGCCGGTCGTCCTTCTCGGGCTCCTTCGGGCCGACCGTGACATCGGCGGCGGTCGCGGCGAAGAGCTTGTCGAACGTGGTGTTCATGGTGTCGGTGAAGACGAGCGTGCCGCACACGAACGCCACCGACAGCAGGACCGCGACGGCGGAGAGCGCCATGCGTCCCTTGTGGGCGAAGAAGTTCCGCCGCGATGTCTTCCAGACGGTCATGACGTCCGCCCGCGCGAGTCGAAGTCCTTCATCCGGTCGAGGACCTGGTCGGCCGTGGGGCTGTGCATCTCGTCGACGATGCGTCCGTCGGCGAGGTACAGCACCCGGTCCGCGTAGGAGGCGGCGACCGGGTCGTGGGTGACCATGACGATGGTCTGGCCCAGCTCGTCGACCGACCTGCGCAGGAAGCTCAGCACCTCGGCGCCGGCCCGCGAGTCCAGGTTCCCGGTGGGCTCGTCGCCGAAGATGATCTCGGGCCGGGCGGCGAGCGCCCGGGCCACCGCGACACGCTGCTGCTGGCCGCCGGAGAGCTCGGTGGGCCGGTGCTTCAGCCGCTCGGCGAGACCGACGGTCTCCACGACCTGCCGCAGCCAGGCGGCGTCGGGCCTGCGGCCCGCGATGTCCATCGGCAGCGTGATGTTCTCCAGCGCGTTGAGCGTGGGGAGCAGGTTGAAGGCCTGGAAGATGAAGCCGATCCGGTCCCGGCGGAGCTGGGTGAGCTTCTTGTCCTTGAGCCCGGTGATCTCGGTCTCGTCGAGGAAGATCTGCCCCGAGCTCACGGTGTCCAGGCCGGCCAGGCAGTGCATCAGGGTCGACTTGCCGGAGCCGGACGGGCCCATGATCGCCGTGAACTGCCCGCGGGCGATGTCCACATCGACATGGTCGAGCGCGACGACCCGGGTCTCCCCGGCCCCGTACGCCTTGACGACCTGTCGCGCTCGCGCAGCCACGGCCGTACGCCCTCCAGTAACCCCGTCCCTGGGAATGGTCACAGCCGTTGTCACGGTTTCTCTCCTATGTCGGTCAGTGCTTGGAATGTGTCGCCGTATGCACGGAAGTCTGGTGTCGGGAGCAGGCCCTGCGCACTGGTGCCCGGCGCAGTCTCCGGGTGGGGTTTGCCCCACCCCCGCCCCTGTGCGCGACCGCGTCCCCGGTGGGATTCAGCCGCTTTTCGCGGTGTAGGAATACGGTAAGGAACGGGTTCCCGCCGCCACGTCCTCCGCCGGGAGGAAGCACCCCTGGCCAGAAGTAAGGAGCTCCCCCTAAGGGTCTCGGCCCCCGGGTGGAGGCCGGTATCAGGGACTGGGCCCAAGGGTGCAGTGGCCGTCGCCGCACGGTCATGTCCCGAAGACCGCTCCACGCCCGCCGGTCACCCTCCATTCACGGGGCCTCACGCAACTGAGCCATTACCGTGGGTAATTCAGGCCACCCTCTCCCCAACTGCCGTACCCACGAGTAATGTTCGCGCTTCCGACCGCACCCGCACTCCTGCCTTGCCGTCCAGACCAGGACCCGAGCCACGCAAGGAGCAGCACCCCGATGTCGCACGGAAATCCGCTCCCCTCCCCCCACCATCCCGACTATCTGCTCCCCTGGCAGAGCTCGGAACGGACACCGCCCGACCCGCCGCCGGACCCGGCCGGTGTCCCCGCGCCCGCGCCCGGCCGCCACAGCGATCTGCGCCGGCTGCGCACCGCGTACCGGCTGCTGCGGCGCATCGCGGCCCTGACCGCGCTCGGCTACTTCGTGGTCTTCCTGCTGCTCTCAGGATTCGCCAAGGAACTGCTGGACACCCAGCTGTTCGGCGGTCTCAACATCGGCCTGCTGCTGGGGCTCTGCCAGCTTCCCGTGACCCTGGTCGCGATCCTCGTGTACGAGCGGACCGCGCGGCGCACGGTCGACCCGCTCGCCGCCCGGATCCGAAGAGCGGGAGCGGCCCGGTGAACGGATTCGACAACTCCGCCCAGTCGATGTCCCTGGTGGCCTTCCTCGCCGTGGGCACCGTGGCGCTGCTGCTCTGCGTGATGACCGGCCCGGACCGCGACGACCTCGACGAGTTCTACACCGGCTCCCGCTCGCTCTCGCCCCTGCAGAACGGCCTCGCCCTCGCGGGCGACTACCTCTCCGCGGCCACGGTGCTCGGCACCACCGGCATCATCGCCCTCACCGGCTACGACGGGATGATCCTCGCCCTGAGCATCACCCTCTCGCTCGTCCTGCTGATGTTCCTGCTCGCCGAACCGCTGCGCAACACGGGCGGGTTCACCATGGGCGACCTGCTGGTGCGCCGCGCCCCCGGCCGCGCGGTCCGCATCACCGCCTGCGCGGCCACCCTCGCCGCGCTCGTCCCGATGATGGTCGTCCAGCTCGCCAGCAGCGGCGATCTGCTCGCCTTCATCCTCGGCTTCGACACCTCGGGGTTCCGCACCGGCGCCATCATCGGGCTCGGCACCCTGATGATCGGCTACGCGGCCATCGGCGGGATGAAGGGCACCTCGCTGATCCAGATCGTGAAGACCGTGGTCCTCTTCGTGGCCGCCTTCACCATCGCCGTACTGATCATGAACCGGTTCGACTGGAACACCGATTCGCTGCTCTCGGCCGCCCGGCAGAGCAGCGGTGCGGGGGCCGCGTACCTGCGCTCGGGGCTCCAGTTCGACGGCAGCGGACTGGACATGGTCAGCTCCGAACTGACCGTGGTGCTCGGCGCCGCCTGCCTGCCGCACGTCGCCATGCGGATGTCGAGCGCCCGCTCCACCCAGGCCGTCCGGCGCTCGATGTCCTGGGCGGTCGGGGTGGTCGCCACAATCTGCCTGCTGCTCGTCGTGATCGGCTTCGGCGCGGGGGCCCTCGTCGGCCACGACGTCATCACCGGCGCCGGGGCGTCCGGGAACAGCGCGATCCTCCAGATCAGCGGAGAGGTCGCGAACGGTACGCGGATGGGGGCCCTGATCATCACGACGATGACGACGGCGATCTTCCTCACCCTGCTCGCCTCGGTCGCCGGAATGATCCTGTCCTGCGCCAACTCCCTCGCCCACGACCTCTTCGCGCACGGCCTGCACGGGGTGCGCGACCCGGACCGCAAGCCTCTGCCGGGTCTGTCCGAGATGCGTACGGCACAGTTCTCGGCGATCGTCGTCGGACTGCTCGCCACCGTTCTCGCCGTCGTGGCCAGGCACTGGAACGTACAGGCGCTGGCGACGCTCTCGTTCTGCGTCGGCGCGTCCACGTTCGCCCCGGCGCTCGTCTACAGCATGTTCTGGCGGCGCTTCACCCGCACCGGACTGCTCTGCACCCTCATCGTCGGCACCCTCACCACCCTGGTGCTGATCACCGGCACCAACCTGGTCTCCGGCTCACCCACCTCGGTCTTCCCCGACCACGACTTCAACTGGTTCCCGTACACCACCACCGGGCTCGTCTCCATCCCGGCCGGCTTCCTGGCCGGCTGGCTGGGAACGGTCCTCCCCCGCCACACCGCCCCCGCCGCGCGCCGGCTCTACCAGAGCGAGGAGCCCCGGATCCTGGCGGGCGCGCAACCGGCACCCCGGCGCTGAACACGGCAGCCGGACAGCGCCCCGTACGGCGCGCGGGGCTCACCCCCCGCGCGCCGTACCGGAATTGCGCCACAGCCGGGCCGGCTCCGAGGGGTCGGTGGGTTGTTGTCCGCTCGGCGGGCCGGAGCGAGTCGCGGTGGCACACGACAACTCCTCGCACCCTCACGGCACCCGGGAGAGGAGCCGGCCGGGTCAGTCCTCCGCCGGCGTCACCCGCCCGGTGAGCGCCGCGAGCGAATTGCGTACGTGCGCCATGTGCGCCTGCACCTCCTCGCGGCCCTCCTCGTGCTCCCGCACGATCCGCTCCGTCTCCCGGACCACCCGCTCCTCACGGACCCCGGCCTCCGCGATCAGCTCCGCGGCCCGCGCCTCGGCGTCCTCCTGGCCGTGCCGCACGGCCTCCTCGGTCTCCGCCAGCGCCCGCCGCGCCTCGGCCAGGCGGGCCTCCGCCCGATCGGCCAGCTCGTCGTGGTGCGCCGACTGCGCGGCCTCGGCATCGGCCAGTTCACGCTCGGCCGTCTGCCACCGCTCGGCGTGCTCCTGCTCCTGGTGGGCGAGGACGCTCTCGGTACGGCGGACCGTCGCGGCCATCATGGACTCCGCCTCCTCCCGTACCTCCGCGGCCTCCTCACGGGCCTCGGCGACGGCCGCCCCGGCGGCGTCCCCGGCCGTGGACAGCGTCTCGTCGGCGTGGGCCACGGCCGCTGCCCGCATGGCCTCGGAGTCCGCCCGCGCCGAGGCCCGGATCCCGCGGCCCGCCTCCTCCGCCGCCTCCTGCAGCCCCTGCGCCTCCTCCTGGGCGGCGCCCCGTACGGTCTCCGCCTCGCCCTCGGCGAGCGCCAGGATCTGCTGGGCCCGCCCGCCCAGCGACTCGTAGTTCTGCGGGGCGAGCGTGGCGACGACCTCGCTCAGCCGGACCGACTCCGCCGACAGCTCCTCCACCAGCGCGGTCAGCCGGGACACCTCGTCCAGCGCCGCGTCCCGCTCCGCCGAGAGCCCGGCCACCGCGCGGTCCACCTGCTCCGGGCGGTAGCCACGTCCCCGTACGCCGACGAAGCCATGCGCGGACACCGGTGCAGAACTCATCCTTGAAGCCTCTTTCCGACTCTCCGACCATCAGCAATAGGTCAAGGATGCGGCAATTAGTACAGAAATCGGAATCGATCAGCTGCTTTCCGGACGGAAGCGACAGGCATCACAGGCAACGCAGGCAACACGGACAACACGGAGCAGACAGCACGGCGCCCGGCCCCCTTCCGGGGAGCCGGGCGCCGTCCGTGGGATCCGCCGGGTCAGATCAGCCCGTCCCACATCTGTTCGAGCAGTACGGACCACCAGCTCTCCGGAGACGCCAGCGCCGCCGCGTCCAGCGCCACCAGCTGGGCCTGGAAGTCGACCGTCCAGCGGCCCGCCTGCTCCGGGTTGAGCCCGAAGCGCAGCCGCCACATCCGGCCGAGCAGTGCCATCGAACGCTGGAACTCCGGCAGCCCGGTGTTCACGAACTGCGGCGCCGCCGACTGACCGCCCGGCCCCGCCTCGACCGGCACGGCCACGATGTTCGCGGTCCCGTACTGGACACAGATCGCCCGCCCGAAGTCGGACCCCATGACGAGGTACGACCCGGCGTCCGGGGCGGCCTGCACCTGGCGCTGCGCGGCGAGCTCGCCCAGCGTCGGCACCACCGGCTGACCGGGCTGCGCCCAGAAGAACGGCCCGAAGTCGGCGGGCAGCCCCGCCCACATCAGCGTCCGCGCCACGGTCTCGGGCACGCCCTGGCGGGAGACGGCGCGCTGGTCGAAGCGGCAGATGCCCTGCGGCCCGAAGGCCTGCAGCAGCTCGTCCGCCACGGCCTCCGGCGGCACCGCCATCGCGGGCGGCATCTGCGGCAGCGGGGCGCGCACCGGCGCCGGGCGGGCAGGACCGTCCGCCACCTGGTGCAGCTCGCCCTGGTGGGTGAGCAGATGCTGCATGCCCTGCTGACGGCTGGCGTGGTCGGTGCCGTACGGGGCGACGCTGGTGATCCGCACCTGCGGCCAGGTCTCACGGATCATCCGCGCGCAGTAGCCACCGGGCAGCTCGCAGGACTCCAGCTCGGTGTGCAGCTCGATGACCTGCTGCGGCGGTACGTTCATCGCCCGCAGCTCGTGCAGCATCTGCCACTCGGGGTGCGGGGTGCCGGGCGCCGAGCGCCGGATCAGCTGCTGCTCGCTGCCGTCGGGCGCGCGGTAGCGCAGCACGGCCTGGTAGCCGGGGCCGACGGTCGGCTGACCGGCCGGCGCCTGCGGATAGCCGTACGCCGGCGGCGGGGTGTGCGGATTCGGCGGTACGGGGCCGGGGGCGCCGCCCTGCGGCATCCCGGGCGGGCCGGGCGGGCCGGGGGGCTGCGGCGCACCGGGGCCGCCCATGCTCGGATCGGCCAGCATCGTCGCGGCATGATGCACACCGCCACCGGGCGGAGGCGTCGAACCGGGCGGCGGAGGCGGAAGCGGAGCACCGGGGACACCGGGCGCACTGGGGACACCCGGCGCACCCGGAGCACCGGGAGGCCGGACCCCACCCGGGCCGCCCATGCTCGGATCGGCCAGCATCGTCGCGGCATGATGCACCCCACCACCGGGCGGAGGCGTCGAACCGGGCGGCGGAGGCGGAAGCGGAGCACCCGGCGGCGGCAGCGGAGCACCGGGAGCACCCGGAACACCGGGCGGGCCGGGGGGCTGCGGCGCACCGGGGCCACCCATGCTCGGATCGGCCAGCATCGTCGCGGCATGATGCACCCCACCACCGGGCGGAGGCGTCGAGCCAGGCGGCGGAGGCGGAAGCGGAGCACCCGGCGGCGGCAGCGGAGCACCGGGCGGCCCCGCCTGGGGGGCGAGCTGAGTCGGCAGGTACCCGCCCGCCGGGGCACCGGGCGCACCCGGACCCGAGGGCGGCGGCACGGGCGGGCCCGGCCTGGCACCCGGGGTACCGGGGGCACCGGGCGGCGGAGGCGCCGAGGGGCCGCCGCGCGCACCACGCGGCGGCACGGCGGCCTTGCTGGTGGCCGCATCGGCGATGTCACCGGCACCCGGCCCCGGACCACCCTGGCCCGGAACACCCGGCGCCGGAGCGACCGGAGGAACGCCCGGAGCAACAGGAGGAACGCCCGGAGCGACCGGAGGAACGCCCGGAGCGCCTCCCTGCGGCCCCAGACCTGGCACGAGCGCCGTCCGGGGCAGCTGGCTGCCGCCCGACATCAGGGCGGTCGGCGCATCGGCCGGCACCACCGGCGGCGGGGTGCCGTCGTCGTCGGAACCCGAGAGCGGCGGCGCGAACACCGTGGCCGGCAACGGCACCGCCCCGTCGTCGGATCCCGCGTTCGTGTCCGTACCGGCCCAAGGGGTGGACCCGGCGGGCACGTTCGGCGGGGACACCGGGACACCGTCGTTCGCCGTGGGCTCGTACGCGACCCGCCCGCCGGGCGAATCCGGCGGTGCGGCGTCCCGGCCCTGGTCCCGGCTCTCCCGGCGGTCCGGGATGCCCAGCTTGTCCGCCGCTTCCTGGAGCCACTCCGGGGGGCTCAACAGGAACGACGTCTGATTGAGGTCGATGCGCTGCGGCGGCTCCGGAGCGGCCGCGACCGTCGCCTGCGCGCCGTACTCCTCCTCGTACCGCCGGATCACCTCGCCCACCGGCAGCCCCGGCCACAGGGTGGCCTCACCACTGTCCCGGGCGATCACCAGCCGCTGCCTGCCACCGTCCGAGACCGGGCCCTCGGGGCGGTCCTCGCCCCACACCACGAAGCCCAGCTCGAACTCCCGCACCCGCACCTCACGGTGCTGGTACGCGGCCACCTCGCCGTTGATCCACTCGTCCGCGCGCTCCTGCGCCTGTGCGAAGGTCACCATCGCGCTCACCCCTCCACCGGGACGGCCCGCGCGAAGCCGCCGTCCACCATCAGGTTCGCCACGGTCTCCAGCTCCGGCGGATTGCCCGCCAGCCGCTGGAGGAAGGCGTCGAAGTCACCACCGCACGGCAGCAGCAGCCGGTCCACCCGCTCCTGCACCGTCCAGCCGTCCTGGTCCCGGGCGTCGTCGTAGGCACAGAACCAGACCGAGCCGGCACCGTTGCCCTTCACCTTCACCGCGATGATGCCGCCCTGGACGAAACCGACGCCCAGGTAGTCCTTGGTGAGGTGGTCACGCAGGCAC
This sequence comes from Streptomyces sp. NPDC048295, assembly GCF_040652135.1. Taxonomy (NCBI): domain Bacteria; kingdom Bacillati; phylum Actinomycetota; class Actinomycetes; order Kitasatosporales; family Streptomycetaceae; genus Streptomyces; species Streptomyces sp. NPDC048295. The sequence continues at coordinate 133,118 of NZ_JBEZLL010000015.1, forward strand.
TTGTTGACGTACACCAGGTCGTTCACGGCGGCCTGCTCGCGCACCGTGAAGAACGGCTGGTCGACCAGCAGCCCCAGCTCCGCGTCGAGCGCCGCGCCGACCGGCGCCGAACCGCCCGCCGCCTTGAGGAACGAACGGTAGGCGCCGGGCAGCCGGTAGCCGAGGTCCTCCTCGACGTTCAGCACCGCTGCCTCGCTCACCGACACGGCGCCCTTCGGCAGCCGGAAGTGCGCGGGCCGGGTCTCCTGCAACGGGCGGGTGCCCCGCTTGCCGTGGTCGACCGCTGTGGCGGCCAGGCCGCCGTGGTGCCTGAGCAGCGCCTTCACCTCGACCGGGATCAGCTCCATGCGCCGGCCGCCGGGCACGTGGTGCCACGTCCAGCCGTGCGGAGTGGCGACCGCCGGGATCGTGTCCCACAGCTCGTGGCCGCTCGCCGCCAGCGCCGCGTTGGCCGAGACGTAGTCGGTGAGCCGCAGCTCGTCGACCCCGAAGCCCTGCGGCGGCTCGGCGATCTCGGCGGCGGCACGCGCGTACGGCGCGAAGCCCGGGCTGCCGTTCCCGTCCATACGCACACCACCGGGATGGCGGGACGCCCGGACCGGGTCCGGGAAATGCACGAGCTGCCCGGCGTAGGCCGCGTTCGGTGGCGCGGCTTGCTGCCCGGGCCGACCTGTCGTCATGGCGGTTGCCCCCTGCTGCGTCTGGCTGGTGAGGACCGGCCTGCCCGAGGGGGACGGTCCGGCCACAGCCTATGCGGTGGCGCAAGGGCGGGTCTCGCCCATGTGACCTGTCCTACGGCTCCCCCTCCGCATCCGTCACGAACCGTCACACCCGCGTGACGGACGAGCGACGCAGCCGCCCCCGTCCGGCGACACGGAGACACGTTTCACCGCCCCAGCTTCCCCACCAGCCGGGACATTTGGCAGGCTGTCACCGCAACTCGGGGGCGTGCACATCGCGCAGCTACCGCTGCGGGCACGGGAGGGAAAGCACCATGCACACTTCACAATCAGTCACATCCGGGGATCCGCGCCTCAGCTGGAGCAGCACCGACGCCGACCGCACACCCCGTCTGCACCACCGTCGCGACGGCATCCTGCCCGCGGTCGCGGCGGCGCTGTCCGTACGCGGCGAGACACTGACCTGCACCGCGGGCAAGGGCGACCAGCCCCCCGTGCTGCACCCGCTCGTCCAGGACTTCCTCGACACCCTCCCCAGCAGCCGGCGCGAACGCTTCACCGGCCGCTGTCCCGAGGCGATACTGGTCTCCCGGCAGCTCACCGCCGCGGAGTCGACCCGCTCCAAGCGCGCCCAGCGCAAGCCGCTGACCAACGGCGAGGCCCGGCGCGCCCTCAAGCACTCGCGGCTCACCGCACGGCGCATCCGTGAGGACGGCGACCCGATGCACGGCAGCTACGCGCCACCGTGCCGCTCCTGCACGGCGATGCTCGCCCACTTCGGCGTACGTCCCGTCGACCTCACGACCACCGGGGCGGCGACCACCGCCGAGAAGGGCTGACCGCACGCCGATGCGCGACCGAACCGACCTGCCCGAACAGACGGGCCCCGCCGAACGCGACCGGCACGCCTCCACCCGCTTCCCCGTCGCCGTCGACGCCGCCCTGCGCACCGCGGGCTGGCAGCCCGGCCGCTGGGACATCCGGCAGGCCGAGGAGTGGGCCGACGCACTGCGCTCGCACACCTCGCCCGCCGGCCACCAGCACGCGGTCTTCCCCGCGGCCGTGGAGGCCTGGGCCGAATTCGGCGGGCTCCGCATCACCGCGTCCGCACCGGGCCGCCAGATCGCACCCGCCCCGGTGCGCATCGACCCGCTGAGCGGACTCCACCTCGCCCGCACCCTCGGCGACCTCGGCCGGGCGCTGGAGACCGAGGTCAGCCCCCTGGGCGAAGAGGGGGACGGCCAGGCGGTCCTGGCCATCGACACCGAAGGCCGCGTCTACAGCATCGACCACACCGGCGACTGGTACCTCGGCCCGGACATCGACCAGGCCCTGGCGACCCTGATCGCCGGCATCCAGCCGGAACGCCTCGTATCGGGCTGAGGCCGTGGGACCGGCCGGTCCCGAACCCGTGCGACGCCCCACGGGACCGCTGGTCCCACAGCCCTACGACACCCCACAGGCCCGGCCGGGCCGACCCACCCGTACGACACCCCACAAGACCGCCGGGCCGGCCCGCCCGTACGACATCCCACAAGACCGCCGGGCCCCGTATCCGTACGACTATCCGTACGACGCCCGGCCGGTCCCACGGCTCAGGCCGCCTCCTCCTGGGCGGGCAGCACCGCCGACACCCGGAAGCCGCCCGCGTCCGTCGGCCCCGAGACGAAGACCCCGCCGAGCCCCAGCACCCGCTCGCGCATACCGACCAGACCGTTGCCGCCGCTCGGCAGCCCCGCGTCCGCCGTGGCCGCGTCCGACGGGCCGTTCTCCACCTGCATCGCGACCTCCGCGCCCCGGTGCGCCAGCCGGACCCACGTCTTCGCGCCCGCCGCGTGCTTGTGAACGTTCGTCAGCGCCTCCTGCACCACCCGGTACGCCGTCTGCTCGACCTCGGGCGGATACGCGCGCGCCTCGCCGTCCACCGACAGCTCCACCGTCATCCCCGCCGCCCTGGACTCCCCCACCAGGGTCTCCACCTCGTGCAGCCGCGGCCCGTCCTCCGTCGCGGCGGCGGCCGCGGCGGCCGCCGCCTGACCGACCGAGGCCAGCGGCACCTGGGCCGGCCGGGCCGTCACCGACTCCCCGGCCCGCAGCACCCCGAGCATCTCCCGCAGCTCCGTCAGCGCCTGCCGGCCCATGTCACCGACCAGCGCCGCGTTCCGCACCGCCTTCGCCGGGTCCTTCGGCGCGACGGCCTGGAGCGCGGCGGCGTGCACGACCATCAGGCTGACCCGGTGGGCGACCACGTCGTGCATCTCGCGGGCGATCCGGTGGCGCTCCTCCGTACGCGCCCACTCCGCCCGCTCCTCCGCCCGGTCGGCGAGCAGCGACAACTCCCGCTCCAGCGAGTCCGCCCGCTCCCGCAGGCTCTCCATCAGCCGCCGCCGGGCCCCTATGTAGAGGCCGAACAGCACGGGCGGCGCGGTGAGCCCCAGGGACATGAAGAGCGAGATCAGCGGCACGTACCAGTCGCCGGGCCCGAAGTCGTCCTGTTCCGCGACGCTCTGCCGCAGCCGTACATAGGTGACGATGAACGTCCCCGCGAAGGACATCCCCGTGAGCACCGCGGTGATCCTGCGCGGCACGTCGGAGGCGGCCAGCGTGTAGAGGCCGACCAGCCCCATCAGGAAGCCCATCTCGGCGGGCGTGGTCGCGATCGCCACCAGCACCACCGCGATCGGCCACCGCCGCCGCAGCACCAGCACCGACCCCGCGAGCAGCCCGAACAGCACCCCCAGCGGCACCGGCAACCCGGTGTCCCCGGCGAACGACACCCCCTCCAGCGCGCACTCCAGCGCCGACAGGAGCCCGAGCCCCACATCCAGGGCGACACTGCGCCGCCGCTCCCACCACCAGTAGCCGCGGGTGGTCCCTCCCGCCGCCTCCCGGTCTGCCCCCGTTGCGGTCATACCGCCCACCCTACGGGCGGGCGCACCTCATTTTCGGGCGACCGGGACAGCACGTCCGCATGCAGAACGGAGGCGAAACAGCAAGTTATCGCTTGAAATGGCGAATCGAGCAGGCTTTCACACCGGACGTCCGCATTCCGGACGGCGCTCGACACATGACGGAAATCACGAGCAGATATGCGGATTTCGATGGCTTGCGCGAGCAGGCGGCCGCCCTTCGCCGGGAGGGCCTCGGCCTGCGGCAGATCAGGGACTGGGCCGGAAGGCTCCAAGGACAAGACGTACAGCCGTCGAGAGAGCCTCCAGTTCATCGACAGCGACCCCGACACGATCACGCTGCACCCGCACCGGCTCGACCCGCTCGGGGTTCCGCGCGAGCGCATGCGCTTCCGGGTCGGCATCCACGAGTCGGGGAACGTCGCAGAGGCCGAGCGATTCCGGGCAGGCCCGGCGGGCGTTCCCGCCTCCACATTCCAGAGAGCGACCCTGAAGAGGCACAACCCCTGGACCACGCGCGGGAACACCACCGAGACCTACCGCGGATGCCTGATCATCCACGTCACCAAAAGCGCTGATCCTTATCGTCGCGTGGAAGGCACTTGGTACGGCATAGTGTTGGGTGCCGCACATTCGGCCAGCCGGCGAGCTGTCCGATTCGACCGCATTTGCCATCCCCTGTGGTGTAATGGCAGCACAGTGGCTTTTGGTGCCATTTGTCCGGGTTCGAATCCTGGCAGGGGAGCTCAGACGCAAGGGCCCCGACCTCTGAGGCCGGGGCCCTCACCCATGTCCGCCCACCAGCCCCCCGGTATCCTTCGGGTGTCCACCACCCGAAGCCGAAGGGCATTTCTGTGAGCTCCGAACGCCCGGCAGCCGTCGTCGTCCTCGCAGCGGGTGAGGGCACCCGCATGAAGTCGAAGACCCCCAAGGTCCTGCACGAGATCTCCGGTCGCTCGCTCGTCGGACATGTCGTCGCCGCCTCCCGCGAGCTGGACCCCGAGCACCTCGTCGTGGTCGTCGGCCACGCCGCCGAGCAGGTCACCGCGCACCTCACCGCCGTCGACGACCGGCTGCGGACCGCCCACCAGGCCGAGCAGAAGGGCACCGGCAACGCGGTGCGCGTCGGGCTCGACGAGCTGGGCGGCACCGTCGACGGCACCGTGATCGTCGTCTGCGGCGACACCCCGTTGCTCTCCGGTGAGACGCTCGTCGCGCTGGCCGCCACCCACACGGCCGATTCCAACGCCGTCACCGTGCTGACCGCCGAGGTCCCCGACTCCACCGGCTACGGACGCATCGTGCGCAACCCGGCCGACGGCGCGGTCACCGGGATCGTCGAGCACAAGGACGCCACCGACGCCCAGCGCGAGATCCGGGAGATCAACTCCGGGGTCTTCGCCTTCGACGGCCGGCTGCTCGCCGAGGCCCTCGGCAAGGTCCGTACCGACAACAGCCAGGGCGAGGAGTACCTCACCGACGTCCTCTCCATCCTGCGCGAGGCCGGGCACCGGGTCGGCGCCTCGGTGGCCGGCGACCACCGCGAGATCCTCGGCATCAACAACCGGGTCCAGCTGGCCGAGGCCCGGCGGCTGCTGAACGAGCGGCTGCTGGAGCGGGCCATGCTGGCCGGTGTGACCGTCGTGGACCCGGCGTCCACACTGATCGACGCCACCGTCACCTACGAGCGGGACGCGATCGTGCACCCGGGCACCCAGCTGCTCGGCGCCACGCACCTCGGCGAGGACGCCGAGGTCGGCCCCAACACCCGGCTCAAGGACACCGTCGTGCGCGCGGGCGCGCGCGTGGACAACACGGTCGCGGACGGGGCCGAGGTCGGCGAGGGCGCCACGGTCGGTCCGTACGCCTATCTGCGGCCCGGCACCAGGCTCGGCGCCAAGGCCAAGGCCGGTACGTACGTGGAGATGAAGAACGCCACGATCGGCGAGGGCACCAAGGTCCCGCACCTGAGCTACGTCGGTGACGCGACGATCGGCGACCACACCAACATCGGTGCCGCCAGCGTGTTCGTGAACTACGACGGTGTGGCCAAGCACCACACCACGATCGGCTCCCACTGCCGTACCGGCTCGGACAATATGTTTGTGGCGCCTGTCACGGTCGGGGACGGCGCCTACACCGCCGCAGGCTCGGTCATCACCAAGGACGTACCGCCCGGTTCGCTGGCCGTCGCCCGCGGCCAGCAAAGGAATATCGAGGGTTGGGTGGCTCGCAAGCGTCCGGGAAGCGGCGCCGCGCAGGCGGCTCAGGCCGCCGTATCGGAGCGCGACAGCGAAAGCTGACCGGAAACAGGTACGCCGTGCACGGCGTACCGTGATAGATGCTCACCCCATTTCGGCTGGCTCGTTGCGCATCGGGACACATGCGCGCAGCGCCAGGAACACGTCTGAGGAGACTGTGCTGTGACCGGGATCAAGACGACCGGCGAGAAGAAACTGATGCTCTTCTCCGGCCGCGCCCACCCCGAGCTGGCCGAGGAGGTTGCGCACCAGCTGGGTGTCGGCCTCGTGCCGACGAAGGCCTTCGATTTCGCCAACGGTGAGATCTACGTCCGCTTCCAGGAGTCCGCCCGCGGCGCCGACTGCTTCCTGATCCAGAGCCACACCGCTCCGATCAACAAGTGGATCATGGAGCAGCTCATCATGCTGGACGCGCTGAAGCGCGCGTCGGCCCGCTCCATCACGGTGATCGTGCCGTTCTACGGCTACGCCCGCCAGGACAAGAAGCACCGCGGCCGCGAGCCGATCTCGGCCCGTCTGGTCGCCGACCTGATGAAGACGGCGGGTGCCGACCGCATCCTCACCGTCGACCTGCACACGGACCAGATCCAGGGCTTCTTCGACGGCCCGGTGGACCACCTCTTCGCGCTGCCGATCCTGGCCGACTACGTAGGCGCCAAGGTCGACCGCTCGAAGCTGACGATCGTCTCCCCGGACGCCGGCCGGGTGCGCGTCGCCGACCGCTGGTGCGACCGTCTGGACGCCCCGCTGGCCATCGTGCACAAGCGCCGTGACAAGGACGTCGCCAACCAGGTGACGGTCCACGAGGTCGTCGGCAATGTGAAGGGCCGGGTCTGTGTCCTGGTCGACGACATGATCGACACCGGTGGCACCATCTGTGCCGCCGCCGACGCCCTGTTCGCGCACGGCGCCGAGGACGTCATAGTGACGGCGACACACGGTGTGCTCTCGGGCCCGGCCGCGGACCGTCTGAAGAACTCCAAGGTCAGCGAGTTCGTGTTCACGGACACCCTGCCGACCCCGGGTGAGCTGGAGCTCGACAAGATCACGGTGCTGTCGATCGCGCCGACGATCGCGCGTGCGGTGCGCGAGGTCTTCGAGGACGGCTCGGTGACCAGCCTCTTCGAGGAGCAGTAGGAACAGCGGTACCGAAGATCCACTTTGGGCGCGGCCTCCCCGCCGGGTAGACTCAGCGAGTTGCTCGGCGAGGGAGGCCGTACTCATGTGTACGGCGGTCCGTTATCGACGCGCTCTTCGTAGCAGGCCTGTCGTGGGCCGGGTGACCGTCCGATTTTCGTCACCTTACGAGGAGTGCAGTCATGGCTGAGGTCAAGCTCGCCGCCCAGGTCCGTACCGAGTTCGGCAAGGGTGCCGCCCGTCGCACCCGCCGCGCCAACCTGGTTCCCGCGGTCATCTACGGCCACGGTGCCGAGCCGGTCCACGTCACCCTGCCGGGTCACGAGCTGATGATGGCGCTCAAGACCGCGAACGTCCTGATCGGCCTGGAGATCGACGGCAAGGACGCGCTGGTCATCCCGAAGGCCGTGCAGCGCAACCCGCTCAAGGGCGACATCGAGCACGTCGACCTGCTGACCGTCAAGCGCGGCGAGAAGGTCAACGTCGAGATCGCCGTGCACGTCGAGGGCGACCTGGCCCCGGGCGGCAACCTCCTGGAGTACGTGCAGAACACCCTGCTCGTCGAGGCCGAGGCCACCCACATCCCGGAGTCGGTCACGGTCTCCGTCGCGGGCCTGGACGCCGGTGCGTCCGTTCTCGCCAAGGACATCACGCTGCCGAAGGGCGCCGTGCTGGCCGGTGACGAGGACGCCATCGTGCTCCAGGTCGTCGCCGCGCAGGCCGAGGAGCCGGCCGCCGAGGCCGCCGAGGGTGAGGGCGCGGAGGCCTGAGCCTCGCCCGCACTGCTTGACTGACGGGGTGGCGGTTCCTTGTTCGAGGACCCGCCGCCCCGTTTCCCTGTATCCGGGCCGTCCGGAACCATCCGTACACGAGGAGACCGAGCGCAGATGTCCGACTCCACCGACCCCTGGCTCATCGTGGGCCTCGGCAATCCCGGTCCCGAGTACGCGGCGAACCGGCACAATGTCGGCTTCATGGTGGCCGACCTCCTGGCCGAGCGGATCGGCGGGAAGTTCAAGCGGGCGCAGAAGGCGCAGGCGCAGGTCGTGGAGGGCCGCATGGGCCCGCCCGGACCGGCGAACCGGCGGGTGATCCTGGCCAAGCCGATGTCGTACATGAACCTCTCCGGCGGCCCCGTCACGGCACTGCGCGACTTCTACAAGGTGCCGACCGACCACATCGTGGCGATCCACGACGAGCTGGACATCGACTACGGGGCGCTGCGGCTGAAGCTGGGCGGCGGCGACAACGGGCACAACGGGCTGAAGTCGATGACCAAGGCGATGGGCGCGGACTATCACCGGGTCCGGTTCGGGATCGGGCGGCCGCCGGGGCGGATGCAGGTCGCGGACTTCGTGCTGAAGGACTTCTCGTCCACCGAGCGCAAGGAGCTCGCGTACCAGGTGGACCGGGCGGCGGACTCGGTGGAGTGTCTGCTGGCGGAGGGCCTGGAGCGCGCGCAGAGCGCGTACAACTCGTAGCGGTTGCCGTTGCGCGGTGGCGCGTACGACTCCTGGCGGTTGCCCCTGCGCGATGGCGCGCACAACTCCTGACCGTTGCCCCTGCCCGTGGCGCGTACGACTCCTGACCGTTGGCCCTGCGCGAGGGCGCGTGCGACTCCTGGCGACCGGAGCAACGGCGGTGGCACGCACAACTCTGACATTCCTGCCGGTACCTCGGCGATTTTCGGCCATGAGTTGACCGGTGGTGCCGGTCTGCCCAAGGATCGCTCCCCATGAAGCGGAGCTCCTCCCACCGCGCCCTGGTCTACGGCCGCAACGCCGCCATGGGCTGTGTCGTCCTGCTGCTGCTGGTGGCGGGTGTGCTGTCGTCCTGGAACGAGGCGCAGCACATCGTTCTGGCCAAGGGCCGTGAGCACGGCACGATGACGGTGACGGGGTGCGGCACCGATGTCTGCACCGGTCCGTTCTCGCCGTCGGGGCAGGCGACCGCGCGTTCCCGGGTGACGGTCGACAGGTCCGTGGCGGCGCGCCGGGGCGACCGGTTCCCCGTGGTGGTGAAGCCGGGCACGGATGACGTGGTGCGTACCGGGACCCCGGGCTTTCTGCATGCCTGGGTGCCGCTGGGCGGTGCGCTGGTGCTGGCCGGTCTGGTGATCGGTGGCGGTCTGCGGATGTCGCGGACCGGCTGGTGCACCGGGATCGCGGGTGCGGTCCTGCTCGTGGCGACGTTCTTCGCCCTGTGAGCGGGGCCGCACCCGCGACCGGGTGGGATCAGCCGGTGTTGCGCAGGCCCGCGGCGACACCGTTCACGGTGAGCAGCAGGGCCCTGGCGAGCAGCGGGTCGGGCTCTTCACCGCGTGCCGCGGCTTCGCGCTGGCGGGCCAGCAGCGATACCTGGAGGTAGGAGATGGGGTCCAGGTAGGCGTCGCGGATGGCGAAGGTCTGCTGGAGCACCGGGCTGGTGCCGAGCAGTTCGGTGGAGCCGGTGACCTTGAGGACTTCGCTCACGGTGAGCGCGTGCTCGGCCTCGATGGCGTCGAAGACGTGCTTCAGCTCGTCGGGGACGAGGGTGTCGACGTAGTGGCGGGCGATGCGCAGATCGGTCTTGGCGAGCGTCATCTCCACGTTGGAGAGGAAGTTCCGGAAGAAGTGCCAGTGCTCGTGCATCTCGTCCAGGACGCTGTCCAGGCCGGCTTCGCGCAGGGCCTTGAGGCCGGAGCCGACGCCGTACCAGCCGGGGACGATCTGGCGGGACTGGGTCCAGCCGAAGACCCACGGGATGGCGCGCAGTCCGTCGAGCGAGACGCCCGAGCCGGGGCGGCGGGAGGGCCGCGAGCCCAGGTGCAGGTCGGCGAGCTGGTCCACCGGCGTGGAGGCGAGGAAGTACGTCGGCAGGTCCGGGTCCTCGACGAGCTTGCGGTACGCGGCGTGCGCGGCGTCGGAGACGGTGTCCATCGCGGCGTCCCAGCGGGCCAGGGCCTCGTCGGACTGGCGGGGTGCGGTGTGCAGCGCGGAGGCCTGGAGGGTGGCCGCGACGGTCAGCTCCAGGTTCTCCCGGGCGAGCGCCGGGATGAGGTACTTGTCGGAGATGACCTCGCCCTGCTCGGTCACCTTGATCTCGCCTTCGAGGGTGCCCCAGGGCTGGGCGAGGATCGCGTCGTGCGAGGGGCCGCCGCCGCGGCCGACGGTGCCGCCGCGGCCGTGGAAGAGCCGCAGCCGTACGCCGTAGCGGTGTGCGACGTCGCGCAGCCGGCGCTGCGCGCGGTGGATCTCCCACTGGGAGGTGGTGATGCCGCCGAACTTGGAGGAGTCGGAGTAACCGAGCATGACCTCCTGCACGTCGCCGCGGAGCGAGACGAGGCGGCGGTACGAGGGGTCGGCGAGCATCTCGTCGAGGATCACGTCGGCGGCGCGCAGCTCGTCGGTGGTCTCCAGGAGCGGCACGATGCCGATCTTGGCCCAGCCGCCGTGCAGGTCGATCAGTCCGGCCTCGCGGGCGAGTACGGCGGCGGCGAAGACGTCGTCGGCGCCCTGGCACATCGAGATGATGTAGGACTCGATGACTTCGGGACCGAAGCGCTCGAAGGCTTCCTTGACGGTGTGGAAGACGCCGAGGGTCTTCTCGCCGGCGGCGTCGAGCGGGGCCGGGGTCGGGGCGAGCGGGCGGCGGGAGCGCAGTTCCTTGGCGAGGAGCTTCTGCCGGTAGTCGCGGGGCATGTCGGCGTAGCGCCAGGACTCCTCGCCGAGCCGGTCGAAGAGCTGGCCGAGGGCGTGGTGGTGGGCGTCGGCGTGCTCGCGGACGTCCATGGTGGCGAGCTGGAGGCCGAAGGCGGCGAGGGTGCGGATGGTGCGGGCCATCCGCCCGTCGGCGAAGAGTCCGCCGCGGTGCTCGCGCAGCGAGGTCTGGATGAGTTCGAGGTCGGCGATGAGTTCGGCGGTGCCGAGGTAGTCGCAGCCGGGGCGGTGCGGGGTGCCCGAGGCGAGGCGCTCGCGGGTGTTGACGAGCTTCTGCCGGATGCAGGTGGCCTTGAGGCGGTAGGGCTCCTCGGCGTTCAGCCGCTTGTAGCGGGGGCTGATCTCGGGGAGGCGTTCGAGGTCCGCTTCGAGTGAGGTCAGCAGCTCGTCGGTGGCGCCGGTGTAGCGGATGGAGTTGGAGAGCAGTCCGCGCAGGTGGTCGATGAGTTCGAGGGCGTCGGTGATGCCGTGCTCGTGCTGGAGGATCAGCACCTCCCAGGTGACGGCGGGCGTCACGTTGGGGTTGCCGTCGCGGTCGCCGCCGATCCAGGTGCCGAAGGTGAGGGGGCGGGTGCCCGCGGGCAGCTCGACGCCGACACGTTCGAGTTCGGCCGCCAGGTCCTCCAGTACGTCGCCGACCGCGTTGGCGTGCAGTTCGTCGAGGTAGTAGATGGCGTTGCGGGCCTCGTCGGCCGGCTCGGGGCGGACGACGCGCAGTTCGTCGGTCTGCCAGATGAGGTCGATGTTCTCGGCGAGGCGCAGGTCCTGACGGCGCCGGTCGGCCTCGACGACGGGCGTCTCCAGGAGTGCGGCGATGCGGCGGAGCTTGTTGAGCACGGAGCGCCGGGCGGCCTCGGTGGGGTGCGCGGTGAAGACGGGCCGGACGTTGAGGTTCTTGACGGTCTCGCGGAGGTGGGCGGGGTCGGCGTCCTTGAGCCGGTCGGCGGTGCGGGCGAGGAGCCCGCCCTCGGCGGCACGGCGGTCGCGCATCTCGTGGGCGCGGTGGACCTGCTCGGTGACGTTGGCGAGGTGGAAGTAGGTGGAGAAGGCGCGCACGAGCTGCGCGGCGGTCTCCAGGTCCGTGTCGCCGAGGAGCTGGGCCGCGGCCTCGCCGTCGGTTCGGGTCAGGGCGCGGACCCGCTCGACGAGGTCGAGGAGTTCCTGGCCTTCCTGGCGTACGAGGGTCTCGCCCAGCAGGTCGCCGAGGCGGCGGATGTCGGCGCGCAGCTCGGCGCTGGCGGCAGAGGTCTGGTCGGCACTGCTCACGGTGTGCGGCTCCTTGCAGTGGTTGAGCACGGGGGTTCTCCCCGGGGCCGCGGCAGGCAACGGCCACAGGGGTCTCCGGGGCCACGACAGGCAGCGGTGCTGACGCCACCCCGGGAAAGCAGAGTGCGGACCGCGCTGTCCGACCCCACCAGGATAGGTGTCCACTCCGTCGGCACCGCTCGCGGCCCGATCGGGTTTCCCCTTCGCGGGCGGCCCGTCGCGCTCTCGTGCGGCGGGCCCGAGCGCTGTCATACTTACGTCGCCGTAGGTTACGGAACCGTAGCCAGAGCTATCCGTCGTATTCCTCATCCCCAGGGGACCCCCCATGAACACCAGCCCCGCTGTGATCGACGACGCCCAGCCATCGGAGGCCGACGGTCAGCCCCTTCCCCCCGCCACGCTCGGCGGGGACAACAAGCGGTCGATCGAGCAGATCGCCCTTCTGCTGTTCATCGTGGTGCCGTTCGTGGCGCTGGTCGCGGCGGTGCCGCTGGCCTGGGGCCGCGGCGTGAGCTGGCTCGATCTGGGGCTGCTCGTGGCGATGTACTTCATCGGCTGCCACGGCATCACGATCGGTTTCCACCGCTACTTCACGCATGGTTCCTTCAAGGCGAAGCGCCCGCTGCGCATCGCGCTCGCCGTGGCCGGTTCGCTGGCCGTGGAGGGTCCGCTGGTGCGCTGGGTGGCCGACCACCGCAAGCACCACCGCTTCTCCGACGCGGAGGGCGACCCGCACTCGCCGTGGCGCTTCGGCGAGAGCCTGCCCGCCCTGATGAAGGGCCTGTGGTGGGCCCACATCGGCTGGATGTTCGACGAGGAGCAGACTCCGCAGCAGAAGTACGCCCCCGACCTGATCAAGGACCCGGCGCTCCGCGCCGTCTCCCGCCACTTCATGACCCTCACGATCGTGTCGCTGGCGTTCCCGCCGCTGGTCGGCGGTCTGGTGACGATGTCGTGGTGGGGGGCGGCGACGGCCTTCTTCTGGGGCTCGCTGGTCCGGGTGGCCCTGCTGCACCACGTCACCTGGTCGATCAATTCGATCTGCCACGCAGTCGGCAAGCGGCCCTTCAAGTCGCGCGACCGGTCCGGGAACGTGTGGTGGCTGGCGGTGCTGTCCTGCGGGGAGTCCTGGCACAACCTGCACCACGCCGATCCGACGAGCGCCCGGCACGGGGTGATGCGCGGTCAGATCGATTCGAGTGCCCGGTTGATCCGCTGGTTCGAGAAGCTCGGCTGGGCGCACGACGTGCGCTGGCCGGACTCCGCCCGGATCGAGTCCCGCCGTATCGACTCCCGGCGCGCCCCCGAGCGCGCCGACGCGGCATGATTGACGACGTGGCGACCGACTCCAGTACCAGCAGCGAAAAAAACCGTTCCTCCTCCCCCCGGCGTACCCGCCGGGTGCGGATGACGGGTAAGGAGCGCCGCGAGCAGTTGCTGGACATCGGTCGCACGCTCTTCGCCGACAAGGGCTTCGAGGGCACCTCGGTCGAGGAGATCGCCTCGCGCGCCGGGGTCTCCAAGCCGGTGGTGTACGAGCACTTCGGCGGCAAGGAGGGCCTGTACGCCGTCGTGGTCGACCGCGAGATGCGCCAGCTCCTGGACATGGTCACCAGCGCGCTGACCGCGGGCCACCCGCGCGAGCTCCTGGAGCAGGCGGCGTTCGCCCTGCTCGACTACATCGAGACGTACACCGACGGCTTCCGCATCCTGGTCCGCGACTCCCCCGTGGCCCAGTCGACCGGCACCTTCGCCTCCCTGATCAGCGACATCGCCACCCAGGTGGAGGACATCCTCGGTCTGGAGTTCAAGGCCCGCGGCTTCGACCCGAAGCTGGCCCCGCTGTACGCACAGGCGCTGGTCGGCATGGTCGCCCTGACCGGCCAGTGGTGGGTGAACGCCCGCAAGCCGAAGAAGTCGGAGGTCGCCGCCCACCTGGTGAACCTGGCCTGGCACGGCCTGGAGAACCTGGAGGCGAAGCCGAGGCTGATCGGGCACCGGAAGAGCTAACGGGGGGGTGGTCACCCCACCGCAAGAGCTGAACGGGGGTCACCCGTTCAGCCCGATCAGTCCGAATCGGGCAGGTGGAGCGAGGCTCCCGGGTCCGGATTCAGCCGGCGACTCTCTTACAGCAAGCGAAACGAAATCCATCCAGGAACCTTCCAGGCGGATCGGAAACCCGGCAGCCCTGCTGCTCCAGGGACAGCGCATCGGGGCGGGCCTCGCCTGCCTCATCACGGCCACGGACCTCGCCGCCAACTCCTACCCGGCGTGCGGCATCCAGCACAGCACCTTCCTGGAGCGGCTGAGCCTGCCACGCCTGACCGCCTTCTCCGCACTCGTCCTGGCAACCACGCCGCTCGCCAGGCGGCACCTGCACCCGGCAGTCATTGACGTAACCATGACCATCTCGGCCGAACACCCATCGACCGTGGCAAGAATCCGCATATCGACTTCAATCTCCGAAGTCGATATACGGACTGACGGAAAGGGCCCAGCGCGAGTCGGCGCCGAGGGAATTTACGATTCACCCTGACAGATATCCGACCACCCGGATACCTGCCAGGATGAATCCGACTGCACCAAGACATCCCCAGAGGAACCGCACCACATTGGGAGTGAACCTCGGATCCGGCGGACCTCCCGGAGTGAAGGATGAAATCAAATCGTAGACACGGATTCCAAGCCCTCGGACATCAGAAGCAACTGCCACACCAAATACACCGGGAAGAAACCCCCATACAACATAAATCATAATCACACCCTCGGTTGTACCCGTGTGTCCGCGTCGCAGGCGATGGCCGGTTCCGAGGAGCCGCCGGTCTGCTGCAAACCGGGGAACTCCGGCAGCAACACCGCCTCCGACCACGTCGAGACCACCCGCCTCGCCACGACCCAGCTCCCGAAGAAGTACCGGTGCGGGCGGCACGCCCTGGTCCGCACCGACTCCGCCGACGGCACCACGGATACCTCAGCTGGCTCACAGCACGCGGCCGATGTCTGTCCTGCCCGGTGGGCATGACCATCACCGACCCCATCCCGGATCCGGGCTCAGCCCCCCTCTTCGCATCTCAGCTGATCATTCACCCACTGCCGGCTGACGATTTTCCCTTTCGACGTCAGATACTCCCCTGCTTTCAGGGGACGTGGCGACTGAGCTGACAGATCAATCCAGTCGCCTCTGGCAGAATTCGACTTACCGTCACGTGACGATTCCTTTACCCCGACATAGAAGCCCTCGGGAAGTGCCCCTGCGAGAGGCTTTCCTTCCTGGCGAAAACTGTCTGACGTCCCCACAGTGAAGACGCCCCGCTTCACCTCTTCGGAAGCGGCCCCCCTGGCCTCCCACAACTTCTCGGAACTGCTCGTATCCCCGCGCTTGACACGGATGGTGATTTCAGCTCCGGAAACCTCATCCATCGGGCAGAGAGGGGAGGCGATCACCACGTTCCCCCGATCATCCAGCCGGTACCCGAACCGCACGGAACTCGGACCCGGGCCTACGCAAGAAGTAAGGGCGACGGCAAGGGCCACCGCGGCAATCCATACTCTCCCCCGGACTCTACTCAGCACGAAGAGTACCCGCCCTTACCCAGATCGGCCGCGATCTCATACCTGTTGTGACAGGGATCGAGTCCAGCCATGAAGTACTTCGGTACGAAAGCGAGCCCGGTCCGATCCCACTGCTTCGTGTGGACCCTCTCATGCTCCAGTCGCTCCGGGACGACATACTCGTCATCCCATCCCGTGACATAGGTCCCGCCCACGTTCGTTCCCCCTCGGCCGTACATGGGCAGAGCCGTCTGGCAGACAGTCAGACCCTGATCCTTGAAGCATTCGACTCCCCCGAGCATCGCAGCGGTTTCGTACGCAGCACCAGTGACCCGACTCTGCAGCTTGTTGAATTTCCCCATGACACCCTTCAAGGCTGGCTGAGACATGCTTCATGCTGCCCCGTAGTTGCCTTTGAGGATGCTGCCGAGGATCCCGTCCCTCCTGCGCTGCTCGGCTTCTGCCCTGGCCTTGGCCTGCGCCCGGTACTTCGCCGCCTCCTTCTTTCGCTGCTCCGCATAGGAATCGTTGATCAGATACCCGGAAGGGTTGGCCCGGTACGCCGCGTAGCGTTTCTGGGATTCCTTGTCCTTCATCGGGGTCTGGTTCCAGACCCACTTGCTGCCCTTCTTGGTGTAGCCGGCGTTCATTCCGCGGTCCCGTGCCCAGGCGTCGTCGTTGTACGAGGCGCCGCCGGCCGGACCATCGGGGCGGAGGCCGTCCGGGTCGGACTTGGTGAGGGGGTTGTTATGGGCGTAGCTGTACGCGTTCATCTGCGCCGGATCGTTGACGTCGATGACGGGGTCGGTGGAGAGGAAGCGGCCGAGGGCGGGGTCGTATTCGCGGGCGCCGAGGTGGGTGAGGCCGGTGGGGTCGTTGGTGCCGCCGACGAAGCCTCGGGTGCCGAAGGCTGCCGACTGGGTGGCGCGGAGTTTGACCGAAAGGCAGCTGCTTGCGGCGGGTCAGAGCGCGGGCCCGACCGTGATGGCCGCCATGCGCGACAACAAGGCCTGCGAACGCATCTGGGCCAACCGGGCAACGATCTCGGGCAAAGCAACAAAGAAGGTCGTCACCATTCTTCGCAGCCTCTGAGTGAGGGCCGCTACTGACCTCTCACCCCTGCAACCCGCACCTGCCGGCTTGGGAGCCCACCCGCCCCCAAACCGAACCGGTGGATCCAGGATCAGGTACCAGATCCCGAGTCGACGCCCATCAGAATGAGTCCGGCTGCGATGATCACGGCGCTCAGCGAGGCCCCCGCCTTCTGGCGTCTTGTCCAGATATTCCAGTCGCGTTGTCCCCGCGTTGAGACGATCAGGCCGAGCCCACCTATAACCATCACGGAGACTCCCACGTATCCCATATGACCTCTCTCAGTAACTACTGGCCACTAGTTGGAACTCGATCTCCATGCCCGGACCTCGTAAGTCAAAGTCCCCACAATCCCTATGTTCGTGTTGATTTTGTCATACCGGGCCGCTCGTTCTCCAACATCGACTACCTGGCCAAGCCCCGCACGCAACTGGTGAAACTGGTTTCTGCCGAGACCAGCCGACTTGCGAGTCACTGAACTTATGGCGGACCTGGCTGAAGCGCCTCGGTAGGCAATTCTCCCGAACTTCATTGCAACGCCACCTCCAGCCACACCCAAGAGATCCAGCGATCCGCTAACCCAATCACCCCTGGAAAAATCCGAGTAAGCATCCACTGCTGCACTGGCCATGGCTACGGGTATCAGCACAGGGACAAAGATTGACGCGAAAGAGAGAATAGTAGTGCGGTGAGTGTTGAGAAACTCGCCAGTGCTCTTCAATGCGTTGCCTGCACTGCTCAGGCCACTCTTGATGCTGCTCAATATGCCGTTCTGCTTGCGCTGCTGTTCAGCCTTACGTCGCTGCTCAGCAAGCTTGGCCTGCGCCCGGTACTCCGCTGCCTTATTCGCCCGCTGCTTCGCGTAGTAGTCGTTGATCAGATAGCCGCTGGTGTTCTGGCGGTACGCGGCGTAGAGGAACTGGGACTCCGGGTCCTTCTTGGGTGTCTGGTGCCAGACCCATTTGCTGCCCTTCAGGGTGTAGCCGGCGTTCATGCCGCGGTCCCGTGCCCAGGCGTCGTCGTTGTACGAGGCGCCGCCGGCCGGGCCGTCGGGGCGGAGGCCGTCGGGGTCGGACTTGGTGAGGGGGTTGTTGTGGGCGTAGCTGTACGCGTTCATCTGCGCCGGGTCGTTGACGTCGATGACGGGGTCGGTGGAGAGGAAGCGGCCGAGGGCGGGGTCGTATTCGCGGGCGCCGAGGTGGGTGAGGCCGGTGGGGTCGTTGGTGCCGCCGACGAAGCCTCGGGTTCCGAAGGCTGCCGACTGGGTGGTGCGGAGCTGTCCGAAGGGGAGTTGCTTGCGGCGGGTGAGGGCGAGAGTTCCAACCGTGATGGCGGTCATCGCGGTGCCCTGGTGGTCGCTGATGAGGTACGAGGTGGTCGCGCCGGTGCGGACGGCCACGGTTTCGCCGTTGTGCGTGTAGTAACGGGTACCGGTCTTGGTGCCGTTGGCGGAGACGGTGAGCTCGTTGCCCTGGGGCAGCGTGAGGGTGCTGGAGCCGTCGGCGTTCTTGGCGATGAGCCGGTTGCCGTCGGCGTCGTAGACGTAGCTGCTGGTCTTGCCGGCCTCGGTGAGGGTCGCGAGGTGGCCCTCGGCATCCCACTTCAGGTCCTGGACATTTGAGCCGGTGGTGCGCTTGGTGGTGTTGCCGTTGTTGTCGTACTCGAAGGTGGTGGTGCGGCCGTTGTCGGGGCCGCCGGTGACCTTGGTCTGCTGGACCGCGTGCGGGCGCTTGGCGCCGGGAGCGGGCTGGGTGTAGTCGGTGGTGACGTCCGCACCGGCGGTGGCGTGGTCGGTCTGGCTGGTGCGGTTGCCGAGCTTGTCGTAGCCGTAGCTCTGCCAGTACGCGTCGGGGCCTCCGACCGCCGCCGCGGCCGGACCGGTGGCAGCGCAGTCGGCCTTCGCTGTCCAGGCCTCGGTGAGTCGGCCCATCAGGTCGGTGGCGAAGCACTGGGTGTCCACGGACTTCTGGGCGTCCTGACCGCTGGCGGTGGTGACTCCGGTGACGTTGCCGGCCGGGTCGTACGCATAGGTGGTGTCGTCCACGCGTTGCGGCGCCAGGTCACGGTCGGCGGTCTGCTGCACCAGGCGGCCGGTGTGCTCGTCGTACACCAGGGACTTGTAGGCCTTCTTGCCGAGGGTAGCGCCGTACTCCAGACGGGAGGGACGGTTGAACACGTCGTACAGGGTGTTGCCGACCAGGGCCCCGTTCTGTCCGCTGGTACGGAAGGGCTGGTCATCACTGTTGTAGTTGGTGATGACCCGTTCCGAGGGAACGTTGCCGACGGCAGGGTTGAGCGTCCAGAGCAGGGCGCCCGTCTCGGCCTTGTAGCCGTACGTCGCCTGGGGGCAGCGGCGCGTACGCGGCGGTCTCCTCGTCTGGGCCGAGGTCGACACCGGACACGGGCAGGCTCTTTGCGGGTGTACGAGCTGGACCCGGTGTCCAAGGCGTATGCCCTGACGGGAATCCGCCACGACCGCCTCAAGGCGAGCGTGCCGTTCCCGATCGACATCGACATCACCCGGGAGGCGCTGGACGCGCTGTGACGGTCAGCCGTCCACCCGATCCAGGAACTCCAGCCGGTTCCCCACCGGGTCGTGGCTGAAGAAGCGCCGGTGCCCCGGCAGGTCGCCGTCCCAGCGCACCTCGGCGCCCCGCGCCTCCAGCCGGGCCGCGTATGCCTCGATGTCCGTGACGCGGAGGCCGGGGTGTGCCTTCTTCGCCGGGCGGAAGTCCTGTTCGATGCCCAGGTGGAGCTGGACCGGGCCCGCCAGGAACCAGCAGCCGCCGCGGGACGCGAGGGCCGGGGGCTTGGGGATCTCCGTCATGCCGAGGATGTCGGCGTAGTAGGCGCGCAGGGCGTCCTCGGAGCCCTGCGGGGCGGCGAGCTGGACGTGGTCGAGGGCGGCGATCATCACTTCTCCTTGCGGGCCACGGCGAAGATGCGACGGAACGGGAAGACGGTGCCGTGCGGGCCCTGGGGGTAGGCGGTACGGAGCAGGTCGCGGTATTCGGCGAGGAGGGCGTCGCGGGCCCCGGGGTCGTCGGCGAGGGCGGTCAGGACGGGGCGCAGGCCGGTGCCCTTCACCCAGTCCAGGACCGGGTCCTGGCCGGGCAGGAGGTGCAGGTACGTGGTCTCCCAGACGTCCGCCGTGATGCCGGGGGCGGTCAGCGCGTCGAGGTAGGCGGTGGGGGTGAGCACCGCGTCGGCGTGGCGCAACCGGTCGGCGAGGCGGTCGCGCCAGCGTGGGGAGCCGGCGAGTTCGCGCATCAGGACGTGGCTGGGCTGGTCGAAGTTGCCGGGGACCTGGAAGGCGAAGGTGCCGCCGGGGGTGATCGCGTCCAGCCAGGCCGGGAAGCGGGCGGCGTGGTCGGGGACCCACTGGAGCAGGGCGTTGGAGACGATCAGGTCGTGACGCTCGGCGGGGGTCCAGGTGGTGGCGTCGGCCTCGGCGAAGTCGAGGTGGGGGCCGGCGTGGGCGCGGGCCCGTTTGAGCATCTGCGGAGAGTTGTCGTAGCCGGTGATCCGGGCCCCGGGCCAGCGGTCGGCGAGCAGGACGGTGACGTTGCCCGCGCCGCAGCCGAGGTCGGCGATACGGGGCTCGGGGGCGGCCGGGAGGTCGGGGATGCGGGCGAGGAGGTCGAGGAAGGGGCGGGTGCGGTGGTCGGCATGGCGCAGGTACTGCTGCGGGTCCCAGGTGGGTGTGGTCATGGATTCAGGATCACGCGAGAAATATCTTGATGTCAAGACACTTGAATTCAAGAGACTTCATGTCGACAGACCCTCTACACTGATCCACATGGAGGACGAGGTCGACCGACTGGTCGCTGCATGGCGCCGTGAGCGCCCCGACCTCGACGTGGAACCACTCGAGGTGCTCAGTCGCGTCTCCCGCCTGGCCCGCCATCTGGACCGGGCCCGCCGGATCGCCTTCTCCGAGCACAATCTGGAGCCCTGGGAGTTCGACGTACTGACGTCGCTGCGTCGCGCCGGCGCCCCCTACCAGCTCTCCCCCGGGCAGCTCCTCACGCAGACCCTGGTCACCTCCGGCACGATGACCAACCGCATCGACCGCCTGACCAAGAAGAACCTCGTCGAGCGCCTCCCCGACCCCAGCGACCGCCGCGGCGTGCTCGTCCGGCTCACCGCCGAGGGGCGCGACAAGGCCGACCAGTCGCTGGCCGGGCTGCTCGCCCAGGAACGCGCCATCCTGAGCGAGCTCTCCACCCAGCAGCGGGGCGAACTGGCGGGGCTGCTACGCCAGTTGACCGCCCCGTTCGACAACATTCCCGGCTAGGGCCTGGACCGGTCCGGCCGGGTCGGCCGGACCGACGCCCGCCCGGCGGGCCAGGGCGACCGCGGCCAGGGTGGAGTGCACGCCCAGCTTCCCCAGCACGTTCTGCATATGGGTACGGACCGTGTGCGGGGAGAGGTAGAGCCGCTCGGCCACCGCCTTGCGGCCCAGGCCCGCCACCATGCAGCGCAGCACCTCGCGTTCGCGCGGGGTCAGTGACTCGACCAGCTGCTCGCTCTCGGTGCGGTGCTTGCGCGCCGCCGTCAGCTCCCGCAGTACGCCGGTGAGCAGCGCCGGAGGCAGATGCGTCTCGTCCCTCAGCACTCCCCGCACGACCGTGAGCAGCCGTTGCAGCGAGCAGTCCTTGGCGACCCAGCCGAAGGCCCCGGCCTGCAGTGCCAGTGCGGCGCGGACCGGATCGTCCTTCTCGGCGAGCACCACCGTGCGCACGGACGGCCGGCCCGAACGGACCCCGGCCACCAGGGAGATGCCGTCCACCGGGGTGTGCTCCCCGCCGTCGGGGACCGGGACGGGTGCCCGGTGGTCGCCGGCGATGCCCAGTTCGGCGTCGACCAGCATCACGTCGTAGCCGCGCCCCTCGGCGGCGGCCCGCTCCAGGCACCGTAACGCCGCGGGGCCACTGCCCGCCGCCGACACCTCGACATCCGGTTCGGCCGCGAGCGCCGCTGCGAGCGACTCGGCGAAAATACGGTGGTCGTCCACCACGAGAACCCGGATACGAACCACAGGCACCCCCATGCCGCGTCTGCTCCCGGGCCACCCCCGGCCCGCCGGAAGGGGCCGATCAGTGCGGGTACGGCGCCCGGATCGGGGAGATGGACCATGGTTCACGACCGCCGCCGTGTCCCGGCCACCGCCCGCCCCGGGCGCCGCACCCGACTGTCTCGTACCCCTGAATCAGCACCGGCCCCCACCGGTGCTGTGCATCAGGGTACGGCCGACGGGCCGTGGCGGAAGCCAATTCGCAGAACTGATCGGCTCCGGCCGCCCCCGGGACGTGATGCGTGTTTCGTCTTGCGACAGAAGTGACAAAAAGCCGCCCGCCCGGCCGGGTCGGCGGGGCTCAGCCGAGCCGGCGGGCTCCCGCCGAGGGCACGGCCGGGAAGATCCGCGGCGTCGCGTGGCCCGCCGCGGCGAAGGCCTCCAGTACGGACTTGGAGACCGCGTCCGCCTGCTCCTCCTCCACCAGCACGATCGCCGAGCCGCCGAAGCCGCCGCCGGTCATCCGCGCGCCGAGCGCCCCGGCCTCGCCCGCCGCCGACACCACGAGGTCCAGCTCCGGGCAGGAGACCCGCAGATCGTCGCGGAGCGAGGCGTGCCCGGCGTCGAGGACCGGGCCCGCGGCCCGCACATCGCCCGCGTCGAGCAGGGCGATGACCTGCTCGACCCGCTGGTTGTCGCTGACCACATGGCGTACGTAGCGCACCACGGACTCGTCGACGTCGGCCATCGCCAGGGTGTCCAGGGCCGCGCCGAGGCTCTCGTACGGCACCTCGCGCAGCGTGCGTACGCCGAGCGCCGCCGCGCCCGCCTCGCAGCCGGCCCGCCGCTCCGCGTACGCGCCGTCGCCGAGCGCGTGCTTGACCTGGGTGTCGACCACGAGCAGCCGCAGTCCGCTCGCGGACAGGTCGAAGGGGACCTGGCGCTGGGTGAGGTCGCGGGTGTCCAGGTACAGGGCGTGGCCCTCGGTGCAGCAGGCGGAGGCCATCTGGTCCATGACCCCGCACGGCACGCCCACGAAGGCGTTCTCGGCGCGCTGGCCGAGGACCGCCAGCTCCGGGGCCGTCAGCCCGAGCCCGAAGAGGTCGTTCAGGGCGAGCGCGGTGACGACCTCCAGCGCGGCGGAGGAGGACAGGCCCGCGCCGGTGGGGACGGTGGAGGTGAGCTGGATGTCCGCCCCGGTGACCGGGTGGCCGGCCTCGCGCAGGGCCCAGACCACCCCGGCCGGGTACGCCGCCCAGCCGTGCCCCTGCTGGGGGGCCAGCTCGTCGATCCGGAGCTGGACCACGCCGCCGGGCACATCGGTGGAGTGGAGCCGCAGTTCGCCGTCGGTGCGGCGGGCGACGGCCGCGCGTGCGGTGTGCGGCAGGGCGAGCGGCATCACGAAGCCGTCGTTGAAGTCGGTGTACTCGCCGATCAGGTTGACCCGGCCGGGGGCCGCCCAGATCCCTTCGGGCGCGCGCCCGTAGAGCGCGGTGAAGGAGGCGGTCAGCTCGGTGCTCCCGGTGAGGGAGGTGGTCGGCTCACTGGTCTCGGTCATGGGGCGGTGGGCTCCTCTCGGCGGGCGAACGTCCAGGCGTCGGTGACGATTCCGGTCAGGTCGGCGCGGGAGGGCGACCAGCCGAGCCGCTCCCGGGCGGTGGCGGCGGAGGCGACCAGCACGGCGGGGTCACCGGCGCGGCGGGGGGCCGCGGTCTCCGGGACGGGGTGGCCGGTGACCTCGCGGACGGTCTCGATGACCTCGCGCACCGAGAAGCCGTTGCCGTTGCCGAGGTTGCAGATCAGGTGCTCGCCCGCGGTGGCCGCGTCCAGGGCCAGCAGGTGCGCCTCGGCGAGGTCGGCGACGTGGATGTAGTCGCGGACGCAGGTGCCGTCGGGGGTGGGGTAGTCGTCGCCGTAGACGGAGATCGACTCGCGCCGGCCGAGCGCGACCTGGAGGACCAGCGGGATGAGGTGGGACTCGGGGCTGTGCCGCTCGCCGCAACTGCCGTACGCCCCGGCCACGTTGAAGTAGCGCAGCGATACCGCGGCCAGGCCGTGGGCGGCCGCCTCGCCGGTGATCATGTGGTCGACGGCGAGCTTGGTGGCGCCGTAGGGGTTGGTGGGCGCGGTCGCGTCGGACTCGGTGATGGGGGTGGTGGCCGGTTCGCCGTAGGTGGCGGCGGTGGAGGAGAAGACCAGGG
This sequence comes from Streptomyces sp. NPDC048295, assembly GCF_040652135.1. NCBI lineage: Bacteria > Bacillati > Actinomycetota > Actinomycetes > Kitasatosporales > Streptomycetaceae > Streptomyces > Streptomyces sp. NPDC048295. Next base: position 156,931 of record NZ_JBEZLL010000015.1, read on the forward strand.
TCCGCACGCCGGCGTCGCGCATCGCGGCGAGCAGCGCGAGGGAGCCGCCGACGTTGTTGACCCAGTACTTCTCCGGGTCCGTGACGGACTCGCCGACCTGGGAGTACGCGGCGAAGTGCAGCACCCCGTCGTAGGAGGGGTCCAGCCACTTCGCCGCGTCCTGGATGCGGCCCTCGATGAACTCGGCCCCGGCCGGGACGCCCTCCCGGAACCCGGTCGAGAGGTCGTCGAGAACGGTGACCGCGTGCCCGGCCTCCAGCAGGTGCTGGGCGACCACGCTGCCGACGTATCCCGCGCCGCCCGTGACCAGGTACTTCTTCTGGGGCTTGCTCACTCGCTCGCTACCTCTCGCAGTCGCTGGGCCGCGGCCTCCGGCGGCACATCGTTGATGAACACGTTCATGCCGGATTCGGAACCCGCGAGGAACTTCAGCTTGCCGGAGGTACGTCGGATGGTGAAAAGCTCCAGATGGAGTCCGAAGTCCTCCCGTCCGGGGACCCCGAACGGGGCCTGGTGCCAGGCCGAGATGTACGGGGTCGGCGGCTCGCCGGGGCCGAAGATCCGGTCGAATCGCCTCAAGAGTTCCAGATAAACCTGTGGAAACTCCGTGCGCGCGGCCTCGTCGAGTTCCCGCAGGTCGGGGACGCGGCGGCGGGGGTGGAGGTGGACCTCGTACGGCCAGTGCGCGGCGTACGGCACGAAGGCGACCCAGTGCTCGCCGTCGAGGACGATCCGGGAGCCGTCCGCCTGCTCGCGGGCCACCACGTCGTCGAAGAGGTTGCCGCCGGTCGCGGTGCGGTGGGCCGCCATGGAGCGGAACATCAGCTCGGTACGCGGGGTGACGAAGGGGTACGCGTAGATCTGCCCGTGCGGGTGGCCGAGCGTGACGCCGATCTCGGCGCCCCGGTTCTCGAAGCAGAACACCTGCTTGACCTGCGGGAGTTCGGCGAGTTCGGCGGTGCGGTCGGTCCAGGCCGCGAGGACCAGGGCGGCCTGTTCCTCGGTGAGGTCGGCGAAGGAGGCGTCGTGGTCGGAGGTGAAGCAGACGACCTCGCAGCGGCCGGAGTCACCGGCGAGCGAGGGGAAGCGGTTCTCGAAGACGGCGACGTCGTAGTCGGCCTCGGGGATCTCGCTCTGCCGGCCGTCCCGCGAGGGGCAGAGCGGGCATTCGTCGGCCGGCGGGTGGTAGATGCGGCCCTGGCGGTGCGAGGCGATGGCGACGCTGTCCCCGAGGAACGGGTCGCGGCGGATCTCGGACGAGGTCGAGACGGCGTCGAGGGGGCGTCGGTCGACGGCCTCCCGTACGGCGTCGTCGCGGCTGTCGTAGTAGAGCAGCTCCCGGCCGTCGGCGAGCGTCGTAACCGTCTTCTTCACCAGGTTCCTCCAAACATAACCAAACACAATGAACCACAACTCAACAAAGGCGTCAATGAGTGGTCCACGCCGGACGGCCCGGGGCATCGCGGTCCGGCGTCAGGCGTCAGGTGTCAGGCGTCAGGTGCCGAATGCCCGGCGTCCGGCGTCAGGTGTCAGGTGTCAGGCGCCAGTGTCGGGTCCTGTACGTGGAGGGGTGGTGGCGGCGCGGCTCAGAGGCCCGGCTGCTCCGGCCGGCCGACCGGTGCGGTGCGGGCCGGCAGCCCCGTGCGGTCCAGCAGCCCCGTGCGGGCCGCGAGCGCCGCGGCCTCCAGCCGGGAGCCGACACCCAGCTTCATCAGCACCCGCTGCACATGCGTGCGCGCGGTGCTCGGCGCGATCCGCATCCCGGCCGCGATCAGCCGGGTGCCCTCCCCCTCGGCCACGCGCACCAGGACCTCGATCTCGCGCGGGGTGAGCAGCTGCAGCAGCCGCTGCCCCTCGTCGTCCGGTGCCGCGGCCGGATTGAGCAGCTCGGCGAAGGCGCCCTGGAGGAGTTGCGGCGCCACCGCCGCCTCGCCCGCCCGCGCCTTGACCATCGCCCGTTCGACGCCCTCCATGCGCTCGTCGTGGCGGACGTATCCCGCGGCGCCCGCCGCGAACGCCGCCGCGATCCCGCGCGGGCTGGGCACCGGTCCGAGGACCACTACGGCCACCTGCGGGCGCTCGCGCCGGATCCGTACGATCGGGTCGAAGGCGCCGGGTTCGGCGGGCGCCGAGGTGCCGAACAGGCAGACCTCCGGTGCCCTGCTGACCACCAGTTCCGCCGCGCCCGAGGTCGGGGCGGCCGCCGCGAGGACGCGATGGCCCCGCAGTTTCAGTGCCGAGGCGAGCGCCTCGGCGAGCAGTCTGTGATCATCGACCACCATCAGCCGCACGCCCATCGAGCACACCCCCGTAGCACCGGCACACCGGGCCCCCCGGCCTTCCTGACCCGGCAAGCTACACGCTTGTTCGACGCCACGTGCGTCTTAGCGGCCAAAAGGCTTCAGAACGCCGGATCGGCGCGCGTTCAGGACTGGTTGACGGTGCGCCATGTCCGACTGATCACCGTTGCGATCTGCCTGCCGACCGTTACGGATCGCTTCCCGGCGTACGCGTGCGCCCGGGAACGGCCGGCCCGTGTCCGGACGCGGACATGCGCGCGGGGGTGGTGCCCGTCGGCCGGACACCACCCCCGCGCGCAAGCTGTCTGCCTGCTCAGTCCCTGCTGAAGCTGACCACCAGTCGGCGGCTCGCGTCCAGCGAGCCGCTCGGCTTGCTGACCATCGTGCTGGACAGGTACAGGTGCCCGTTGCCGTAGCGGAACTCGGAGTAGTCCGGCGTGAAGCTGGTCTCCGCGTCACGGGTGGACTCGTCGCTCGGGTTCTCCATCAGCACGGTCTGCTTGAACGTGGCGCCGTCGATGGAGACGATCTGGCCGCCCTTGTCGTACGGGGGAACCCGGTAGGCGATGATGTTGCCGCCGTCCATGCGGATCGGGAACATCTTGTAGCGGTCGCCCGCGTCGGCCCGGTCGCTGGTCGGCTTGCCGGTGGTGAGGTCGAAGGAGACGATCTCGTTGGTGTCGCCGTACTCGCCGCTGCCCTCGTGGTCCTCGGTCGGCACGTAGATCCGGTTGTTGCCGACGGCCAGCTGGCTGCAGCTCTCGACCTCGGTGGAGGCACAGCGCGCCGCGTACTTCTCGCCGTCCGCCGCGATCCTGGTGAGCAGCTTGCCGGTGGAGGCGTCGATGGAGAAGAAGTCCGAGATGCCGCTGCCGTCACCGGCGGTGTCGCCGACGTCGGCCGCGACGACCAGCGGCTTGGTGGAGACGATGCTCGCGTAGTCGACGCCGGGCGGCATCTTGTACGAGGAGAGCGGGGCCCCGGTGGTGGGGTTCAGCGCCTGGATGACGAGCTGCGGGTCGTCGTACGTACCGCACTTGCGGACCACCGCGAGGGCCTCGCCGCCGCCGTATCCCTTGTCGTAGCAGCCGTCGGTGCTGGCCTTGGGCTTCCAGCGCTCGGCGCCGGTGTTCAGGTCGAAGGCGGCGCCGCCCTCGGTTCCGCCCGCGGCGACCGTGGTGCCGCTGAGCGTGACCTCGTCGAACCTGACCGCCGCGTCACCGCTGGTGGCCGCGGTCACCGACTTGCTCCACATCAGCTTGCCGGTGTTCATGTCGATCGCGCCGACCTGGTTGCACGGCGGGTACTTGGACGCCTTGCTCGGCTTGCTCTGCTCGAAGGCGATCGCGGTCTTGAAGTCCTTGGACATGTGCCGCGAGGCGGCGCAGACCTGGCCCGCCAGCGGGATGGACCAGAGCTTGGTGCCCTTGGCCGGGTCGTAGGCGACGATCTCGTTCAGACCGGTCTTCACGTACGCCTTGTCGGTCAGCCACGAGCCGTCGACCTTGGTGACGTCGGTGACCTTCGGCAGCGGCAGCTGGAAGGCGACCTTGGACTTGGGGTCCGCGGGTGCCTTCTCCGTGCCGGCGCCGTCGGGGGCGACGCCGCCCTTGTTCTCGCCGCCCTTGCCCTCGGTGGCGCCGCTGGACGAGGAGGCCTGCTCCTTCTTGTCGCCGTCGCCGGAGGAGGCGTACCAGATGCCGCCCGCGACGATCAGCACCACGGCGACCGAGGCGGCGACGATGATCTGCATCTGGGTGGAGAGCTTCTTGCCGCCGTTGTTCTGCGGCGGCTGCGGCGGCTGCTGCATCGGCGTGGTCTGGTAGCCGTAACCCTGCAGCGGCGGCTGGCCGGGCGGCAGGCCCTGCGGGTATCCGTAGCCCTGCTGCGGCTGGCCGGGCACGGGTGCCTGCGGGTAGCCGTAGCCGGGCTGCGGGGGCTGGTTCTGCGGGTAGCCGTAGCCCGGCTGCCCGCCCTGCGGGTAGCCGTAGCCGGGACCCGGCTGCGGTGGGGCCCCGGCGGGCGGCCGGGCGTCCGCGGGCGGCGGCGTCGGGGCGCCGAAGCCGCCTGCGGGCGGGGTGGCCGGCTGCTTGCCGAACGGGTCGGCGGGCGGCGGCGTCGGGGCGCCGAATCCACCCGGCGGCGGGTCCTGCGGGGCGCCGAATCCACCCTGGGGCGGATCGTTGGGCGGCTGGGGCGGCTGCGTCATGGCGTACGTACCTCTGGGGAAAGGGAGTCGGTGGGACGGTACCGGCGGCGGTCGGTCGTGCTCCGGCCGCCGCCGGTCGTGAGCCGTGGGGCTCCGACGGCCGGGAACTGCCGTCGAAAGGCTTCGTGAGCCGTCAGTTGCCGAAGGCCATCATGGTCTTCGTCTCCAGCTCTTCCTTGTCGTTCCTGGCGCTGACCCGGCCACTCGCGATGAACGAACGGCCGCCCGCGTAGAGGATCTTCGAGTTGTAGAAGTCGTTCTCGATCTCGGCCGTCGACGCGGGGTGCTGCAGCAGCATCCGCGGGGTGCCGCCGGTCGGTGCGAGGGTGGCGATGCCGCCGCCCTTCTCGTAGCCGGACTCCACGTAGAGCAGCACGTTGCCGCCCTCCATGCGCAGCGGCTTCACCGTGCGCCCGGCCGGGGCCGCGGCCTTCCACTTGGACTTGCCGGTGTTCAGGTCGAAGGCCACGACCTTGTTCGTACGGGCGGTGCCGCTGGAGTCCGGCGCGGTCGCCATGTAGAAGGTGTTGGCGTCGGCGGCGACTCCGGTGCAGCCGTCGAGGGACTTGCCGAAGATGGCGAAGGCGCTGCCGCAGTCCGGTGCGAACTTGTCGCCCTTGTCGCTGACGATGCCGGAGCGGAAGGACCCGTTGTGCTTCAGCGACAGGATGCTCCACTCCTTGTCCTTCTTCAGCGAGACCACCAGCGGGTCCACCGAGTAGACCCGGTCGATCTCCCAGCCGCGCTTGGGCTGGTAGGTCCACCTGGGCTTCCCCGTGTTCGGGTCGAGCTCCTGGAGCTGGTGCTGCGGATTGTCGGTGTCGCCGGTGCGGCAGTTGGAGGCGGCGATCAGCTTGGATCCGCCCGCGAACGCGAACGGCTGGCAGGTGCCAGACTGCTTGCCGAACAGTTCCTTGCCGTCGCTGACCCGGTAGGCGTTGGAGTTTCCGGTGCGCCCGACCGTCACGGTGTCGCCGCTGATGGCCAGCGAGATGTCCGACAGGAAGTCCCAGGTGCCGTTCTTCTTGATCGACTTCTTCCAGCCGGCCTTGCCGGTGCCGAGGTCGATCATCTGGAGATCCGCGCAGTCCGCCTTGTCGGTGGTGCCGTTCTTGACCCCGATGACGATCTTGCCGTCGGCCGTGGGCTGCGCGGGCGCCGCGCACAGGTCGGCGGGCAGCTTGAGGGTCCACTTCTGCTTGCCGTCGGCCACCGAGTAGCCGGAGACCGAGCGGTACATGCCCTTGACGATCGTGTCGCCGGCCACCCAGGGGCCGTACACGTCGGAGCCGTTGCGCGGCAGGTCGACGTCGTTCTTCTGCAGCCAGAGGACCTTCGCCTCGCCGGCCTTGCGCCCGGCGTTGAGGTCGTCGGCGCCGCGGCCCTCGCCGTCGCCCTCGCCGTTGCCCTTGTTGACGGAGGGCGAGGTGCTCGGCTTGGCGTCCCCGCTCTCCTTCGCGACCGGCTTCTCGTCGTCGCCCCCGCTCGTGGCGACGTAGATGCCGCCGCCTATCACCAGGAGCGCGGCGGCCGCGGCACCGATGACGATCGCGGGCTTGCGCTTGGAGGAGCCGCCGCCCGGACCGCCCGGGGTGGGCGCGCCGGGGAACTGCTGCTGCGGATGGCCGTAACCGGGCTGCTGGCCGTACGGGCCGGGCTGCTGGCCGTAGGGGCCCGGCTGCTGGCCGTACGGACCGGGCTGCTGGGCGTAGGGGCCCGGCTGCTGCTGACCGTACGGTCCGGGCGCCTGGCCCGGCTGCTGCGGGTAGCCGTAACCGGGGGCCTGGGCCGGCGGTTGGCCGGGGGCCTGCGGGTAGCCGTAGCCCGGCTGGGTGGGCGGCGGCGGGGTCTGCGGCGGGCCCTGGGGCGGCTGAGGACTACCCGGCGGCGGTCCCTGCGGCGCGCCGAAGCCTCCCTGCGGCGGTTGCTGGCTGGGCGGCTGGGTCATCAGCACGTCCCCCTTCGTGCGGTCCGGTGCCCGGTCCCTTCTCCCCCGCGATTCCACGGAGCACCACGGGGCCGAAACCCCCTGAACTCCACGGAAAGGAGCGAATCAGGCATGGATCCCGCGGCGTTACGTCAGTCGAGCGGGGCTTCTTTGTACCACCCGCAACACCCTGGGCACCGGGTCGGTCCACCCCCTGTTCCCAAGGGAGAACCGGCCCGTGATGCCTCCGTTACGCCTCAGTATCCGTCAGTTGCCGAACATCTCCATCGACTTGGCCCGCTTCTCGTCCTCGTCCTCGACCCCGCTGATGCTCGTACTCATCAGGAGAGAACGGCCGTTCACATAGGCGACGCGGGGCTGGAAGACGGAGCGCTCGGTCCGCACCCCGCCGTCCGGGTGCTCCAGCAGCAACCGCGGTGTGCCACCGCCCGGCGGCAACGAGGCGATGGCGCCGCCCTTGTTCAACGACGACTCCACGAACAGCAGCAGCCGGCCGCCCTCCACCCGCATCGGCATCATGGTCTGCCCGGCCGGGGCCGCGGCCTTCCACTTGGTACGGCCGCCGGCCAGGTCGAAGGCGACGACCTTGTTGGTGGGGCCGGAACCGGACTTGGTGGCCTCGGTCGCCAGGTAGACCGTCCGCTCGTCGGCCGCCACCCCGAGGCAGTTGTCGAGGTTCCCGCCGCCGGTGATGAGGTCGGTGTCGCACTCCACCCGGTAGTGGTCGTCTCCGGCCAGTTGCGAGCGGTAGGCGCCGTTCGCGTCGAGCGTGACGATGGCCCAGTCGCGCTCCTTCTTCAGGGAGACGACCAGCGGGCTGACCGAGTAGAACTGCGAGATCTCCCAGCCCTTCTTGACCTGGTACTTCCACAGGACCTTCCCGCTGACCGGGTCGATCCGCTCCACCAGCTGTTCCTTGTGGTCGTCGGCCTCCGTCTGGCAGCTGGCCGCGGCGATCGCCAGCGGGCCGCTCGCGAAGCCGAACGGCTGGCAGTTGCCCGGCAGTTCTCCGAAGAGCACCTTGCCGTCGCCGACCCGGAAGGCGTCCGTCCTGGTCTTGCGCCCGACGGTCACGGTGTCGCCGTTGATCGCCATCGCGGGGTAGGAGAGCAGGTCCCAGGTGCCCTGCCGCTTGTACGTCTTGTACCAGCCGGCCTTGCCGGTCGTGAGGTCGGCCATCTGGAGCCCGTTGCACTCCGCCTGGTTGCCGCTGCCGCTCTCTACCCCGAAGACGATCTTGCCGTCGGCGGTGGCCTGCGAGGGGGCCCCGCACAGTTTGCCCGGCAGGCGCAGGCTCCATTTCTCGCTGCCGTCGGCGACCGAATAGCCGGAGACGGTGTGGAACATCGCCTTGACGACGGTGTCGCCGACGAACCAGGGGCCGTACACGCTCGCACCGTTGCGGGGCAGGTCGACGCCGCCCTCCTGGAGCCAGAGGACCTTGGCCTCGCCCGGATCGCGCAGGGTGTTGATCCCGTCGGCCTCCGCGCGCAGGTCGCTCGGCCCCGGGTCCTTCTCCTTGCCCCTGGACTCACCGGTGGGGGAAGTGTCCGGCCCGGGAGCGGCGCTCTTCTTCGCGGCGGGCTCGGCCTCGCCCCCGCTCGTGGCCAGCCAGACCCCACCACCGGCCAGCAGCACCACCGCGAGCACACCTCCGACGACCGCCCCGCGCCTGCCCCGGAAGAACCCTCCGCCCCCGCTGCCGCCCGAGGGACCACCGGACTGCGGTGGCGACGGCACACCGTACGGACCGGGCTGCGCCGACGCGCCGTAAGGCCCCGGCTGCGCGGGCACGTTGTAGGGACCGGGCTGCGTGGGAGCGTTGTACGGGCCGGGCTGCGTGGGCGGCCCGTACGGGCCCGGGGGCTGCGTGCCGTACGGACCGGTGGCCCGGCCGGGCGGCTGGGCCGGCGGGCCGTACGAACCGGGCGGAGGGTCGTACGGAGCCCCGAAGCCTCCCTGCGGCGGTTGCTGGCCGGGCGGCTGGGTCATCAGCACGTCCCCCTTCGTGCGGACGGGTCCGGCTTCCGCGCCGGGCAAGGTTTCTTTCTATCACCCGTCCCACGAGCCCCGGCTGTCACACTTGACGCACCGTAACGGTCAGGCGTCCTCGGCCAGTTCCAGCCAGCGCATCTCCAACTCGTCCCGCTCGGAGACCAGTTCGCGCAGCTCGGCGTCGAGCTCGGCCACCTTCTCGAAGTCCGTGGCGTGCTCCGCGATCTGGGCGTGCAGTGTGGTCTCACGGGTGGAGATCTTGTCGAGCTGCCGCTCGACCTTCTGGAGCTCCTTCTTCGCCGCACGGGCGGCCTGCGGGGAGAGGGCCGCGGCGGGTGCGGCCGTCTCCTTGGCGGGGGCGGGTGCGGCGGAGGGCGTGGCCGCCTCCTCCATCCGCTGCCTGCGCTCCAGGTACTCGTCGATCCCGCGCGGCAGCATCCGCAGCGTGCGGTCGCCGAGCAGCGCCATCACGCGGTCGGTGGTCCGCTCGATGAAGAACCGGTCGTGGGAGATCACGACCATCGATCCGGGCCAGCCGTCGAGGAGGTCCTCCAGCTGGGTCAGGGTCTCGATGTCGAGGTCGTTGGTGGGCTCGTCGAGGAAGAGGACGTTCGGCTCGTCCATCAGCAGGCGCAGGATCTGGAGCCGGCGCCGCTCACCGCCCGAGAGGTCGCCGACCGGGGTCCACTGCTTCTCCTTCGAGAAGCCGAACTGCTCGCAGAGCTGGCCGGCGGTCATCTCGCGGCCCTTGCCGAGGTCGACCCGGTCCCGTACCTGCTGCACCGCTTCGAGCACCCGCAGGTTCGGGTTCAGCTCGTGGACCTCCTGGGAGAGGTAGGCCAGCCTGACGGTCTTGCCGACGACGACCTTCCCGGCGGCGGGCTGTGCGTCGCCCTGGGTGCGGGCCGCCTCCGCGAGGGCCCGCAGCAGGGAGGTCTTGCCCGCGCCGTTGACCCCGACCAGGCCGATCCGGTCGCCGGGGCCGAGCTGCCAGGTGAGGTGGGTGAGCAGCGTCTTGGGGCCGGCCTGGACGGTCACGTCCTCCAGGTCGAAGACGGTCTTGCCGAGCCGGGCGTTGGCGAACTTCATCAGCTCGCTGGTGTCGCGCGGCGGCGGCACGTCGGCGATCAGTTCATTGGCCGCCTCGATGCGGTAGCGCGGCTTGGAGGTGCGGGCGGGGGCGCCGCGGCGCAGCCAGGCCAGCTCCTTGCGCATCAGGTTCTGCCGCTTGACCTCCTCGGTCGCGGCGATCCGCTCCCGCTCGGCCCGTGCGAAGACGTAGTCGCTGTAGCCGCCCTCGTACTCGTGGACCGTGCCGCGCTGGACGTCCCACATGCGCGTGCAGACCTGGTCGAGGAACCAGCGGTCGTGGGTGACGCAGACGAGCGCGGAGCGGCGGGCCTGCAGATGGCGGGCCAGCCAGGAGATGCCCTCGACGTCGAGGTGGTTGGTCGGCTCGTCGAGGACGATGAGGTCCTGTTCGGCGATGAGCAGCTTGGCCAGCGCGATCCGGCGCCGCTCGCCGCCGGAGAGCGGGGCGATGACGGTGTCCAGGCCGTGCTCGAAGCCCGGCAGGGCCAGCCCGCCGAAGAGCCCGGTGAGCACATCGCGGATCTTGGCGCTGCCCGCCCACTCGTGGTCGGCGAGGTCGCCGATCACCTCGTGGCGGATGGTCGCCTGCGGGTCGAGCGAGTCGTGCTGGGTGAGGACGCCGAGCCGCAGCCCGCCGCTGTGGGTGACGCGTCCGCTGTCCGCCTCCTCCAGCCGGGCGAGCATCCGGATGAGCGTCGTCTTGCCGTCGCCGTTGCGGCCCACGACACCGATCCGGTCTCCCTCGGACACCCCGAGGGACACTCCGTCGAGCAGGGCACGGGTGCCGTACACCTTGCTGACCTGCTCGACATTGACCAGATTGACGGCCATTTCACTCCTGCCCGGAAGGATCGATCGGCTTCCCAGGGTACGGGGCGGCGGCGGGGCGGTGTCCGCTCGCCCTTGCCCGCCCCCGCGGGGGCGGGCACCGTCAGACGAGCGAGGCGCCCGGTGCCGGGGAGACCGCGGTCCGCGCGTTCCTGCAGGTGCCCGAGGTGAGCAGGGCCTCGGCGACCTTGCGGGCCGACTCCTCGTCCGTCACCAGGAACGCGGTGGTCGGCCCGGAGCCCGAGACCAGGGCCGCCAGGGCACCGGCCGCGGTGCCCGCGGCGAGGGTGTCGGCGAGCGAGGGGCGCAGGGAGAGCGCGGCGGGCTGGAGGTCGTTGGAGAGCGCGCCGGCGAGCGCGGCGGTGTCACCGGCGCGCAGGGCGTCGAGGAGGGCGGGGGAGGCCTCGGGCGCGGGGACGTCGGTGCCCGCCGTGAGCCGGTCGAACTCTCCGTAGACGGCCGGGGTGGAGAGCCCGCCGTCGGCGACCGCGAAGACCCAGTGGAAGGTGCCACCGACATCGATCGTGGTGAGCCGCTCACCGCGTCCGGTGCCGAGGGCGGCGCCGCCGACGAGGCTGAACGGGACGTCGCTGCCCAGCTCGGCGCAGATGGCGAGCAGCTCGTCCCGGCCGGCGCCGGTGGACCAGAGGGCGTCGCAGGCCAGCAGGGCGGCCGCGCCGTCGGCGCTGCCGCCCGCCATGCCGCCCGCGACGGGGATGTCCTTGGCGATGTGGATGTGGACATCGGGTGCGATGCCGTGCCGCTCGGCCAGCGCGATCGCGGCGCGGGCGGCGAGGTTGCTCGCGTCCAGCGGGACCTGGGCGGCGTCGGGGCCCGAGCAGGTGATCCGCAGCCCGTCGGCGGGGGTGACGGTGACCTCGTCGTACAGGCCGACGGCGAGGAAGACATTGGCCAGGTCGTGGAAGCCGTCGGGGCGCGGGGCGCCGACCGCGAGCTGGACGTTGACCTTGGCGGGTACGCGGACGGTGACGCTCACTCGCCACTCCCGGAGGGCTCGTCGGTGGCCCCGGCGGTCCCGGTGGGCCCGTGCTCGGCGATGGCGGCGAACTCCTCGACCGTCAGCGACTCGCCGCGGGCCTGCGGCGAGATCCCGGCCGCGACCAGGGCCGCCTCGGCGGCGGGCGCGGAGCCCGCCCAGCCGGCCAGGGCCGCCCGCAGCGTCTTGCGGCGCTGAGCGAAGGCCGCGTCGACGACCGCGAAGACCTCGGCCCGGCTCGCCTTCGTCGCGACCGGCTCGGTGCGCCGGACCAGGGACACCAGGCCGGAGTCGACGTTCGGGGCGGGCCAGAAGACGTTGCGGCCGATGGAGCCGGCCCGCTTGACGTCCGCGTACCAGTTGGCCTTCACCGACGGCACGCCGTAGACCTTGTTGCCCGGCCGCGCGGCCAGCCGGTCGGCGACCTCGGCCTGGACCATGACGAGGGTGCGCTCGATGGACGGGAAGCGCTCCAGCATCGTCAGCAGGACGGGCACCGCGACGTTGTACGGCAGGTTCGCGACCAGTGCGGTCGGCGCCGGGCCGGGCAGCTCCCGGACGAGCATCGCGTCGGAGTGCACCAGGGCGAACCGGTCGGCGCGCCCCGGCATCCGCGCGGCGACGGTGGCCGGCAGCGCGCCCGCCAGCACGTCGTCGATCTCGACGGCGACGACCCGGTCCGCGGCCTCCAGCAGCGCCAGGGTCAACGAGCCGAGCCCGGGACCGACTTCGACGACGACGTCGTCCGGGCGGACCTCCGCCGTCCGTACGATCCGGCGGACCGTGTTGGCGTCGATGACGAAGTTCTGGCCGCGCTGCTTGGTCGGGCGTACGCCCAGCGCGGCGGCCAGCTCGCGGATCTCTGCGGGGCCCAGGAGGGCATCGGGCTCAGTGGTGCTCACCTGTAAAGCGTAAGGGCCCTCGCGGTCCGTGCCCGCCGCGCGGGCGCTCAGTAGTCGAAGGCCCGTGCCGTGTTGTCCGCGATCGCCGCCGCCAGGGTGTCCTCGTCGGTCCCCTTCACCTCGGCCATCGCACGCAGCGTGACGGGGATGAGATAGGGCGCGTTGGGCCGCCCCCGGTAGGGCGCGGGCGTCAGGAACGGCGCGTCCGTCTCGACCAGGACCAGCTCCGTCGGGGCGACGGCCAGGGCGTCCCGCAGCGACTGGGCGTTCTTGAAGGTGACGTTGCCGGCGAAGGACATGAAGTATCCGGCGTCCGCGCAGATCCGCGCCATGTCGGCGTCCCCGGAGTAGCAGTGGAACACGGTCCGGTCGGGGGCGCCCGCGTCGGCGAGGACGCGCAGCACGTCCGCGTGGGCCTCGCGGTCGTGGATGACCAGCGCCTTGCCGTGCCGTTTGGCGATCTCGATGTGGGCCCGGAAGGACTCCTCCTGGGCGGCGATGCCCTCGGGGCCGGTACGGAAGTAGTCCAGCCCGGTCTCGCCGACGCCGCGTACGTGGTCGAGCGCGGCCAGTGCGTCGATCTCCGCGAGGGCCTCGTGCAGTGCCGCCGGGCCGCCCCCTTCGCGCGCGCCCTGGCGTGCGGTGCCGTCGGGGTCGCCGTGCACGATGCGCGGTGCCTCGTTGGGGTGGAGGGCGACCGCCGCGTGCACGTTCGCGTGCGCGGCGGCGGTCTCGGCGGCCCAGCGCGAGCCGGGCACGTCGCACCCCACCTGGATCACGGTGGTCACATTGACCGCCGCGGCCCTGGCCAGGCCCTCCTCGACGGTCGCGTCCTGCATGTCCAGGTGGGTGTGCGAATCGGCGACCGGTACCCGGAGGGGTTCGGGCAGCGGCGGGGCTTCGGTACGGCTCATGGTGACGATCGTACGAGGACACGCCGATGCGCCCCGCTCACGGGGAACCGGCGGGGACTACCGCCGGTGGAAGGGGTGCAGCAGGTCGGACAGGTGCCAGTGGTGTCCGGTGCCCGCGGGGGCGGCGGCCACGGCCTCGTCGCCCTGGTTCCCCGGCCCTGCCGGCCGGGGGTTGTTGTGGAGCAGCTGCTGGACGGTCGAGACCCGGCCGGACCGCATGATGCGGAGCACATGTCCGCCGCAGTTCGCGCAGCTGGGCCTGGACAGGGGGGAGGGAACCCGCTCCCCGTCCGCCTTGTATATGACGAAGGCCTTGTTGGATCCGTCGACGTGGTGCTCTATCTCGTATGCCTGTTCCCAGCCGTGTCCGCACCTCATGCAGGCGAAGGCGTATGCCTCGTGTGCGGTGGCTGCTGCGATCTCGCTCATGCCCGCTCCTTTGTCCGCCGGACAGGCACTCCGGGCAAGTGCCCCGGAGATTGCGTCCCTGATTCAGTGGACGCCCATACCGGCCGGAACGCATCGGGCCCTGTCGACTGTTGGAGCGCTTTTGGCCTGCGCGTGGCAGAAAGGCCCGGTACGCGGCTCTCGCTTTGCCTTCTACGCTAGTCCTTTGCCTTCCGCGGGACCGGTTCGCGCCGCGTTCTTTGCCGCCACGACCGCGTCGAACACCTCGCGCTTGGGCAGCCCCGCGTCGGCGGCCACGGCGGCGATCGCCTCCTTGCGCCGCTCCCCCGCCTCCTCGCGCACCAGCACCCTGTGCACCAGCTCCTCGGCGTCCAGTTCCTCGGGCCCGGATTCGGCCGCGCCCTCGACGACGACGGTGATCTCGCCGCGCACCCCTTCGGCCGCCCAGGCCGCCAGCTCGCCCAGCGGGCCGCGCTTCACTTCCTCGTACGTCTTGGTCAGCTCCCGGCACACGGCGGCCCTGCGGTCGGCGCCGAAGACCTCGGCCATCGCGGCGAGGGTGTCGTCGAGCCGGTGCGGGGCCTCGAAGAAGACCATGGTGCGGCGCTCGTCGGCCACCTCGCGCAGCCGGCCGAGCCGTTCGCCGGCCTTGCGGGGCAGGAAGCCCTCGAAGCAGAAGCGGTCGACGGGCAGCGCGGACAGCGCGAGCGCCGTCAGCACGGCGGACGGGCCGGGCACCGCGGTGACCTTGATGTCCTTCTCCACGGCGGCGGCCACCAGGCGGTAGCCGGGGTCGGAGACGGACGGCATCCCGGCGTCCGTGACCAGCAGGACGCGGGCGCCGCCGGTCAGTGCCTCGACGAGTTCGGGGGTACGGGCCGACTCGTTGCCCTCGAAGTAGGAGACGACCCGCCCCGTGGTGTGGATGCCGAGCGCCTGGGTGAGGCGGCGCAGCCGCCGGGTGTCCTCGGCGGCGACGACGTCCGCCGTCTCCAGCTCGGCGGCGAGGCGGGGCGGGGCGTCCGCCACGTCGCCGATGGGGGTTCCTGCGAGTACCAGCGTTCCAGTCGTTCCAGTCACATGAGCCATCTTCCCAGCACGGGCGACAGCCTTCGCACAGATGCGTTCCCTACGATGGCGCGGTGACGAGTACTGCGCCCGAAGCCCGACAGGGCCAAGACGCCGGGGAACCGCACGGCGAAGAACCGGCCTCCTGGCAGCAGCGGCTTCGCCGCTTCGGCCATTCGCCCCGGCCCGGGATCGGGCTGCGCGAGCGGCTTGTCCCGCCGTACACCCGGCCCGGCGCCCAGCTGTGGGCGGTGCTCGGGATCTCCCCGCCGATGGCCGAGCGGCTGGTGCGGTGGTCGGCCTGGGGCGGTCCGCTGCTGGTGGCGCTGGTCGCCGGGGTGCTGCGGTTCTGGAAGCTGGGCAGCCCGCACGCGCTGATATTCGACGAGACGTACTACGCCAAGGACTCCTGGGCGCTGATCAACCAGGGGTACGAGGGCGACTGGCCCAAGGACATCGACAAGCTGATCCTCGCGGACCCGTCGCAGGTGCATGTCCCGGTGGACCCGGGCTATGTGGTGCACCCGCCGGTCGGCAAGTGGGTCATCGGGCTCGGTGAGCACTTCTTCGGGTTCACGCCGTTCGGCTGGCGGTTCATGGTGGCGGTGCTCGGCACGCTGTCGGTGCTGATGCTGTGCCGGATCGGCCGGCGGCTGTTCCGTTCGACGTTCCTGGGCTGTCTGGCGGGCACCCTGCTCGCCGTGGACGGTCTGCACTTCGTGATGAGCCGCACCGCGCTGCTCGACCTGGTGCTGATGTTCTTCGTGCTGGCGGCCTTCGGCGCGCTCCTGATCGACCGCGACTGGGCGCGGCGCAGGTTCGCCGCGGCGCTGCCGGTCGACGAGGAGGGGGTGCTGCGCCCCGACGCGGAGATCGCGGAGCGGCTGCGGCTGGGCTGGCGTCCGTGGCGGATCACGGCGGGCCTGATGCTGGGGCTGGCCTTCGCCACGAAGTGGAACGGCCTGTACATCCTGGCCGCGTTCGGGCTGATGACGGTGTTGTGGGACGCGGGCGCACGGCGCACCGCGGGCGCGGTGCGCCCGTATCTCGCGGTGCTGAAGCGGGATCTGCTGCCGGCCTTCGTCTCGACGGTCCCGGTCGCGATCCTCACGTATCTGGTCTCCTGGACCGGCTGGATCGTCACCGGCAAGGGCTACTACCGCAACTGGGCGCAGACCGACGGCCGGGGCGGCAACTGGACGTGGCTGCCGGACTGGCTGCGCAGCCTGTGGCACTACGAGTACCAGGTCTACGAGTTCCATGTGAACCTGACGTCCGGCCACACGTACCAGTCCAATCCCTGGAGCTGGATCGTGCTCGGCCGGCCCGTCTCGTACTTCTGGGAGGAGGAGCCGGGCTGCAAGGCGTCGGCGACCGGCAAGTGCGCGCGCGAGGTGCTGGCGATCGGGACGCCGCTGCTGTGGTGGGCGGCGTGCTTCGCCCTGGTGTACGTGCTGTGGCGGTGGTTCTTCCGGCGTGACTGGCGGGCGGGCGCGATCGCCTGCGGTGTGGCGGCGGGCTGGCTGCCCTGGTTCCTCTACCAGGAGCGGACGATCTTCCTCTTCTACGCGGTCGTGTTCGTGCCGTTCCTGTGTCTGGCGGTGACGATGATGATCGGCGCGATGCTGGGCCCGGCGGCCGGAACGGGGCCGAAACGGGAGCTGGGCCTGATGAGCGGCGACCCCTCGGGGGAACGCCGGCGGACGCTGGGCGCGATCGCGGCGGGCGTCCTGGTCCTGCTGATCATCTGGAACTTCATCTACTTCTGGCCGATCTACACGGGCACGCCGATCCCGGACGGGTCGTGGCGCGACCGGATGTGGCTGGACACCTGGATCTAGCCGGATGGAACCACCGAGGGGCCGCAGTCGTGGACTGCGGCCCCTCGGTGGTTGTTGCTTGCCGGCGACGTGAAGGCGCTCAGTCGCCGACGGGCTCCGCAAACTCAAGGACGTCCTCAAGCCGTCCCCTGCCAAGTCCCCCTCTTTCGTCGAGATCCTCGGTCTCGACGTAGGTGACCTCGCCGACGACGAACACCCCGGTCACCCGGAAGCAGTGGTCGTGCTGCGGAGCGTCCGGGAAGCGAAGGGCCCAGACAGAGCCGACCTGCGGCTGTGCGGTCATGCGGTCAGTATGCCCACTGCTTCTCTGCGGCCATGCCCCATCCGTGCCGATCACGGCCCGGATGCCCCGATCGGCGTGCTCACGTCACTCATATCGCGTTCCGATAACAACTGTCCCGGCCCTCACCACCGTCCCGTAGGGTGCGCAGCAGCATCCCCTTGAACGCGTTCAAGGGGGCTCCTGGGGAGGGGGACTGCAGGCATGCGCAGTGGAGCGAAGGTTGCGATAGTCGGCGGAGTGTTCGCGGTCGTGGTCGGCGGGGTGGGCTACGGGGCGTACAACGTGCTGGACGGACTGGGCGGCGGGGGCGGCGGCGGCACGGGCAGCAAGTCCGCCACCACCGAGGTGAGGACGGGCCCGGTCACCAAGGCGGAGATCGACGAGGCGTCGAAGAAGTTCCTGAAGGCCTGGGCGAGCGGCGACCCGGACACCGCGTCCCAGCTCACCAACAACGCGGCCGAGGCCGGGCCGTTGCTCACCGGCTACCGCGAGAGCGCCCACGTCACCGAGGCGGTGATCACCCCGGGCCCCGCGGTCGGCTCGAAGGTCCCGTACACGGTGAAGGCGACCGTCTCCTTCGACGGCACGTCCAAGCCCTGGTCGTACTCCTCCGAGCTGACCGTGGTGCGTGGACTGACCACCGGCAGGCCCCTGGTGGACTGGTCCCCCGCCGTGATCCATCCGGACCTGACGGACGGGGCCTCGCTGAAGACGGGTGAGGCGGCGGCCCCGTCGATCGAGGCCGTCGACCACAACGGCAAGGTCCTCACCAAGGAGAAGTACCCCTCCCTGGGCTCGATCCTGGACACCCTGCGCCAGAAGTACGGCGAGAAGGCCGGCGGCACCGCGGGCATCGAGACCTGGATCGAGAGCCCGGACGCGGACAGCCCCGGCAAGACCCTGCTGACCCTCACCAAGGGCAGGCCGGGCAAGCTGCGGACCACCCTGGACGCCGACGCCCAGGCGGCGGCCGAGGTGGCCGTGAAGAAGTTCAGCCAGGCCTCGGTGGTCGCCGTGAGGCCGTCCACGGGCGCGATCCGCGCGGTCGCCAACAACCCGGCCACCGGGTTCAACGCGGCGATGCAGGGCACGCAGGCTCCCGGTTCCACGATGAAGATCGTGACGGCGGCGATGCTGATCGAGAAGGGCCTCACCTCGGCCGGTCAGAAGATCGAGTGCCCGCCGACCGTGACGTACTACGGCCGCACCTTCAAGAACCTGGACGGCTTCTCCATTCCCGACGGCACCCTGACGACCAGCTTCGCCCGGTCCTGCAACACGGCCTTCATCAAGCTGATCGACGAAGCGAACGACGACGCAGCGCTCGCCAAGGAGGCCCGTGACGTCTTCGGGATCGGTCTGGACTGGCAGACCGGCGTCGTCACCTTCGACGGCAAGGTGCCCGAGGAGACCCAGGGCGAGGCCGCCGCACAGTACATCGGCCAGGGCACGGTCCAGATGAACGCCCTCAACATGGCGTCCATCACCGCCACCGCGCGGACCGGCACCTTCCGCCAGCCGATCATCGTGGACCCGGAGCTCGACGGCCGGCCGATCGCCACCGCCGCGCGTTCGCTGCCCCCGTCCGTCTCCCAGCAGCTCAGCAACATGATGCGGCAGACCGCCGGCTGGGGCACCGGCAGGGCCGCGATGGCCTCGGTCGGCGGCGACAAGGGCGCCAAGACGGGCTCGGCGGAGGTCGACGGCCAGGCCACGTCCAACAGCTGGTTCACCGGTTTCAGCAACGACCTGGCCGCCGCCGCGGTGGTCCAGTCCGGCGGCCACGGCGGCGACGCGGCGGGCCCGGTGGTCGCGGCGGTGCTCCGCGCGGGATCGTGAGATGCCGGCCGCGGGGGCATGCGGAGTGCCGCCGGCCGGCCGCTGCGCGGTGAATTGCACCAAGGAGCGGTGACAGCCGTTCCACCGTGCGGAACTCCGTCGCACGCCCCGCACGGGGTTCGCTAGCGTGCGGGGCATGAGCACTTCCGATGCCACCGCCGCCGCCGAGGCCCACCCCCGATTCGCCGAGGCCCTGCGGGAGCTGGGACTCGACGTCGAGGTCCGCCGCTTCCCCGAGGCCACCCGTACCGCCGCCGAGGCCGCCGCCGCGATCGGCTGCGAGCTCAGCGAGATCGTCAAGTCGCTGATCTTCGAGGCCGACGGGGTCCCCGTGCTGGTCCTGATGGACGGCTCCTCGCGCGTCGACGTGGAGCGGGTACGCGCGGAGCTGGGCTCCGGGAAGGTCAAGCGCGCCGGGGCCGAGCTGGTCCGGGAGACGACCGGGTACGCGATCGGCGGCGTACCGCCCTTCGGGCACCGTACGAGGACCCGGGTGCTGGCCGACCGGGGGCTGCTGGACCACGAGGTGGTGTGGGCGGCGGCGGGCACCCCGCACACCGTCTTCCCGCTCGACCCCAAGTCGCTGATCGGGCACGCCGGCGGAACCGTGGTGGACGTGCGCGAGCAGTCGGAGTGACACCGCTGGTCGCGTTCGCCGTCCTGATCGCGGCGGTGACGCACGCGAGCTGGAACGCGATCGCGCACGCGATCAAGGACCAGCTCCTCTCCTTCACCCTGATCTCCGGCGGCGGGCTGCTGATCGGCGCGGCGGGCGCCCTCCTGGTGCCGTTCCCGGCGGCCGGGGCCTGGCCGTACCTACTGGTCTCGGCCGGGCTCCATGTGGCGTACATGCTGCTGCTGATGCGCTCGTTCACCCTGGGCGACTTCGGGCAGATGTACCCGATCGCCCGGGGCACGGCTCCGCTGGTGGTGACGGTCCTCGCCGCGGTCTTCGTCGGCGAGCACCCGGACGGCTGGGCCACCGCCGGGGTCGCGGTGGCCTCGGCGGGGCTCGTCGGGCTGGCCCTCTGGGGCATCCGGGGCTCCGGCAGGCGCCCCGACTGGCCGGCCCTGCTGGCCGCCCTCGCGACCGGTCTGGCCATCGCCGGGTACACCACGGTGGACGGCGTCGGCGTCCGCGCCTCCGGCACCCCGCTCGGCTACATCGCCTGGCTGATGATCCTGGAGGGGCTGGCCATCCCCGCCTACGCACTGTACCGCCGCCGCGCCGAACTCCTCCCCGCCCTCCGCCCCTTCGCCGTACGCGGCCTGCTGGGCGCGGCCCTGTCCGTGACGGCGTACGGCCTCGTCCTGTGGGCCCAGACCCGGGCCGCCCTGGCCCCGATCGCGGCGCTGCGCGAGTCGTCCATCATCGTCGGCGCGGCCATCGGGACGCTGTTCTTCAAGGAGCGGTTCGGCGCACCGCGCATCGCGGCGGCCGGGCTGATGGTGGTCGGCATCGGGCTGATGCTGCACACGAGTTGAGCAGGACGGCCCTGGGGGCGGAGCCGGGATCGGCATCGGCGTCGATCCGGTCCGCGGTCCACCACGGCCGACCACCCGGCCACCCGGCCACCCGGCCACCGCAGCGTCGGCACCGGCACCGGCACCGGCACCGGCACCGGCACCGGGGAAATGGTCCCGCACGTACCCAGCACGTGCTGGGTACGTGCCTCCTTCACCAACGGCCGGCTGCCCTCCCGCGACGCGCCGGCCGCATGGCCCCGGGGAGCGCCGCGCTCAGCCCGCCGGGACCGGTGCCGGGCGGGCCGGCGTCTCGTCGGTGGACGGAGCCGCCGGGGTCGCCGGCTTGGCGGCCGGGCGGAGGAGGAAGGCGCAGGCGAGGGCGGCCAGCAGGGCGAGCGAGGCCGAGACGGTCAGGCACAGCCGCATGCCGTCGAGGAAGGAGTCGCCCAGGGCGGTCAGGGCCGGGCCGGTGGCCGCGTTCAGGTCGAGCCCGGCCACGGCACCGAGACCCTGCTCGCGGGCGGTGTCGACGACGAGGTCCCCGGTCCGTGCCGGTACGCCCGCGTCGGCGAGGCGGCCGGGCAGCGCGTCGAGCGCCCGGGTGGTCAGCAGGGCGCCGAGCACGGCGGGGCCGAGGGCGCCGCCGACCTGGCGGAAGGCGTTGTTCCCGGCGGCGGCCATCCCGGCCAGGTGATACGGGACGGAGGACACCGCGGAGGCGGTCATCGGGGTGAGTACGGCGCCCATGCCGAGGCCCAGCAGGACCAGCCGCCAGGCGATCGAGCCGTAGGAGGTGTGGGCGTCGACGCCGGTCAGCGAGAGCATCGCGCCCGCCGCGACGACCAGGCCCGTGGTGATCAGGACCCGGGCGGAGACCCGGTGCATCAGGCGTCCGACGGGCAGGCCCGCGACGAGGGACACCCCGGACACCAGCACCATCCGCAGCGCCGCATCGATCGTGGTCAGGTGCTGCACCATGCCGAAGTACAGGCTCAGCACGAAGAAGAAGCCGATCAGCCCGAGGAAGCTGATCATGGCGACCAGGGCGGTGGCGGTGAAGGCCGGGCTGCGGAACAGTGCCAGGTCGAGCATCGGGCTCGCGCTGCGGCGCTCCACGACGACGAACACGACCGCGGCGACCGCGCCGAGCACCAGGGCCGTCACCACGGCGGGCTCGCCGAAGCCGTCCGCGCCGCCCTCGATGACGCCGTAGACGACCGCGGTGACGGCGACGGCCGCACTGATCTGGCCGGGCCAGTCGAGGCGGCGGCCGTGCGGGGCGCGCGAGTCGGGCAGCCGGAACGCCGCGACGACCAGCACGACCAGGGAGACCGGTACGGGCAGGAGGAAGATCCAGCGCCACGCGACGTGCTCCAGCAGCACACCGGCGATCAGCGAGCCCACGGCGAGCGAACCCATCAGGGACATCGCCCACAGACCGATGTACTTGCCCCGCTCACGGTGGTCGGGGACCGCGTGGCTGATCAGCGCCAGCGTCGTGGGCAGCAGCGCCGCCGCCCCCAGACCGGAGACCGCCTGACCGGCCCACACCCACTGCACCGAGTCCGACGCCAGCGATATCGCCGCGCCCAGCGCGCAGAGGGCCATGCCCGTCTGGAACACCCGCTTGCGGCCGTGGACGTCGCCCCACACCCCGGTGGTCAGGATCAGCGCGGCCATCGGCAGCACGAACGCGTCCGACACCCAGGACAGCTGGGACGTCGAGGCGCCCAGCGCCCGCTGGATGGCCGGCAGGCTCACCGACACGGTGGTCACGGGGAGGTAGGCGACGAAGACGCCCAGACAGGCCATGACGAGCGTGACGCCGCGCCCTGATCTGTCCTGTGTCGTTGCGGGATTCACGAAGAGGTTCCTTCTGCTGCGGGGGTGCCGCACGGGCACCGGCTGCGACATGGGCACCGCCGTCCGGCGGGCGCCCGCTCCCGGGCGCACCGGCGTACCACCGCGTTCCGCGCTGTCCACCGAATCACCCGCAAAGCCGCCGACCAGCTTCTCCCCGACCGTCGCTCCATCCCCAAGCGATCCCGGCGAACGTCACGAAACCTCCGGACAGGACGCTTCTTATGTGACCATTCCTCCATGCCTGACGATCTGGACCGCAAAATCATTCATGGGCTGAACTGCTCGCCCCGGGTCTCCTTCCGCCGCCTCGGCGAGGTCGTCGGCGTGTCCGAGCAGACCGTGGCACGCCGCTACAACGCCCTGCGCCGCAGTGGCGTCATCCGCGTCGTCGGGGTGAGCAGCCCCGCCGCCCTCGGCAGGTCCGAGTGGATCGCGCGGCTGCGCTGCCGCCCGGACGCCGTGGGGCCGCTCGCGGATTCCCTGGCCCGCAGGCATGAGGTCGCGTACACGAGCATCGCGTCCGGCGGTTCGGAGATCATCTGCATCATCCGTTCGCCCGCCGGGACCGCCCGGGACGACGTGCTGCTGCGGCAGCTCCCCCGGGCCGCCTCGGTCCTGGACCTCAACGTCGACCTGCTCGTCCACGCCTTCGGCTCCCCGGACACCGCCGGGTGGACCGGCCGGGAGGGCTCGCTCACCGACGGGCAGGTGCGGCTGCTGACCGCGGAACGCCCCACCCCCACCGGTCCCCCGCTCCCCGCGACCGACGAGGACCTCCCCCTCCTCGAAGCGCTGGCGGAGGACGGCCGCGCCTCCCACACCCGCCTCGCGGAGATCACCGGCTGGTCCAAGCCGCGCGTGGCCCGCCGGCTGGAAGCCCTGGAGGGCAGCGGCTCGCTGGTCTACGACGTCGACACCGTGCCCGAACGGCTCGGCTACGAGCTCAACGCCACGCTCTGGCTCCAGGTCGACCTGCCCCGGCTCCAGGAGATCGGCGAGGAGCTCAGCAGGCACGACGAGTGCGCCTTCGCCGCGGCCATCAGCGGCAAGCACAACATCATGGCCGTGGTCATCTGCAAGGACACCCCGGACTTCTACCGCTACCTCAGCGGCCGTTTCGCCCGCACCGAGGGCATCAGGGGGTACGAGATCAGCGTGCGGGTGCGCCGGCTCAAGCAGGCGGTCTCGCTCGTCCATCACGGGCGCCTGATCCACCCCGCGCTCGCCTGACACGCGCACGCGTACGCGGGGCGGACCGGCTCCGCGCGTTTCAGTTCTCCGAAACCGCCTGCTGGAAGCCGTAGTTGACCGCTGTCAGCCCGCCGTCCACGCGCAGCGTCGTCCCGGTGATCCAGGCCGCGTCGCGCGAGGCGAGGAAGGCGACGGCGGAGGCGATGTCCTCCGGCTCGCCGACCCGGCCGAGCGGGTAGAGGCCGCTCACCCGGGACAGTTCGGCGTCCCGGCCCGCCCAGGCGTCCGTGCGGATCGTGCCGGGCGCGACGAGGTTGACGCGTACGCCGCGCGGTCCCGCGTGGCCCGCGAGGGTGCGGGTGAGGCTGGCCAGGCCCGCCTTGGCGGCGCTGTAGCCGTGGTTGCCGAAGTCCTGTTCGCCGTTGACCGAGCCGATGTTGACGATCGCGCCCCGTCCGGAGGCCACCAGGTGCGGGAGGGCGGCGCGGGCGCAGCGGTAGGGGCCGGTGAGGGTGACGTCCAGGTCGCGCTGCCAGGCCTCGTCGGGCTCGTCCTCGAAGAGCGGGGCGTCGGTGGTGCAGGCGTACGCGTTGTTGACCAGCACGTCGAGGGAGCCGAAGGCGGCGACCGCGTGGGCCACCGCCGTCTCGACGGCCGCCCGGTCGGCCACGTCGCAGGGCAGCGCCTCGGCGGCCCCGCCCGTCTCGCGTATCGCCGCGGCGGCCTTCTCGGCGCGGTCCCCGTCCAGGTCGGTGACCAGGACGCGCGCGCCCTCCGAGGCCAGCCGGCGGGCCGTGGCCGCGCCGATGCCCTGGCCCGCCCCGGTGATGAGCACGCCGTATCCGTCGAACCGTGAACCAGCAGAGCGATGAGGAGTCATAGCGCCGACCGTACTGCCCTGACCAGTGCCTGGGCACGGGGATCGGCGGTCACTCCCTTCTGCAGACCGTTCGTCACATAGCCGAGCGCGACGCCGGATTCGGGGTCGGCGAAGCCGAGCGAGCCGCCCCGGCCGGGGTGGCCGAACGATCCGGGGGCGAGCAGCGGGGCCGCCGGGCCGTGCAGCATGTAGCCGAGGCCGAACCGGGTGTTGACGGCCAGGACCCGGTCCGGGCCCGCCGATTCCTCGGTGCGGGCGAGGGTGAGGGTGGCCGGGGCGAACAGGCGGTGGCCGTCGACCGGGCCGATCATCGCGGCGTAGCAGCGGGCCAGCGCGCGGGCGGTGGCGATGCCGTTGGAGGCGGGGAGTTCGGCCGCCCGGTAGCCGGGGTCGTTCTCGTCGGGGAGCGGGTCGATGGCGCCGAAGGCGCGGCGGGTGAGGGACTGCGGGTCGCGGTACGCCTCGACGACGGACCGCTTGGGCCGCACCCGCAGGGTGCCGCCGTCGCCCGGGGCCGCGGGCGGTTCGACGGGCCCGATGCGGCCGACCCGGTGGGCCTCGTCCGCCGGGAGGCCGAACCAGAAGTCCAGGCCGAGCGGGCGGGCGATCTCCTCGGCGATCCAGCGGCCGACGGTGCGGCCGGTGACCCGGCGCACCAGTTCGCCGACTAGCCAGCTGTAGGTCTGGGCGTGGTAGCCGTGGTCGGTGCCGGGTTCCCACTGGGGCCGCTGGGCGGCGACGGCCTGCGGGCCGGAGATCCCGTCGGCCGCCTCGGAGGGGGTCAGCGGGCAGTCGAGCGCGGGGAGTCCGGCCCGGTGGGACAACAGGTGGCGGACGAGCACGCGTTCCTTGCCGGCCGCCTTGAACTCGGGCCAGTACGTGCCGACCGGGGCGTCGAGGTCGACCTGGCCGCGCTGGTGCAGCAGCAGCGGTACGGCGGCGGCGATGCCCTTGCCCGCCGAGCGGACGATCTGCACCGTGTCCACGGCCCATGGTTCGGTGCCGTCGACGTCTCTCGTTCCGGCCCAGAGGTCGACGACCTTCTGTCCGTCCCGGTAGACCGTGACGGCGGCGCCGCGTTCGCCGCGCTGCTCGAAGTTACGGATGAAGGCATCCCTGACCGGTTCGAATCCGGTCGCCACCGTGCCCCGTACGTCCACGCCTGCTCCTGCGCTCCCGCTCATCCCCCCATGGTGCATCCCCTCGCGGGTACCGGGTGTGGCGGGTCACCTCATGTTCACCGTCGCGGAACATCCAGGGTGACGGAGCGCGGGTCGAAGCCGAAGGGCAGCTCCAGGCGGTAAGCCCGCATCAGCGTCTCGTCGCAGAGCAGGTCCTGTGTGCGGTCGTCGGCGGCGATGACGCCCTCGCTGAGGATCACCGCGCGCGGGCAGAGCTCCAGGGCGTACGGCAGGTCGTGCGTGACCATGAGCACGGTGACGTCCAGGGACCGCAGGATGTCGGCGAGTTCGCGCCGGGAGGCCGGGTCCAGGTTGGAGGACGGCTCGTCCAGGACGAGGATCTCCGGCCGCATGGCGAGGACGGTGGCGACGGCGACGCGGCGGCGCTGGCCGAAGGAGAGGTGGTGCGGCGGCCGGTCGGCGTACTCCTCCATGCCGACCTGTTTCAGGGCCTCGGTGACACGCTCCTCCAGTTCGGCGCCGCGCAGCCCGGAGGCGGCGGGGCCGAAGGCGACGTCCTCGCGGACGGTGGGCATGAAGAGCTGGTCGTCGGGGTCCTGGAAGACGATGCCGACCCGGCGGCGGATCTCGGCGAGATTGCGCTTCTCGACGGGGAGGCCCGCGACCCGGACCCTGCCCGCGCCGGCGTCGAGGATGCCGTTGAGGTGGAGTACGAGGGTGGTCTTGCCGGCGCCGTTGGGGCCGAGCAGGGCGACCCGCTCGCCCCGGCCGACCGTGAGGTCCACCCCGAAAAGCGCCTGGTGGCCGTCGGGGTAGGCGTAGGCGAGGCCGCTGACTTCCAGGGACGGTGCGAGGGCGGTGGGCTGACTCATAGGGACCATCCCAGCAGACAGATCGCGAGGGCGAGCACGGGGAGTACGGCGGCGTGCGCCCACTGGGCGCGGGAGGCCGTCACCTCGTCGATGACCGGCATGGAACCGGCGTAGCCGCGGCTGACCATCGCGAGGTGGACGCGTTCGCCGCGCTCGTACGACCTGATGAAGAGCGCGCCCGCCGACTTGGCCAGGACACCCCACTGGCGTACGCCGCGCGCCTCGAAGCCCCGGGAGCGGCGGGCGATCGACATCCGGCGCATCTCGTCGGTGATCACGTCGCCGTACCGGATCATGAAGGAGGCGATCTGGACGAGCAGCGGCGGCAGCTTCAGCCGCTGGAGGCCGAGCAGCAGCGAGCGCAGTTCGGTGGTGGAGGCGAGAAGTACGGACGCGGCGACGCCGAGGGTGCCCTTGGCGAGGACGTTCCAGGCGCCCCAGAGGCCGGGGACGCTGACGGAGAGGCCGAGGACCTGGGTCTGCTCGCCGGGCACCACGAACGGCATGAGCAGCGCGAACGCGACGAACGGCACCTCGATGAGCAGCCGCTTGAGCAGGAAGCCCGCCGGGATGCGGGCGATGGCGGTGACCGCGCCGAGCAGCACCGCGTACAGCCCGAACGCCCACACCGACTCGCGGGGCGTCGAGACGACGACCACGACGAAGCAGAAGGCGGCGGCGATCTTGCAGTGCGGCGGCAGGTCGTGGACGGGCGAGTGGCCGTGCCGGTAGAGCTTGTGTGCGTGTCCCGCGCCCATGTCAGACGTTTTCGCTGGTGCGTGCGGTGTCGTCGGGGGCGTCCTGCGTACGGCGGCGGCGGACCACGTAGAAGACGCCGCTGCCGACCACGATCGTGGCGCCGACGCCGATCACTCCGGCGAGGCCGCCGGAGAGCCGGGCGTCGGAGATGTCCTTGACGCCGTAGTCGGCGAGCGGGGAGTCCTTGGCCGCGTGTTCCTCGGTCTTCTTGTCGATGCCCTGGTCGGCGGCGACCTTCTCCAGGCCGTCGGGGTCGGCGGAGGCGTAGTAGGAGACGAAGCCCGCCAGGACGAGGGCGGTGACCAGGCCGGTGGCCCAGATCCCCCGGTGGGAGCGGGCGGCGACCGGGGTGGCCGGCTGCGGGGCGGGGGCGTCGACGAGTTCGCCGTCGACCCGGAGCTTGAGCGAGGAGGTGAGCCCGCGGGCGCCGTGGACCAGGTCGGGGCGGACCGCGATGACGGCGCCGACGGTCAGCGCGGTGATCACGGCCTCGCCGATGCCGATCAGGACGTGGACCCCGACCATGGCGGTGAAGACCTTGCCGATCGGGATGTCGGTGGTGCCGCCGATCCAGTAGATCAGCGTGAAGACGCAGGCCGCGGCCGGTACGGAGACCAGGGCGGCGACGAAGGACGCGCCGGTCACGGAGCGGCGGGTCTTCGGCAGCACCTTGAGCAGCCCGCGGAAGAGGGCGTACGCGACGACGGTGGTGGTGATGCCCATGTCGAGCACGTTCACGCCGAGCGCGGTGAGGCCGCCGTCGGCGAAGAGGATGCCCTGCATCAGCAGGACGACGGTGACGCAGAGCACGCCGGTGTACGGCCCGACCAGGATCGCCGCCAGCGCCCCGCCCAGCAGATGCCCGCTGGTGCCCGCCGCGACCGGGAAGTTCAGCATCTGCACGGCGAAGATGAACGCGGCGACGAGACCGGCGAGCGGCGCGGTGCGCTCGTCCAGTTCCCGGCGGGCGCCCCGCAGGCTGACGGCGACCGCACCGGCCGCGACGACTCCGGCTGCGGCGGAGACGGGCGCGTCGATGAATCCGTCGGGTACATGCATGTGGGGGCTCCGCTTCCTGCGGTCCTGCGTTGCTGCGGACGATGTCGTGAACCGCTCAATGATAGGACCTTGTTGCGAACCCTTCGCAAGAGCGGCTGCATCACGACTGTCGACCGCACCGCTTGCGGAAAATATGGGACATTGGAGGGCGAAGCAGTACGCACAGGAGGAGTCGTTCCATGCCCCCCGTGATCCATGAACAGGCAGATGCCTGGCTCGTCAACGACACCCCCGATCTCCCGGCCGTCCCGGTCGACCTGCTGTACGACGCCGACAAGGACCCGCGCACCGTCCACGTCGCCTTCCCCGGCGGCGACGAGTGGGCCTTCGCCCGCGATCTGCTGGAGGGCGGGCTGCGCGCCCCCACCGAGCGCGGCGGCGTCCGCGTCTGGCCCTGCGGACGGACACAGCTGGTCGTGGAGGTCCATTCGAAGGAGGGCGTGGAGGTGGTGCAGTTCGACAGCGCGCCACTGATCCGCTTTCTGCACCGCACGCACACCGACGGGGGCGCCAGACCCGCGCCCGACGCGACGCCCGCGTGACCGGCCCCACTCGACCGGCCCATTCGGCCGGACCCGCGTGACGCGCCCGTCCCCGCCGTATGACGGAAGCCCCCGTGCCGCTCGCACGGGGGCTTCCTCATGTGCCCCGGCCCCCGTCCCCACAGGTGACCGGCGCGTCCGGGGCCGCGCTCCGCTCAGGCGCGGCCCCGGAGGCTCTTCCACGGCCCGACGGGCCCCGGGCGCAGGGCTCAGACCCGGGTCAGCTCGCGCTCACCCCCGGCGTCGCCGCCGGGCGTCTCGGCGAGCTGCTCGCGCAGCCCCTCGCCCTCCACGTCCACGTTCGGCAGGATCCGGTCCAGCCAGCGCGGCAGCGACCAGGCGCGGTGGCCGAGCAGGGCCAGGACCGCGGGGACGATCGCCATCCGGACCACGAACGCGTCGAAGAAGACGGCGATGGCGAGCGAGAAGCCGATCATCTTGATCATCTGCTCGCTGGAGCCGATGAAGCCGGCGAAGACCGCCATCATGATCACGGCCGCGGCCGTGACGACCCGGGCGCCGTGCCGGAAGCCGGTGACGATCGCCTGGCCCGGCTTCTCGCCGTGGACGTACGCCTCGCGCATCCGGGTCACCAGGAAGACCTCGTAGTCCATCGCGAGGCCGAAGACCACGCCCACCATGAAGATCGGCATCATCGACATGATCGGACCGGTCTGCTCCACCCCGAAGAGCGAGCCGAGCCAGCCCCACTGGAAGACCGCGACGACCGCGCCCAGGGCCGCGACGACCGAGAGCAGGAAGCCCAGAGCCGCCTTCAGCGGCACCAGCACCGACCGGAAGACCACCATCAGCAGCAGGAAGGCGAGTCCGACCACGAGCGCCAGGTACGGCAGCAGCGCGTCGTTCATCTTCTGCGAGAAGTCGATGTTCATCGCGGTGGAGCCGGTGACCAGGACCTCGGCACCCGTGTCGGACTTGATGTCCTTGCCCGCGTCACGGATCGAGTGGACCACGTTCTCCGTGTCGACGGAGCTCGGCCGGTCCTCCGGGACGACGGTGATCATCGCGGTGTCGCCGGCCTTGTTGAACTGGGCCGGGGTGACGGCGACGACGCCCTTCATGCCGGAGATCTCGTCGGAGACCTGCTTGGCGGCGGTCTTTCCGTCGGAGCTGTTCGCGGTGTCCACGACGACCATCAGCGGCCCGTTGAAGCCGGGGCCGAAGCCCTCGGAGAGCAGGTCGTAGGCGCGCCGCTGGGTGGTGCTGGTGGGCTGGGAACCGTCGTCGGGCAGGCCCATCTCCAGGGAGGCGGCCGGGACGGCGATCGTGCCGAGGCCGATGACGCCGACCAGCAGCACCCACACCGGCTTGCGCAGCACGAACCGCGCCCAGCGGGTGCCCATGTTCGGCTTGTCCTCGGCCCGGGCCGGGCCCTCGGCGCCGCCCGGGGCCGCGGCGGCCTTGCGCGCCTTGCGTCCCATGACCCGCCTGCCCGCGAAGCCCATCATCGCCGGGACCAGGGTGAGCGCGATGAGGACGGCGATCGCGACCGTGCCGGCCGCGGCGAAGCCCATCTTCGACAGCATCGGGATGTTGACGACGGCGAGGCCGACCAGCGCGATGACGACGGTGAGACCGGCGAAGACGACCGCGGAGCCCGCCGTGCCGACGGCCCGTCCGGCCGCTTCCTCGCGCTCCCGGCCCTCGGCCAGCTCGGCCCGGTAGCGGGAGACGATGAACAGCGCGTAGTCGATGCCGACCGCGAGGCCGATCATCATCGCGAGGGTGGAGGTGGTGGAGCCCAGATCCAGTACGTTCGCCAGCGCGGTGATCGTCGAGACGCCGATGCCGACCCCGATCAGGGCGGTGAGCAGCGGCAGCCCGGCGGCGATCAGCGAGCCGAAGGTGATGACCAGCACCACCGCGGCGATGGCGACACCGATGATCTCGGTGGCTCCGGTCTCCGGCATCGCCTGGAGCGCGTCACCGCCGATCTCCACGGTCATCCCGCTCTTCTGCGCCGCGTGGCCCGCGTCCTCCAGGGCCTCCCGGGTCGCGTCGGTCAGCTCCATCGAGTTGACCTTGTAGGAGACCGAGACGTACGCGGTGGAGCCGTTCTTGCTGACGGCGTCGGCCGTGTACGGGTCGGTGACCGAGGCGATCTGGTCGGAGCCGGACTTCAGCTCGCCGACGACCTTGCGGACCTCGGCCTTGTTCGCCGGGTCGGTCATCTTCTCGTTGCCGGGGGCCTTGAAGACGACCCGGGCGCTCGCACCGTCGGCACTGCCCCCGGGGAAGCGCTGTTCCAGCAGGTCGAAGGCGCGCTGCGCCTCCGTGCCCGGGATCGAGAAGGAGCTGGAGGTGGCGGTGGACGCGGAGGCCGCGCCGAATCCGGCGAGCGCCAGCAGTGCCACCCAGATCAGGGCGACATAGCGGCGGCGCCGGAAGGACAGCCGTCCGAGTTTGTAGAGGAATGTGGCCACGGAGGGGTACTCCCGGGTCGGGTCGTGAGTGGAAAAGGGCGTGAGGAACCAGCCCGACGACGAGAGCGGCGTGTCAGGTGGGGCTTGGGGAGGGGGCCGTGCGATGGGGACGGACCGCACGGGGCGGTCCGGGGGGTCAGACTCCGAGAGCGGGGAGAATCACGGAGTCGACGTAATCGGTGAGGAACGCCTGGTCGACGGCGCGGTCGTCGACCAGCTGCCGAGCGGTGAAGGCACCGATCAGCATGTGCGATACATATTTCAGCGCCGGGTTGTCCGGACGCAGTTCACCCCGGTCCACGGCTCGGCGCAGCAGCGTGTCGAGGCCGGTCATCTCCGGCTCGATCAGCAGCTCGCGCAGGGCCTGGAGCAGATCGGGATTGTCGTGGACGGCATGGGCCAGACCCCGCATCAGCGCGGAGTTCTTCTCCATCTGACAGTCGTCGCTGCGGCCCAGGGCGGCGTGGAAGTCGCCGCGCAACGACCCGGTGTCGATCTCTCCGAGGGACACCGGCTTGTTGTTCCGCAGGGCCTTGACGACCAGCTCGGGCTTGCTCCCCCACTGGCGGTAGAGGGTGGCCTTGCTGGAACGGGTGCGAGCGGCGACGGCATCCATGGTCAGGGCGTCGTAACCGACTTCGCGGAGCAGGTCGAGCACGGCGGCGTACAGCTCGCTCTCGCGCTCGGGCGTGAGCCGGGTGCGTGCCATGTCTCGACCTCCCGTTCGGGTGCTCGTACTTCTGCTGCTCGTACGCCAGTCAATCGAACGAAACTGTTTCGTACACATCGACGGTACCCCGCCCGTCCAGCGAAACGGAATCGTTTCGCTTGTGTTCCGCACCACAACCGGCCCGCACCACGAGTTGCCGGGGCCCTTCCACGCGGAAAGCATTGAAGGGTGAGTGACGACGTCGCGTATCTCCGTTTCCCGCACCTCCACGACGACCTGCTCTGCTTCGCGGCCGAGGACGACCTCTGGGTCGCCCCCCTCGCGCCCGAGGGGGAGCGGCCCGGCCGCGCCTGGCGGCTGACCATCGACCGGACCCGGGTCAGCCACCCGCGCTTCTCCCCCGACGGCAGCCGGATCGCGTACACGACCTGGCGCACGCTCGATCCCGAGATCCATCTCGCACCGGTCGAAGGCGGCCCGGCCCGCCGGCTCACCTACTGGGGCTCGACGGACACCCGGGTCTGCGGCTGGACCCCCGACCCCCCGGACGCCGCCCACATCCTCGCCGTGTCCTCGCACAGCCAGCCGTTCTCGCACATCTCCTGGGCCTACAGCGTCCCCACCGACGGCAGCCCCGGCGGCAAGCTGCCCTGGGGCCCGGTCTCCGACATCGCGGTCGCCGACATCGACGGCGAACGGCGCACCCTGCTCCTCACCGGCACGCCCCCGCACGAACCGGCCGCCTGGAAGCGGTACCGGGGCGGTGCGACCGGCCGGCTCTGGCTGCACGGCAAGCGCCTGCTGCCGGACATCGGCGGCCATCTCGCCTCACCGATGTTCGTGGGCGGCCGGATCGCGTTCCTCTCCGACCACGAGGGCGTCGGCAATCTCTACTCCTGCCGGCCCGACGGCACCGACCTGCGCCGCCACACCGACCACGACGCCTTCTACGCCCGGCACGCCTCCAGCGACGGGCACCGGATCGTCTACCAGTGCGCGGGCGACCTGTGGCTGGTCGACGACCTGGCCTCGCCGGACGCGGTGCCCCGGAAGCTGGAGGTCCGGCTCGGCGGGCCGCGCACCGGACGGCGCGTCCACCAGGTCCCGGCCGCCAGCAACATCGACTCGCTCTCCGTGGACGAGACGGGCCGGGCCAGCGCCGTCACCGTACGCGGCAGCCTGTACTGGCTCACCCACCGCGACGGCCCCGCCCGCACCATCGCCGACACCCCAGGGGTCCGGGTCCGGCTGCCCGAGATGCTCGGCAGCGGCGGCCAGGTCGCCTACGTCACGGACGCCGACGGCGAGGACGCGATCGAGATCGCCTACCTGCCGCGCGCCAGCGGCGACCGCGCGCCGCGCCGGCTGGCCTCCGGACAGCTCGGCCGGGTCCACGAACTGATCGCCGACCCGGACGGCGAACGCCTCGCCATCGCGACCAACGACGGACGGTTGCTGCTCCTGGACACCGACGAGGAGATCTCCACCGGCGAACCCACCGAGCTGATCCGCTCCATCAACGGCCCGGTCCGCGACCTGGCGTTCTCCCCCGACGGCGCCTGGCTGACCTGGTCGCACCCCGGCATCGGCCGCTCGCTGCGCCAGATCAAGCTGGCCCGCATCATGGGCACCGGCGCGCCCGTGATCGTCGACGTCACCAACGGCCGCTTCGAGGACGAGAACCCCGTCTTCACCGGCGACGGGCGCTATCTCGCCTTCCTCTCCTGGCGCGGCTTCGACCCGGTGTACGACGTCCACACCGGCGACCTCTCCTTCCCGCTGGGCTGCCGCCCGTACCTGGTGCCGCTCTCGTCCGCCACCCCCTCCCCGTTCGCCCTCTCCCCGGAGGGGCGCCCGGCGGCGGGCGGGCTCGATCCGGCCGACGACATCCCCGACGCCGTTACGGGCGAGGGTCCGTCGACGGTCACCGTCGAGTTCGAGGGCCTGGAGAACCGGGTGACGCCCTTCCCGGTCTCCGCCTCCAAGTACTCGGCGCTGCACCCGGTGAGCGGCGGCGGGCTGGTCTGGCTGCGCTGGCCGATCTCCGGCGCGCTCGGCGAGACCTTCGCCAACCCGGCGGACATGTCGGGCCGCCCCACCCTCGAACACTTCAACATCGTCAAGGCCAGGAAGACCGAACTGGTCGGCCACCTCGACTGGTTCGCGGTCAGCGGCGACGCGAGCCGGCTGGTCGTCATGGACGAGGGCGAGCTGCGCGCCGTCCCCGCCACCGAGCCCGGCGACAGCGACTCGACGGTCTACCTCGACCTGCGCCGCATCCTGCACGAGGTCGACCCGGCGGCGGAGTGGCGGCAGGCGTACGAGGAGGGCGGCCGCATCATCCGCTCCTACTTCTGGGACCCGGACATGTGCGGCATCGACTGGACCGCCGTGCTCGACCAGTACCGCCCGCTGGTCCAACGGGTCGCCTCCCCCGACGAGTTCGCCGACCTGATGCGCGAGGTCCTCGGCGAACTGGGCACCTCGCACGCCTATGTGACCCCGGCCCGCCGCAACGAGGGCCCGCCGCACTACCAGCGGGCGATCGGCCTGCTCGGCGCGAACCTGGTGTGCCGGGACGGCGACTGGACGGTCCGGCGCATCCTGCCCGGCGACTCCTCCGACTCCAAGGCCCGCTCCCCGCTGGCCGGTACGGGCATCCGGGAGGGCGCGGTCCTCACCCACGTGGACGGACGCCCGGTCGACCCGGTCGCCGGTCCGTATCCCCTCCTCACCGCGGCGGGCGGCACCACCGTCGAGCTGACCTTCCGCCCGGCCGGGGGCGGGAGTCTCCCCCGCCGCGTCGCCGTCGTCCCCCTGGTCGACGAGAGGCCGCTGCGCTACCAGGACTGGGTGGCCAAACGCCGTGACGTCGTACGGGAGTTGAGCGGCGGCAAGTGCGGCTATCTGCACATCCCCGACATGGGCGGATCGGGCTGGGCCCAGTTCAACCGGGACCTGCGCCTGGAGGTGTCCCGGCCGGCCCTCATCGTCGACGTGCGCGGCAACGCGGGCGGCCACATCAGTGAGCTGGTGGTCGAGAAACTGACCCGCACCATTCTCGGCTGGGACCTGACCCGCAACGCCCAGCCGGTGTCGTACGCCTCCAACGCCCCGCGCGGCCCGGTGGTCGCCCTGGCCGACGAGGCGACCTCCTCCGACGGCGACATGATCACCGCCGCGTTCCGCCTGCTGAAGCTCGGCCCGGTCGTGGGCCAGCGGACCTGGGGCGGTGTCGTCGGCATGACCGGCCGGACCAGGCTCGGCGACGGCACGGTGATCACGGTGCCGATGAACGCGGCCTGGTTCGACACCTACGGCTGGTCCATCGAGAACCACGGCGTCGAACCGGACCTGGAGGCGCTGCGCACCCCCCTCGACTGGGCGGAGGGCCGGTACGCGGTGCTGGACGACGCGGTACGGGTGGCCCTGGACCTGCTGGCCGCCCAGCCCGCGGCGGTCCCGCCGACGTACGAGGACGTCCCCGACCGGCGACGGCCGCCGCTGCCGCCCCGGTAGTCACGGTCACGGGCGGCACGACGGAACGTGCCGCACACGAACGGGACGCCCACCGGCCGTGAGCGGGCCGGCGGGCGTCGGGTTCGGCGATCAGTGGATGACGATGGAGAACCAGGCGTCGGCACTCTTGCCATCGGTGTCCGTGGCCCAGACCCGCGCCTGCCGCTTGTTCGGGTCGCAGTTGGAACCGGCAGCTCCCCACGAGTAGGCCACGATCTTGCCGCGACTGAGCGAGGTGACACTGGGAAGGACCTTGTGCCCGGCGAAGTCGGGGTCGCTGAAGGTCACGCAGTAGTCGCCGTCGCCCAGACGCGCGACGCTGTCGACCCCCTTGGCAAGCCGCACCGTGCCGTCGCCCTGGACCGTCGCGCCGGCCTGTGCGTACGGGGCCCTGACGTTGTCGGCCACGGCGACGGCCACCCCTGCGGTGACCGCCACGACGGACACGCCCACGGCACCGAGGACGAGCGAGCGGGCACCCCTGCTCTTGAACATGCGATTTCTCCTTGAGGAAAGTCCGAGGGCCCATCGAGAGCCGTCGCGACTCCCCGAAGTCAAACAGACACAAAGAGTGAATAGATGCAGGCCGAGGGGCGCATCACCCGGACGCCTGACGCCGGTCAAGCGGGCGTTACGGCGGTGTTGACCGGAGTGATCCGGCTCACCCCGTGTCACAGCTCCACTGCCCCCGGTGTCTTGATGCCAAAAGCAGGCAACGGAACCGGACGGAGACGCAGACACCATGAACAAGAACACCGGCGTGGTCGTGATCGGCGGAGGTTACGCGGGCGTCACCGCCGCCAACCGGCTGGCCCAGCAGACCGACTTGACCGTGACACTGATCAACCCGCGCCCCGACTTCGTCGAGCGCATCCGACTCCACCAACTGGTCGGTGGAAGCAATGACGCCGTCGTCGACTACGCGGAGGTCCTGGCCGGGAACATCCGGCTGGTGGTCGACAGCGTGGCGACGATCGACGCGGCCGGGCGCGGCGTGGAACTCACGGGCGGCTCCACGGTCGGCTACGACTACCTGATCTACGCGGTGGGCAGCGGCAGCGCCGCCCCGGACGTGCCCGGCGCGGCGGAGTTCGCCCACCCGATCGCCACCCTGGAGGAGGCGCGGCGGCTGCGTCCGCTCCTCGACGCCGCACCCGCGACGGCCCCGGTGACCGTGGTCGGCTCCGGCCCGACCGGCATCGAGACCGCCGCCGAACTGGCCGAGGAGGGCCGGGCCGTGACCCTGGTCTGCGGCGAGGAGCTCGGCCCGTATCTGCACCCCCGGGGCCGCCGCGCGGTCGCCCGGACCCTCGCCGAGCTCGGTGTGGCCGTGGTCGAGGGCCCCGGCGCCCGGGTGGCCGCCGTGACCGCCGATGCCGTACGGCTCGACGACGGCCGGGAACTCCCCAGCCGGGTCACCGTCCGGGCCGCCGGATTCAGCGTGCCGGACCTGGCCGCCCGCAGCGGCCTGACCACCGACGCCGTGGGCCGTCTGCTCACCGACGAGACCCTGACGAGCGTGGACGACCCGCGCATCGTCGCGGCCGGGGACGCGGCGGCACCGGCCGACGCGCCGTTCCGGATGAGCTGCCAGGCCGCGGGCCAGCTGGGCTCGCGCGCCGCCCGCACGGTGCTCAGCCGGATCGCGGGCGAGCAACCCGCGCCCCTGAAGGTACGGTTCGCCGGCCAGTGCATGAGCCTGGGCCGCCGCACCGGGTTCTTCCAGTTCGCCTCGATGGACGACCGCGCGAACCCGCTGTACCTGGGTGGCCGCCCCGGTGCGAAGCTCAAGGAGATCGTCTGCAAGGCCACCGTCAAGCAGCTGGTGAACGAGGCCCGCAGGAGCGGCCCGCGCGCCGAACGCGCCAAGGAACCGGCCGCCGCCGGACAGACGGCCTGAGCTCCGCGAGCCGGGCTCCGAGGAGAGGCAAGAAATGAACGACGACCACGCCACCCCCGACCCGGCGACCGAGGCCTTCGTCGCCCATCGCAACCTGCTCTTCACCGTCGCCTACGAAATGCTCGGATCGGCGGCCGACGCGGAGGACGTCCTCCAGGAGACCTGGCTGCGATGGGTCGAGGTCGACCCGGAACAGGTGCGCGACGAGCGCGCCTATCTGGTCCGGATCACCACCCGGCAGTCCCTCAACCGGCTGCGCACACTGTCGCGCCGCAAGGAGGCTTACGTCGGCCCCTGGCTTCCCGAACCGGTACTCACCGCGCCGGACGTGGCCGAGGACGTCGAGCTCGCCGAGAGCGTGTCGATGGCCCTGATGCTCGTCCTGGAGACCCTGTCGCCGACGGAACGCGCCGTCTTCGTGCTGCGCGAGGTCTTTGCCGTCGACTACGACGAGATCGCCGCCGCCGTCGAGAAGACCCCGGCGGCCGTCCGCCAGATCGCGCACCGCGCCCGTCGCCACGTCGACGCCCGCCGCCCCCGTGCGGCGGTCTCGGCGAGCGTGTCCCGGGCGGCGGTGGACTCGTTCCGGCGCGCCCTGGAGACCGGGGACCTCCAGGGCCTCCTGGACGTGCTCGCCCCCGACGTGGTCCTCCTCGGCGACGGCGGCGGCATCAAGCAGGCCGCCCGACGGCCGATCATCGGCGCCGACAAGGTGGCCCGCTACCTCGTCGGCGGCGCCGGCAAGACCACCGCCACGATCACCATCAGCCCCACCCTGGCCAACGGCAACCCGGCCTTCCTGCTGCGCCTGGACGGCGTTGTCGACGGCGTCGTGGCCTTCCGGATCGAGGACGCCCACATCACCGGCCTCTACTACGTACGCAACCCGGAGAAGCTGACCCGCGTCGACTCCGAGACCCCGCTCACCCTGCGCTGACCCCCTTCACCGGTCCGTCCTTCGCCGAAGGACGGACCGGGGGCCCGCAACTCGCACCAGACCGTCTTCCCGTACGGCCCCTGCTCGACGCCCCACCGCAGCGCCAGCGCGTCCACGAGCGCCAGCCCCCGCCCCGACTCGTCGCCACCGGACGCGGTGCGCAGTGCGGGCCAGGCGCACGGCTCGGGGTCGCTCAGTTCGACCCGGACCCTGCCGGTACGCGTACCGCTGACCCGGAGCGTGACCGGCGTCCCCTCACCGAGATGCACGATCACATTGGTCAGCAACTCGCTGACACAGAGCAGCAGATCGGGCGAGTCCACGCCCCCGCACCGCTCCCGCAGGGTGTGCCGCATCTCCGGTACGGCCTTCGGTACGGCGAGCAGATCCACCGTGAGCGGCAACACGGTCATCCACCGGCCGCCGAGCGCAGCACCTCGGCCATCCGGCGCGCGGTCGCCACATTGCAGTTGCCGAGCGCGACCAGCGGCGGCCGGGTCGCCCGCGCGGCGAGGGTCAGCGGGTCGACGCCGAGCGTCGGCAGCGTGATGCCGTGGGCGGCGAGCGCGGCGCGGAGCGCGTTGATGTCCGGGCCGATGTCGTGGGCGGTGAAGTCGTACGTGTCGTCCATGAGAGGGCATCCACCTTTCGTTGCTGACTGTGACGAACGCCTCACAGGCTGCCGCACGGACCCCTACCGTGAAAGAACTTCCCGCTCCACAACGAACAGCGCGAAAGGCGGTCAACAGTGGCCACACGCAAGGAGATCGACGGCTCGGCGGGCGTCCCGCAGTTCTACGGAAAGGAGCTCCGCTTCAAGCGGGAGGAAGCGGGCCTGACCCTGGAGAAGCTGGTGGACGGCAGCTTCTACGGCGTCACGTACATGAGCGAGATCGAGCACGGTCACCGGCGGATGCCCGAGGACCTGGCCCGGCACGTGGACCGGGTGCTGGGAACGGACGGGTTCTTCCAGCGGCGGTGCGAGGACGTGCGGAAGGCCCGGCGGAAGGGGCACGCGGAGTATTTCGAGCGCGTCCTGGAGACTGAGAAGAAGGCCGAAACAATCGACGAATGGTCTCCGACAGTCTTCCCTGGCCTGCTTCAGACAGAGCCGTACGCACGTGCGCTGTTCCGCGTCGAGAGGACGCCGGATCTACCAGAAGAAATCGACGCCAAGGTCAATGCGCGGCTGGAACGGGCTCAACTCTTCGAGAAGGACCACCGGACGCCGCAGTACTGGGTCGTTCTGCCTGAGTCGCTGCTGTGGATGCCGATCCTGCCGCCGCAAGAGATGGCCGGGCAGCTCGCCCACATCGCTGATCTCGCCAAGAGAAGCCGGATCATTACGCAGATCCTGCCGTGGAACACTGGAGCGCACACTCTCATGCTGAACAACGCCATGCTGCTGGACTTCCCGGATGCGCCCCCGCTCTTCTACACGGAGGGCCAGCATCACGGAAACACCATCGACGATCCGACGATCGTGAAGCAGTATCGGAGGTCGTACGATCTGCTCCGGGCCGCCGCCCTGCCCCCGGAGGAATCCCTCGCCACGATCCAAAAAGCAACAGAGGACTATCGAAATGGTGCGCACCCAAATCAACTTGAGCGCCGCAATCTGGCGTAGGAGCAGCCACAGCAACACCTCCGGTGGTAACTGCGTCGAAGTCGCCGCAGGTTTCGCCCGCTGGCGCAAGAGCAGCCACAGCAATTCCTCCGGCGGCGACTGCCTCGAAGTCGCGGACGGCCACCGAGACCTCGTCCCCGTCCGCGACTCCAAGCGCCCCGAAGGCCCCGCGCTCGTCCTCCCCGCGTCCGCCTGGACCCCGTTCGTCGAGGCCCTCAAGGCGTCCTGACCACTGAGCAATTCGATGCGGCCCCCGCACCGGGCACGTCAGTAGGGCAGGCCCTCGGAGGCTGCGCGCAGTGCGGCGATGAGGCATGTGGCGATTTCGCTCCCCGACGCCCCCGGATCCTCCGCGTACCGGCGGGCGAAGTCCTCCGACGCCGCGCGCAGGGCGCCGTTGAAGGTTGCCGCGTGCACCTTGATCCGGAGGTCGTCGGCGCTGCCGCCGGACCGCTGGGCGAGGAGTTGCCCGAGGACGGGCAGGGCGTCGTCGTGGGCCTGGAGCCAGACCGCGCGCAGTGCCGGGTCGGTGGTCGTCATGCGGATCAGGTCGAGGATGACCGGGGCCCCGGCGGGCAGTTCGCCGACCCGCAGGGATTGCGTGACGAAGTCCAGCAGGCTCATGTCCGCCGGCCAGTGGCGCAGTTGGTCCACGGCGAACTCCAGCCCCGCTGAGAGCAGCGGCAGTACGCAGCTCTCCTTGGTGGGGAAATGACGCCACAGAGTGCGGGAAGAGATGCCCACGGCCTGGGCGATCTGCTCGCCCGTCGTGCCGGTGACGCCCTGTGAGGCGAACAGCCGGACAGCCTCACCGGCGATCTCGAAGCGGAGAGCCGCCTTGCGCCGCTCGGCGAGCGACGGCCTGGCAGCTGCCTGAACTTCCCACCCGCGTCCCGCGGATGGCGCTTCGCC
Source organism: Streptomyces sp. NPDC048295 (assembly GCF_040652135.1). Taxonomy (NCBI): domain Bacteria; kingdom Bacillati; phylum Actinomycetota; class Actinomycetes; order Kitasatosporales; family Streptomycetaceae; genus Streptomyces; species Streptomyces sp. NPDC048295. The sequence continues at coordinate 197,339 of NZ_JBEZLL010000015.1, forward strand.
CACCCTCGCCCCCGCCCCTCGTCCCTGCTGCCGCAGCATAGCGAGCCATTGAAAACTGGCGCATGCCGACGTCTTGTCACTCACTGACACGCGGACCTACGCTGCCGTAAGTGACTCACGAGTAACTGCATTGATTCATAAGGCACTTGGTGTGCCCGGCCGCACCGGACGAACTCAGGCGACATCGATCACTCAAACGACGAACGAGGAGCCCCACATGAGCCGCACGAAGACCCGTTCTCGTTCCATCCCCACCCCCACCCCCGCCCCGGCAACCGGTCGTGGCGCCGGGGCCGGCCTGCGCCTGCTGGCCGGTGTCGTCGTCGCCGGCACGGTCTGCGCCGGCCTTTCGGCCGCACCGGCCACTGCCGCCGCCACCACCGCGGACCCCGTCGTCTCCCGCGGGGTGACCATCCCCGCCTTCTACACCCCGCCCAACGAACTGCCCTCGCCCAACGGGGCGTTGATCCGTACCGAAGCACTGCCGCTCGGACTGAGTATCCCCGGCCTGGACGGCCGCCCGATGCCGGGCACCGCGACCCGCCTCATGTACCGGTCCACCGACTCGGCCGGACAGGCCGTGGCCGTGACCGGCGCCTACATCGAGCCCTCGGCCGCCTGGAAGGGCACCGGGCCGCGCCCCCTGGTCGCGGTGGCTTCGGGCACCATGGGCCAGGGCGATCAGTGCGCGCCGTCCTTCGCCCTGCAGAACCCGCTCACCCTCAACGGCGACACCGTGTCCGTGGGCTACGAGGCCCTGGCGATCTACCGGCTCCTGTCGACCGGCGCCGCGGTCGTCGTGACCGACTACGTCGGCCTCGGCACCACCGACCGTCTGCACACCTACGTCAACCGTGTCGACGAGGCACACGCCCTGCTGGACGCGGCCCGCGCCGCCCGCGCCGTATCCGGGGCGTCGGTCACCGCGGCTTCGAGAACCGGTCTGTACGGATACAGCCAGGGCGGCGGTGCCAGCGCGGCGGCCGCCGAACTCCAGCCCTCCTACGCGCCCGACGTCCCGCTCTCCGGAACGTACTCCGGCGCACCCCCGGCGGACCTGACCTCGGTCATGAAGGGGATAGACGGCAGCGCGCTCGCCGGCGCGCTGGCCTGGTCGATCAACGGATTCGCCCAGGCCGACCCCGATCTGCGGGCGGTTGTCGACGCGAACATCAACGCCGACGGCCGGGCCGCCCTGGCGGACGCGTCGACCATGTGCGTCGGCGACGCACTGTTCGGCTACGGCTTCACCAAGAGCAGCAAGTGGACCACCAGCGGCAAGTCCATCGGTGACATCATCGCCGCCGACCCCCGCGCGCAGGCGGCCCTGGACAAGCAGCGCATCGGCACGCTCAAGCCGGCCGGGCCCGTGCGGCTGGCCACCGGCGTCCAGGACGACATCGTGCCCCACGCCCAGGCCCGGAAGCTCGCCGTCGACTGGTGCAACAAGGGCGCCGACGTCACCTACGACGCCATCGTGCTGCCGAACCTCGGCGACAAGATCCTCACCAACCACCTCGTCCCGCTCATCACCGACCAGGGCGACGCCGTCTCCTGGCTGACCGACCGCCTCTCCGGCAAGGCCGCCACCTCCAACTGCTGGTCCATGCCGATCCAGCCCTGACCTCACCACTCCCGCACGAATCCGCCCCGCACGAATCCGCCCCGTACGAATCCGCCCCATACGAATCCGCCGCGTACGAATCCGCCGCGTCCACCGGTGCAGCACCCCCGGTGGACGCGGCATGTGCCGGGCGGACCACTCGGTGTCGTCCGCCCCGGAGGAGGAGTGGCGCGCCACCCTCGCCGGGATACGCGCAAAGCCGCTTCCGCGAGACTAGGAGCCGACCGACCCCTCCCGGCCTCCCGGCCCGACTCCCGGCAGGAGCGACAAAGTGGACCAGCTCACGTACGACGACATCAAGGCCGCCACCGACCGGACCACCGGGCACATCCGCCCGGTCGCCGTCACACCCGCCGGCCCCGACGAGCGGTCCGAGCAGCCCTACGAGCTCTGGTTCGCGCTGGAGTTCATGCAGCACACCGGCTCCTTCAAGGCGCGCGGCGCGCAGAACTTCATCCAGGCCCACCGCGAGGCGGGCACCCTGCCGGACGCGGGGGTGACCATCGCCTCCGGCGGCAACGCCGGGCTGGCCTGTGCGTGGGCCGCCCAGCAGCAGGGCGTACGGGCCACGGTGTTCCTGCCGAGCGTCGCCCCGGCGGTGAAGGTCGCCAAACTGCGCGGCTACGGGGCGGACGTGCGGCTGGTCGGTGCGGAGTACGCCGAGGCCCTCGAAGCGTGCGAGGAGTTCGCCGCCTCGTCCGGCGCGCTCGCCGCGCACGCCTACGACCACCCGCTGATCGCCGCCGGGGCCGGCACGCTGATGGAGGAGATCCACGCCCGGATCCCCGGCCTGGACACCGTGGTGGTCTCGGTCGGCGGCGGCGGTCTGTTCGCCGGCGTCGCCACCTCCGCCCGGCACCACGGCATCCGCACGGTCGCCGTCGAGCCGGAGAACTGCCGGGCACTGAACGCCGCCCTGGAGTCCGGCCGGCCGGTCGACGTCCCGGTCGACTCGGTCGCCGTCGACGCCCTCGGCGCCCGACGGGTCACCTCCCTGGCCCTGCACGCCGCCCGCGAGAACGACGTCCGCTCCGTCCTGGTGCCGGACGGCGAGATCGTCCGCGCCCGCCGGGCGCTGTGGGACCACCGCCGCATCGCCGTCGAGCACGCCGCCTCCACCGCACTGGCCGCGCTCACGGCGCCGGGCGGCGGCTACCGGCCGGGCGCCGGTGAACGGGTCGCCGTGGTGCTGTGCGGGGCGAACACCGACCCGGGCGACCTGGCGCACCCGGCGGCCGAGGACTGAGGCCGAGCACCGAGGCCGGGGCCGGGACCGCTGAGAGCCCCGGCCCGCACCGTGCGAAAGGGGCGCACCCGGAGATCCGGGTGCGCCCCTCTCAGGCAACGCGCAGTGTCGCGACCGGCACGTCAGCGCTCGCGGCGCTCGCGGAGCTCGTCCGTCGTGGCCCGGGCCTTGTCACGGCCCTGCTGCGACGTCTTCGAGGCCCGCTCGGACACGTTCTGCATCCGCTCGCGGCCCTCGGTGCGCGCCCGCTCCTGGCCTTCGGTGCGCATGCGCTCCTGGCCCTCGGTGCGCGTCCGCTCCTGGCCTTGGCCGCGGCCCTCGCCGCCCTTCTTCTTCGCCTGGTCGGCGAGCTGCTGCGCCTTGTCCTTGAACTGGTCTGCGATAGCCATTCCGTTCACTCCTAGTGGGTGCTTGGGGGACGGTCCGTGAGGACCTCGATCAGCGTCGCAGGCCCCGGCACCCACCGCATGTCGATCACTTACGCTGCGTAGTCGTCGCCCGTGCCGCCTGGTCGGCGGCGCCCCCGGCGCCGACGAGACCCTTGCTCACGCCGTCCAGCCGCGACCCGAACCTGCGGACCTCCCGCTGTCCGACGACGCCTATCAGCGAGGGCAGGTAGCCGCGCACGGACTGCATCCCGCGCAGCCACCACTGCGCGTACACGTGCGGGGACCGGCGCTCGATGCCGGCCACGATCCGGTCGACGGCGGGACCCAGCGGATAGGTGCGGTTCGCCGGCCAGGGCAGCCGCTGGCGCAACTCCCGCATCACGTCGTCCTGGTCGGCGCCCCGCACCATGTCCGTGTCGGTCCAGGACAGATAGCCGACCCCGACCTTCACGCCCCGGTGGGCGACCTCGGCCCGCAGGCTGTGCGCGAAGGCCTCCACGCCCGACTTGGACGCGCAGTACGCGGTCATCATCGGTGCCGGGGTCATCGCCGCGAGCGAGGCGATCTGGAGGAAGTAGCCGCGGCTCTCCATGAGCACCGGCAGGAAGGCCCGGCCGGTGACCGCGCCGCCGATCAGATTGACCTCGATGACCCGCCGCCACGCGTCGGGGTCCGAGTCGACGAACGGCCCGCCCGAGGCGACCCCGGCGTTGGCGACGACGACGTCGATCTTCCCGAACCGCGCCTTGACCTCCTGGGCGACCCGCGCCATCGCCTCGTGGTCGGTGACGTCCGCGAACCAGTGGTCGCTGTCCGAGTGCAGCCGCTCGGAGACCTTCTTCAGTTCGTCCGGCTCCAGCCCGACCAGCGCGAGCGTGGCGCCGCGCGCCGAGAGCTTGCGGGCCAGCAGTTCACCCACGCCACGTGCCGCGCCCGTGACGACGACGACCTGTCCTTCGAGACTCCGCCTGTCGCTCATGCGACCTCCTCCTTCTCGGCCGTACCGTCCGTGCCCGCATCCGCACCCGTGCCGTCCGCCGGGACGTACCCGGTGACAAGTTCCCGGATCTTCGCCGTGACCGCCTCCGGTGCCTCCACCGGCGTCATGTGGCCCATGCCCGTCAGCTCGGTGAGCCCCAGGCAGTCGGGCAGCGCCGCCGCGAGGGCGCGGGCGTGCACGGGCGGCGTCATCCGGTCCTCCGTACCCGCGATCACCGCCGTGGGCACCCTCAACTCCCGTACGCCCGCGTCGAGATCGAGCTCCGCGAGGACATGCCCCCAGGGCGCCCTGGCGCCGCGCGGGCAGGCGTGCACGATCCGGGCGCAGGCGTCCACCCGGTCGGGAGCGGAGCCCGCTCCCATCGTCGCGTACTTGAGTATCCGCCGGGAAACCGGTGTGACCGGTCCGAGCGGGGCCTTCGCACGGAGGATCGCGCGGGTCATCCCGGTCCGGACGGCACCGGCCCGCACCGGCACCACCAGCGACTCGGCGGCCAGCCGGGAACTGCCGGTGCTGCACAGCAGTACGGCCGCCGCGTGCTCGCGCAGCCCGGCCCGCCCTGAGGCGGCCATGATCGTCATGCCGCCCATGGAGTGCCCGGCGATCACGGCCTTCTCCCCCGGTGCGAGGGTGGCGGCCAGCACCGCTTCGAGGTCGTCGGCGAGGGCCTCGGTGCTGTATCCCTCGCGGCCGACGGCGGGCGAACGGCCGTGTCCCCGCTGGTCGTAGACGACGACCCGGTGGTCCGCCGCGAGATCCCGTACCTGAGCGGCCCAGAAGTGGGTGCTGCACGTCCAGCCGTGCGAGAGGACCACCGCCGGGGCGCCGTCCCGCCCGTGCACCTCGACATGGATCCGGGCGCCGTCGGCGGAGCGGGCGGTCAGCTCGTGCGCGGGGACCGGCGGGGTGTTGTCGCGCCGCAGCAGCCGGCTCATCGCACGACCTCCTCGGCGACGGCCTCCGCCGGGGCGGCGGCCCGCTTCGGTATCCGGACGACCTCGTACTCCGAGAGGTCGACCGACCGCGTGACCTTGCGGAACTCGGCGGTGGTGCCCGGCCAGACGGTGGTGTTGCGCCCGTTGGCGTCCAGGTACCAGCTGTTGCAGCCGCCGGTGTTCCACACGGTGCGCTCCATCCGTGTCTGGATGCGGCGGTCCCAGGCGCCGACCGCCGAGGGGCGGGCGTCGAGCGCGACGCGTCCGCCCAGCACGTTGAGCTGGCGCAGGTAGTCGGCCATGTAGTTCAGCTGGGACTCGATCATCAGGACCATCGAGGAGTTGCCGAGCCCGGTGTTGGGGCCGATGACCGTCATGAAGTTGGGGAAGCCGGCGGCGCTGGCGCCGCGCAGCGCCTGCATGCCGTCCTTCCAGGACTCGGCGAGCGTGATGCCCTCCGCGCCCACCACGCGCTCGGCGATCGGCATGTCGGTGACGTGGAAGCCGGTGCCGAAGACGATCGCGTCGGCCTCGGTCTCCGTACCGTCGGAGGCGACGAGCGTGGAGCCGCGCACCTCGGCCAGGCCGGAGGTGATCACGTCCACGTTGGGCTTCGCGAGCGCCGGATAGTAGGTGCTGGAGAGCAGGATGCGCTTGCAGCCGATGCGGTACGAGGGGGTCAGCTTGGCCCGCAGCACGGGGTCCTTGATCGCCTTCGCCATGTTGGCCTTGGCTATCCGCTCGACCAGGCCCAGTTCGTTCGGGTGCTTGGTGAAGGCGCTGACCTGCAACTCCCGTATGCCCCAGAGCAGTCCGCGGCGCGCGGTGCCGGTGACGGGCAGGGCGCGGTGCAGCCAGCGCTCGGCGCCGCTGATCTTCCGGTCCATGCGCGGCATGACCCAGGGCGGGGTGCGCTGGAAGAGCGCCAGGCCGGCGACCTTCGGCTGGATCGCGGGCACGATCTGGATGGCGGAGGCACCGGTGCCGATCACGGCGACGCGCTTGCCGGTCAGGTCGGCGTCGTGGTCCCAGCGGGCCGAGTGGAAGACCTTGCCGGGGAAGCCGGCGAGACCGGGGATGTCCGGCGTCTTCGGGTCGGAGAGCGGACCGGTCGCGGAGACGACGAAGTCGGCGGTGAAGGAGGCCCCGTTGGCGGTCTCGATGGCCCAGTGGAGCTCCTCGCGGTCCCAGCGCATGACCGTCACCTCGTGACCCAGCCTCAGGTGCGGCCTCAGTCCGAAGGTGTCCGCGACATGCTCCAGGTAGGTGCGGATGTGCTCCTGGCCGGAGAAGGTGCGCGGCCACTCGGGGTTGGGTGCGAAGGAGAACGAGTACAGGTGGGACGGTACGTCGCAGGCGCAGCCGGGATAGCTGTTGTCGCGCCAGGTGCCCCCGACGGAGTCGGCCCGCTCCAGGACGACGAAGTCCGTGATGCCTTCGCGGCGCAGCCGGACGGCGGCGCCGAGGCCCCCGAATCCGGATCCGATCACCGCCACTCGTACGTGCTTGTGCTGGGCCATGCTGCCGCCTCCCGCGGTACGTCACACGACTCTGCCAGCAATCACTGGCATTGTGGGGAGACTAGAACAGCTCCGTACCGATGGGTAGGGGTACGGCGAGGGAAAGTTACCGGCGGTACAACGTGCGGCCTCCCCCGCGACAGGGAGCGGATGGCGAGCGGCGCCATGCGGCTTCGATCGCAAGGCGGAGAAGGGGGACGACGCGGAGCGCCGTCGACCGACGACAACGCCGCAAGCGGAGTCGCGGGGCGCCGGGAGCCCGCTCCCTGCCGCGGGGGAGGCCGGTAGGGTGCGGGTGTGGCCGAAGGACGCGAGCACCGCGAATACCGCATGGAGGAGCTGGCCAAGGAGGCCGGCATCCCCGTGCGGACCGTGCGTTTCTACCGGGAGCGCGGACTGATCTCGCCGCCCCGCCGCGAGGGGCGCATCGCCTGGTACGACGACCACCATCTGGCCCGGCTGCGCACCATCACCGGGCTGCTGGAGCGCGGACACACCCTCACCGGCATCGCCGATCTCGCCCGCACCTTCGAGAGCGGCCGCGACGTCGCCGAGGTACTGGGGCTGGGCGAGCCGACCGAGGAGACCCCGGTCCGCCTCACGCCCGAACAGCTCGCGGACTACTTCGAGGGCGAGACCGGCACGGAGAACCTGGCCGCCGCCCTCGACCTGGGATATCTGGCCACCGACGGCGACGAGATCGTCCACATCAGCCGCCGCCTGCTGGAGGTCTCGTCCCAGCTGGTACGGGAGGGAATCCCGCTCGCCACCGTGCTGGAGACCGGCCGCCGGGTCCGCGAGCACGCCGACGCGCTCGCCGAACTCTTCGTGGGCGCCCTGGAGAGCCACAGCGGCGAGGCCGAACCGCCCCAACTCCGGCCGCTGGCCCGGGCGGTGATGGACGCCGAGCTCTCCATGGCCCTGGACCGCCGCATGCGCCGCGAGAACACCGACGGTCCGCCGCACAGCCCCGCCCCCTGACGGACGGTCGCACGGCGGCCGCCCGGCCGGCACTCTCGATCGCACGCCGGGATCCTGCCCCGCCCCGACCGCCCCGCACTCCCCCCGTTCGCACGCTCTACTGTTCGAAGACCACCGTCACCGGCGCGTGGTCGCTCCACCGCTCGGCGTGCGTCGCGGCCCGCTCGACCCAGCCCTTCACCGCGCGCCCGGCCAGCCCCGGCGTCGCCACCTGGTAGTCGATCCGCCAGCCGGCGTCGTTGTCGAAGGCCCGCCCGCGGTAGGACCACCACGAGTACGGCCCCTCCTCGTCGGGGTGCAGCGCCCGTACGACATCGACGTACTCGGCCTCGTCGAAGACCCGGGTCAGCCACTCCCGCTCCTCGGGGAGGAAGCCGGAGTTCTTCTTGTTGGCCTTCCAGTTCTTCAGGTCGGCCTCGCGGTGGGCGATGTTCCAGTCACCGCAGACCACGACCTCACGGCCCCCGGCCGCGGCACGCTCCTTCAGGCCCTTCAGATACGGGAGGAACGCGGCCATGAACCGCTCCTTCTCGTCCTGCTTCTCGGTCCCCACCTCACCGGAGGGCAGATACAGGCTCGCGACCGTGACACCCGGCAGATCGATCTCGACGTAGCGCCCACTCGTGTCGAACTCCTCGCTCCCCGCGTCCCCGAAGCCGCCGAACCCGATCTGCACGCGCTCCGGCGCACGCCGCGAGTAGAGGGAGACCCCGGCCCGCCCCTTGGCGGCGGCCGGCGCGTGCACCGTGTGCCAGCCGTCCGGGTCGCGCACCTCCTCGGGCAGCTGCTGCGGCTCGGCCCGCACTTCCTGGAGGCAGATCACATCGGCTTCGGTCCGGGCCAGCCATTCGACGAAGCCCTTCTTGGCGGCGGCACGGAGCCCGTTTACGTTGACAGAGGTCACAGTGAGCATTCCGGCACGATACCGACACCGGATGCCCGCATACATGTACCATTCTCCGCATGAATATCCACCCTCGGCCCTTCGACCACCCCGACGCCGTCGAACTCAACGATCAGGTGCAGCTCGAATACGCCGAGCGGTACGGGGACGAGGGCGATGTCACACCGCTCGACCCCTCGATGTTCGAACCGCCCCACGGGCTGTATCTGCTCGCCTACGATGCGCGGGACCGTCCTGTCGCCACCGGCGGCTGGCGCACCCAGGACCGGAACGACGAGGGCTACTCGGACGGCGACGCCGAGCTCAAGCGGATGTTCGTGATACCCGAGGGCCGCGGCAACGGACTGGCCCGCCGCATCCTGGCCGCCCTGGAGGCCGACGCGCGGGCGGCGGGCCGGGTCCGCATGGTGCTGGAGACCGGGGACAAGCAGCCTGAGGCGATCGCGCTCTACGAATCCAGCGGCTACGCCCCGTGCGAGAAGTTCGGCCACTACCGCATGTACGAGAGCAGCCGCTGTTTCGCGAAGCCCCTGCGGTAGCGGTCCCGCGCCCGAGGGGCGGGTGCCGCCACCGTGGCACTGTCCGCCTCGTGGCGCTGTCCGCCGCCGTGACCGCCGCCGTCCGGGCCCGCGCCGACACCGGGCCCTCAGGCCCCGGCCGCGTACCGCCAGAACTCCCGCATCAGCGCGGGCGGTGTCGGTCCGGTCATCTCCAGCTGGGTCAGCAGGACGGAGACCGCGCCGGTGGCGGGCGTGAGATGCCCCGCCGTTCCCGTGCCGCCCACCCACCCGTAGCGTCCCGGCACGTTCCACGGCTCGACGGCCTCGACGTCGACCGAACCGCCGTAGCCCCAGCCCTGGCCCTCCAGGAACAGCGTGCTGTGCTCCCGCTGCGCCCGCGTCAGATGGTCGGTGGTCATCAGCCGCACCGATTCGGCGGACAGCAGCCGGCGCCCGCCGGGGCTCCCTTCCGGGTTCCCCTCTGCGAGCAGCATCCGGGCGAAGGCGTACCAGTCGTCCGCGGTCGAGACCAGCCCGCCGGTGCCGGACGGGAAGGCGGGGACGCTGCTCCACTGCCCGTCCGGGGCGTCGACCAGCTGAAGGCCGCCGGCCGGGCTGCCGCGGTAGTAGCTGGTGAACCGGCCGGCCTCGGAGGCCGGTACGGCGAATCCGGTGTCGGCCATGCCCAGCGGCTCGAACAGCCGCTCCGCCAGGAACTCGGGCAGCGGCCGGTCCGAGACCCGGGCGATCAGCACCCCGAGGATGTCCGAGCAGGTGTTGTACAGCCACTCCTCGCCGGGCTGGTGGAGCAGCGGGATACGGGACAGCGTGGCCATCCACGCGTCCGGCGCCTCGATGGCCTGCGGTTGCAGCGCTCCCTGCTTCAGCTCGCTGAACAGCAGCCGGACCGCGGGCAGCGAGAAGTCCGACGGGAAGCCGTACCCGGCCCGGAAGGTGAGCAGGTCGGCCACGGTGATGACCTTGGCGGCGGGCACCACGTCGTCGGCCGGGGAGGCCGGCGTACGGACGACCATCGGCGCCGCCAGCTCCGGCAGCCACTGCCGCACCGGTTCGTCCAGTGCGATCCGGCCCTCCTCCACCAGCATCATGGTCGCCGCGGCGGTGACCGGCTTGGTCATCGAGGCGATGCGGAAGATCGAGTCCCGGGCCATCGGGACCGTACCGCCCGCGTCGGCGGAGCCGACCGCCGCCACCTCGACCCGGTCGCCGCGGGCCACCAGCCCCACGGCCCCCGGCGCCGCCCCGTCGCCGACATGCTTCTTCAGGACATCGTTCAGATCGGTCATCGGTCCACCTTCCCGTTTCATCCGCTCGGAAAGCTGGACCGCCGCACCGCCCGGAACTCATCGGCCCGGATTCAGCGCACCCGGCCGACGCCCACGTAGAAGCCGCTGCGCTCCCGCACCGGTGCGGGCTCCTCGCGGTACCACTCGGTGGCGAAGACCAGCCCCGGTTCGACGAGGTCCAGCCCGTCGAAGAAGGGCTCGACCTCGCTCCGGGTGCGCATCCGCAGCGGGATCGCCCCCTTCTTGTACACGCTCTCGGTCTCCTGCTTCAGCTCCGGATGCTGGTCGGCGGTGCCGTGCGAGAGCACCAGGTAGCTGCCCGGGGGCAGTGCGTCGACCAGCGTGCGGGTGAGGCCGTACGGGTCCTCGTCGTCCGGCAGGAAGTGCATCAGCGCGATGAGGGAGAGCGCGACGGGCCGGTCGAAGTCGAGCAGTTCACGAGCGTGGTCGAGGATCGCCCCGGGCCGGCGCACATCCGCGTGGATGTAGTCGGTGAGCCCCTCCGGCCTGCTGACCAGCAGCGCCTCCGCGTGCCGCAGCACGATCGGGTCGTTGTCCGCGTAGACGATCCGGGCGGACGGGGTGATCTCCTGGACGACCTGGTGCAGATTGGGCTCGGTGGGGATGCCGGTGCCGATGTCGAGGAACTGATCGACCCCGTTGCGGGCCAGCCAGGCGGAGGCCCGGTGCATGAAGGCCCGGTTCCGCGCGGCGTTGCCCCGCGCCTCCTCGGGCAGCTTCTCCGCAACCTGTTGGTCGACCGGATAGTTGTCCTTGCCACCCAGCAGCCAGTCGTAGACGCGCGCGGGGTGGGGCTTGCTGGTGTCGATCCGGGGCTCGGGCAGGTCGACCGGCACGGGGCGCTCCTCTGGGTGCGGAGAATTCGGAAGAATTCGAGAGCGGGTAAGCGCGTTCAGCGTAGGCGATGCCACTGATGGAACTGCGGCCGGAACCCCCTTGCGTTGAAGCGCACTTCAACATCCACACTCCTTCTCACGGCCACCGAACGACGGCGGCCGCGACGGAGGGGACTGTCATGAAGTACCGCACCATCGGAACCGACCCCGCGACCCGCCGCGAGGTGAGTGTCCTGGCGCTCGGCGCGATGCTCTTCGGGTCGGTCACCGACGAGAAGACCTCGTTCGCCGTCCTGGACCACTTCGTCGAGGCCGGCGGCACGTTCATCGACACCTCCGACAACTACGCCTACTGGGTCGACGGTGGTCTCGGCGGCCAGAGCGAGCGGCTGCTCGGGAAGTGGCGGCGCAGCCGCGGCATCGGCGACGAGATAGTCGTCGCCACCAAGCTCGGCGCCGAACCGCTCGCGCCCGGCACCGGGTTCGTCGACAACCCGGAGGGCCTGTCGGCGAAGGCGGTCCGCGAGGCCACCGAGCGCAGCCGGGAACGGCTCGGCGTGGAGAAGCTCGACCTGCTCTACGCGCACATCGAGGACCGGACCGTCCCTCTCGGCGAGACGGTCGAGGCGTTCGGGGAGCTGGTGGCCGAGGGAGCGGTCGGACTGCTGGGCGCCAGCAACCACGCCGTCTGGCGGGTGGAACGCGCCCGCTCGCTCGCGGCCGCCGCCGGACTGCCCGGCTACGAGGTCCTGCAATACCAGCACAGCCACCTGCGCCCCCGGTTCGACATCCCCAGCCCGCTGTTCGAGGACGGCAGCCTCGGCCACGCCGGCCCCGAGATGTTCAGCTATCTGCGCGCCGAGCCCGCGCTGACCCTGGTCGCGTACTCCCCGCTGCTCGCCGGCGCGTACACCCGCACGGACAAGCCGCTCCCCGCGGACTACGACCACCCCGGCACCCCCGCACGGCTCGCGGTCCTGCGCGAGATCGCCGCCGAGACCGGAGCCGGCGTCAACCAGGTCGTCCTGGCGTGGCAGATCGGCGGCCACCTGCCCGTGATCCCGCTGGCCGGCGCGTCGTCGGTGGCCCAGCTGAAGGAGAACCTGGCGGCGGTCGACCTGGAACTGACGGACGACCAGCGGGCCCGTCTGGACGCGGCACACTGATCCCACGCCCCGACCGGCTTGTCGACGCTCTGATCCGCGGCCTTGTCGAATCGGTACAGCCAGAGGAACAGCTCTTCCGAATCGTCTCCGACCCACGTTGTCCGGCTGCCCGGAGAAGCGGTACACCTTTCGTTGCACACTGTGACGAACATGTCACACACTGCCGCGTGAACCTCTACCTTGAAAGGGTTTCCCGCTCCCCGGCGCACGGCGCGAAAGGTGGTCAAAAGTGGCTACGCGCAAGAAAATCGACGGCTCGGCAGATATCCCGCAGTTCTACGGCAAGGAGCTGCGCTGCCAGCGGGAGAAAGCCGGACTGACCTTGTAGAAGCTGTCGGAGGGCAGCTTCTACGGCATCACGCTCCTCAGCGAGATCGAGCACGGCAACCGCAGCATCCCGCTGGACCTCGCCCACCACGCCGACCGGGTCCTCGGCACGGACGGCTACTTCGCACGCTGCTGCGACGACGTACGGAAGGCCAAGCGCAATGGCCACGCGGAGTACTTCGAGCGCGTGCTGGAGGCCGAGAAGCGCGCCGAGACCATCGAGCAGTGGTCACCAGGCGTCTTCCCCGGCCTGCTCCAGACAGAGGCGTACGCGCGGGCCGTGATCTGCGCCGAGCGGTTGCCTGAACTTCCCGAGGAGATCGACGAGAAGGTCAACGGACGGCTGGCGCGGGCGCGGCTCTTCGAAGCCGATCAACGGAATCCGCAGTACTGGGCGATCCTGCCCGAATCCCTGCTGCGTCTGCCGATCCTGCCACTGCAGCAGATGGCCGAGCAGCTCGACCACATCGCCGCCCTCATCAGGAGAGACCGGATCTTTACGCAGATCCTCCCGCGGAACACGGGAGCGCACGCCTTGATGCTGAGCAACGCCATGGTGCTGGACTTCGCGGACGCTCCTCCGCTGGTCTGCACGGAGGGCCAGCACCATGGGAACACCGTCGACGATCCGGCCCTCGTGAAGCAGTACCGGAGGTCGTACGATCTCCTGAGCCGGAGGTGTCCCTCACCATGATCGAGGAAGCGGCAGAGGACCACCGAAATGGTGTGCAGCCAGTTCGACTTGAGCGCCGTCACCTGGCGTAAGAGCAGCCACAGCAACACCTCCGGCGGCGACTGCCTCGAAGTCGTGGACGGCCACCCCGGCATCGTCCCCGTCCGTGACTCCAAGCGTCCCGAGGGGCCGGTGCTCATCGTGAACGCGTCCGCGTGGACGCCGTTCGTCGAGTCCGTCAAGGCACCCTGAACCCCGCACCGCCCTCAGCACATCTCCGTCCCGGCAGCCCGCGCGCAGCAGAGCCTCCCGCTCTCCTACGCGCGGGCTTTTGCATTGATCGGCGATCGGACGTAAACGTATCGGCTTCCCATGGCTGTCCCCTTGTGTCCGTGCAAACGCTCCTGGGAGGCACCAGTGCTGGCCATACTCGAAGAACCGACCGTCCCGGCGGTATTGCTCACCGCCGTCATCGAGGTGGTGCGGCTGCTGCACTCCGCTCGATCCGCGCCGCCTCCGCAGCCGGTGGTGATCGTTGTGGATCGGGAGCCGCACAGCGAGAAGGGGAAGAAGTGATGGGTACCGGCAACGAGGTGACGCAACCGCGCGAGTCGATGCACGACTTCTACGAGCGCATGTGCCCGAAGCTCATCGCCCGCGCCTCCAAAATGTGCAAGAACCAGCAGGACGCCGAGGATGCGGTGCACGATGCGTTCGCGGCTGTTCTGCCCCGATGGGCGCAGTACGGCGAGTACGAAACTCCCGAAGCCGTAGTGCAGCGCGCCATGGTCCAGCGGGTGCGGAAGATGCAGTGGCGGCGCGCTCGTTGGCTCGGCCTCGTCAGGGACGCCCCCATGCCCGACCCCAGTTCCGACCCCCAGCTCAGCGCCGAGGCCGGCGAAGTGATCGCGGCGTTGCGGAATCTGCCGCCTCGTCAGCGCACTGTTCTCGTCCTGTATGCCTGGAACGGGTGCTCGACACAAGAGATCGCGGACCTGCTCGGTATCTCCGACAGCACGGTGAGGGTCCACATGCACAAGGCGCGAACGAGCCTCAACCTCTGGTTCGGACTGGAGGGATGGGAGGCCGATCCCACTGGGCTCCTCCCCGAGACGGGCCTCGACATCCTGTCACCGGACGTGGACGGAGACGGGGACGAAACGGTTATGGCTGCTGTCCGTCGTGCCGGGGAAGAGCTGGAGCGCCACTTCGAGGCGGACCGCACCGCCCAGGAACGGATTCTGGCCGCTCTGAAGGACACAGCAGCCCGACAGGGATGGTCCGTAGAGGGAAAGAAGTGACCCTTGGCATCGACACGACTCCGGACGGGGAAGCTGTCGAGCGCACAGCGCACGACAACCGCCCGTCTGCTGCTTCTGTGCCTGTATGCGATCGTCCTCTGCATCCTGCTGGGCTGGCTCGGGCTGATGCTGGTGGTCACGAATGGTCTGGCCTCGGAAGCCAGCTCGGTGAGCTGGACAACCATCAACCTCGACGCCTGGAGAACGCTGCTGCGCGTGTCCTTGGCCGCTGCGGTCATGGTGGGCCCCACCATCGTCCCGCTCGTCGGCGCGATCCGTATGGCCCGTGCGGGAGGACGCCGTCGACGGGATTTCGTGCGACTCGAACCGACGGATGCTCCAGAACTGTGGGCCATGGTTGCCGAGCTCGACTCGTCCCTCGGCACTCGGATGAACAGAACCTCGATCTGGCTCACACCCCGCGCGAATGCCGATGTGACGGTCTCGCCACCACGTGGCCGCCCCCGCGCCAAGAGCCTCTTCCTCGGTGTGCCGCTCCTGGCCGGGTTGGACCGTGAGGAGCTGCGCGCCGTCCTGTGTCACGAGCTCGCCCACTGCGCCGGGCGGCATCACAACTTCGGCGTCCTGTCCCGCCGGGGTTCCAAAAAACTGGACGACCTGGCTGAGGAGTTGGACAGCACGGCGACAGTCAGCACAGGCGTAGCCAACCACGACTGGTTGCTTTGGCTGTATGCCCGCGCGCTGATCAAGTTGTTCCACAGTTACAGGGTGCTGTACGACCGGATCACCCGATCCGCCCGCCACCGACAGGAGTACGAGGCCGACCAGGTCGCGGCGCGGCACGTGGGCCGTGGCGTGATGAGACGGGCACTGCTGCGGGCCGATCAGACGGTGGCAGCCTGGAAGACATTCCGTCGGGCATCGACCTCACAGATGTCTCAGGACCGGTTGGAAGAGCTCTACCGGTCCCTGGGCAACGCACTACCCGCTCGTACAGGTCAGCGATCGCACCGCCCCGAGAAGGAGCACACGTCCTCGCACCCCCCTCTCTCACAACGCCTGGCAGCCCTCGGTGCGGGGCAGGAGGACACCCCTGCGTCAACTGGAGCACCCAGCCTGCAGATCCTGTCATCGACGGATGAAGGAACCGGGACGACGCGATGGCCGAAGCTGCCTGATCCGGTCAGGCGTCCCCCGGACTCGGGCAGACGGCCTCAGGCCAAGGCGGGCAGACGGCCTCGGGCCAAGGTGGAGTCGGCATTCCTCGGTATGTCGCTGAAAGTGCTCACGACCATCCTGACCGCACTCCTCCCCGTCACCCACATCATCGAGAACTGGCCCTGGTGACGAGGCTCCACCCGCACACCCGGCGGGGGGTGCCCCCCGGCCGGGGGGGGGGGCGCCCCCCCCCCCCCGGGCGCCCCCCCC
>NZ_JBEZLL010000016.1:0-210998 GCF_040652135.1 Streptomyces sp. NPDC048295
AGTGGCGGGGGGCATAGGCACCATCCCCACTCCCAGGCACGCAGCACGACCAGGCCCTCACACCAGGCGAAGGAGCCGTGCCACCTGGAGGCTGAGAAGTGAAGCAACACCGTGTCAAGGCCTTGGTACGGACCACAGTTCTTGCATCCAGCGTCGGGTCCTTACGCGATCGGACGGGTCCGGACGGGATCATTCGGCCGGCGTCGGAGACAGCGGTTGTCCGCACCGCAGGTTCCACCGGCCGGAGCGCCCGCTGAGCCCGGTCACCGTCAGTGGGGCGACGTCCAGCCGCCAGAACGCCTCCGGAGGCAGGCCGAGCGCCCCCACGATCGCGGCCCGCACCACCGCCGGCTCCACGACGCCCAGCACGCGGTGGCCCTCCGCGCCCGCCACTTCTCCGGTGGACGCCAGCGTCTCCAG
This sequence comes from Streptomyces sp. NPDC048295, assembly GCF_040652135.1. Classification (NCBI taxonomy): domain Bacteria; kingdom Bacillati; phylum Actinomycetota; class Actinomycetes; order Kitasatosporales; family Streptomycetaceae; genus Streptomyces; species Streptomyces sp. NPDC048295. The sequence goes on from NZ_JBEZLL010000016.1 coordinate 421, forward strand.
CCAGCGTCCGGCCCGGGCGCACAGCTCCAGCAGCGACTCGCCGCCGTGGGGAGCCGCCGAGGGATCGGTCAGCCAGGCCGACACGCCCTCCGGCTCGGCCGCGCTCACCTCGGCCAGCCGCCGACCGCTCCACCGGCCCATGTCCCAGCCACGGACCGCCGGTTCGGGCTCGGTGCACAGTCCCAGCGCCTCGGCGGTCGCGGCGCACCGACCGGACGGTCCGCGCAGCAGCCGGTCGGCCGGGGGCACCGCCGCCGCGGCGGCCCGGGCCCGGCGGACCCCGGCCGCGTCGAGCGTCGCGTCGCCGTCGAAGCGCGCCTCGCGCAGCGCGGCGTTGAGCGCCGGTGAGATCAACATCACCTGTACTGCCATGACCCAGTCAACTCCCTGAACTCCGGCCCCTCCGTGCCCACCCTGGCATCAGTGGGGTCCGGCCCGGTCACCGGCACCATGGCGGCACCTGTCCCCAAGCGGTATGGTCACGGCGAACATGACGTAGGTGTGACGGAAGTCCGGTGAGAATCCGGCACGGTCGCGCCACTGTGAACCCGTACCTGTGCGGGAAGTCAGACCCAGCACCCACGTCTCAGGCACCACGATCGGGACGCGTGTTCCCACAGGAGGTTCTGCCATGGCACAGACCGCTGCCCCCGCCACCACCGCCGTACCGGCGCTCACCCCCATCTCCCTGAAGGCCATTGCCCCCTGGGCGGTCTTCTTCGGCATCCTCATGCTCGTACTGCTGTACTTCGTCGGCGCCGAGCAGGGCGCCACCGCGGTCATCTCCGGCGAAGGTGTCCACGAGTGGGTCCACGACGGCCGCCACCTCCTCGGTTTCCCCTGCCACTGACGTACCGTCCGATCCAGGGGAAGCTCCATGAACTCCATATCTGTCAGAGCCCTGCTCGTACGCGGCATGCTGGCCGGCCTCGTCGCGGGTGTGCTCGCCCTGCTCGTCGCCTACTTCCTCGGTGAGTCGCGTGTGGACGCGGCCATCGCCCTGGAGGAGTCGCACAGTCATCACCACGACGGCGGCGAGGAGCTGGTCAGCCGCACCATGCAGTCCACCGCCGGCCTCGCCACCGGTGTGCTCGTCTTCGGTGTGGCGATCGGCGGCATCGCCGCCCTCGTCTTCTGCTACGCGCTGGGCCGGATCGGCAGGTTCGGCCCACGGGCCACAGCCGCCCTGATAGCGGGCGCGGCGCTGCTCACGGTGTACGTCGTGCCGTTCCTGAAGTACCCGGCCAACCCGCCGGCCGTCGGCAACCCCGACACCATCGGCCGCCGTACCGCTCTGTTCTTCCTGATGGTGGCCCTGAGCGTGCTGCTGGCCGTGGCCGCGGTCATGCTCGGCAGACGGCTGGCTCCCCGTCTGGGCAACTGGAACGCGACGATCGCGGCATCCGCCGGTTACGTCGTGGTGATCGGCCTCGCCTACGCGTTCCTGCCCTCGTTCAACGAGGTCGGCAAGGACTTCCCGGCCACCCTGCTGTGGGAGTTCCGGCTCAGCACCCTCGCCGTGCAGGCCACTCTCTGGGTGACCTTCGGCCTGGTCTTCGGCCATCTGACGGAACGCCTTCTCGCACCGGGAACCGGCACCGTCGCGGCCGGGAACAGCGGCACGGGACGGGCGGCCACGGCGGCCGGCTGACCGGCGCGCCGCATGCGGGCCGCCCGACGACCCGAACCCCGCCGGGAGCACCCGGCGGGGTTCAGTCGTACTGCCGGTTCACTCCTCGGCCTGCGGGCCCCAGTCGATCCGGTAGTACTTCAACTTCTCGTCCTCTCCCACCAGACGCATGCCGACGGCCTCCATGACGCGCTGGGACGCGATGTTGTCCAGATCGGTGTCACCGTGCACACAGCTCACCCCCTGACCGCGGGCGAACCGCAGCAGGGCGCGCAGCGCCTCGGATGCGTAGCCCAGTCCCTGGGCCGAGGGGGCGAGGCCGTAGCCGATCGTGACGTGCCCGTTCTCGTCCGGCGCACCGTGGAATCCCATCCCGCCGATCACCTGCCCGTCCTCACGGCGCCGTATCTCGAACGAGCCGAAGGGGCTGGGGTCACCGCTCCTCGCACAGGTGTCGAGGAAGCGCTCGGCCGCGGCCCGCTCGCCGGGGGACGGGTAGCCGGGCGCCCAGTGCGCCCCGTCTTCCGGTGTGCCGGCCATCACCCGCAGGGCATCGGTGGCATTCATCAGGCGGAGCAGGAGGCGAGGAGTCGTGAGGTCGGTCATGAGCGAGTGAAGTATCACGGGGGACGGGTGGCCGGCATCCGAATTGAACGGCCCGGCCGGGTCCGCGGAGGACCCGGCCGAACGCGCTGCCGGTCAGCCCGGGGCTCACCCGGCCGAAGGCTCCCGGGAGACGGCCCGGCCGGAGCCCTGGCCGGAGGCCGGCCCGGAGTCGAAGTCCCCGGAGAACGCCGCCGCCATCCGCAGATGGCCGGCCGCCTCCGCGCTCCGTCCCTGGCGCTCCAGGGTGCGCCCGAGCATCAGCCGCGCGTAGTGCTCCACCGGGTCGCGCTCCAGAACCGCCCGCAGCTCCGCCTCGGCCTTCGCGAGCCGGGCCGAGTGGTAGTAGGTCCGGGCCAGCAGCAGACGCGGCGACACCTGCTCCGGAACCTCCTCGACCAGCCCCTCCAGGATCCGGGCCGCCGACATGTACTCCTTCGCCTCGAAGAACATCTGCGCACGGTCCCAGCGGTCGGCAGCCGTGCCGAACTCGTAGTAGGTGTCGCTCACTTGACCTCCTCCGTCATGGACCGTCCCCGGACCGCGTCCGACTCCGTCCAGTCATCGACCCAGCTGCCGCTCGGTCGTCGTGCAATGGCCGGAACACGGCCCAGTGGTTGAATATTCCACTAAGTTGTCGGCGTGGGTACCGGCACCCCCGGGCCCGCACGGGAATAGGTTGAGCGCCATGAGCAATCTCGATCGCCAGGCCGAACTCTCCGTCTGCGGGGGACGGGGCTTCGTCGTCGCCGAGCCCGTACGCGAACTTCTCACCCCTCGCCGTGTCCGGCTGGGCGAGTCCACCGAGGTCCGCAGGCTGCTGCCCAATCTGGGCCGCCGGATGGTCGGCGCCTGGGCCTTCGTCGATCATTACGGCCCCGACGACATCGCGGGCGAACCGGGGATGCGGGTGCCGCCCCACCCGCACATGGGCCTGCAGACGGTCAGCTGGCTGCACGACGGCGAGGTCCTGCACCGGGACAGCCTCGGCAGCCTCCGTACGATCCGTCCGCGCGAACTGGGACTGATGACCTCCGGCCGGGCCATCAGCCACTCCGAGGAGAGCCCGAAGTCCCACGCGAGGTCTCTGCACGGCGCCCAACTCTGGGTCGCACTGCCCGACGCCCACCGCCACGTCGAGCCCCACTTCCAGCACCACGCCGACCTGCCGGCCGTCACGGCGCCGGGCCTCACCGCCACCCTGATCCTCGGCGAACTCGACGGCACCACCTCGCCCGGCACCACGTACACCCCGATCGTCGGCGCCGACATCGCCCTGACCGCCGGCGCCCGGGCCCGACTGCCGCTCGACCCGGACTTCGAATACGCGGTGCTCTCCATGTCCGGCCAGGCCGAGGTCGACGAAGTGCCCGTGCTCCCCGGTTCCATGCTCTACCTCGGGTGCGGACGCACCGAGCTGCCACTGCGCGCGGACACCGACGCGGGCCTCATGCTCCTGGGCGGCGAGCCGTTCGAGGAGGAGCTCGTCATGTGGTGGAACTTCATCGGCCGGGACAACGCCGAGATCGTGCAGGCCCGAAACGACTGGACGGAAGGCGCCCGGTTCGGCGAGGTCCACGGCTACGACGGCGCCCGACTGCCCGCACCCGAACTCCCGCCCGGGCCCCTCAAGGCCCGTGGCCGGGTACGTTGACGTGGCCTTTTGTGGTCTGCGGCGGCTCCCGGATCTCCGAACCGACGCTGGTCGAGGCACCTTGCCGAGTGGCATCGAATGGGCCGGCCGCCGGTGGTCCGCAGGCATCCGAGAGGGTCGCGGGTCGGTCATCCGTGGCAGGGTCTGCTCGGATCGATGCCGACCCGATGCCACCTCTTCTGACGAGTGGCCAGCTTGTGGTGGCAGGGTCATTGCTCCCGCCGGGCTGTCACCGTGACCGCTTCGCGGCCTGGGGCTCCCAGCCCTCCATGGCGGTTCCCGGCCGCGCGGTGACTGGCGCCCGGTAACCTACGGCTCCTTCGCCCTGCCGCACGAAGGAGCATGCACGGGTGTGAGACTTCCACGATCTGGTGGAGGGTCGTCTCCGCCCGGCTCCGTCGCACCACCGCGGTGCTGTGCTGGACACGTCGGTGGCCGTTCCTCGCGGACGTTCGTCGACGTTCCGGGCTCCTCGGTCGTGGAAGCAGGCGTGAATCCCGCGTTCCGTGGACACCCGTCGGGCTCCATGGTGCCGATTCCGTCCGTGTCCGGCCCTCACACGAGCAGGTGACGAGCGCCGTCCAGCCGTCGGCGCTCGAACACGAGCCGGACGGCGGCGGACCCCTCGCCGACGGCGGTGGCGACCCGCTTCACGCTGCCGCTGCGCGCGTCGCCGACGCAGAACACGCCCGGCTCGCTCGTCTCGAAGGGCAGCGGTGCCCGATCGGCTTCCCACGCGCCGTCGAGATCTTGTCCGGTGAGCAGGAAGCCGTCGCGATCCGTCGCCAGCCGGCCGCCGAGCCAGCCGGTGCAGGGCGTCGCGCCGATGAAGACGAACACGGCGTCGGCTTTCACGTGCGAACGCCGGCCGGCCCCTCGGTCGACGACGTCGATTCCGGTGACGGCAGAGTCAGCCACGAGGGCGACCGCCTCCGTCCGAACCCACACCCGGATCCTCGGATCGGCCGCGATCGCCTCGACAAGGTAGCGCGACATCGAATGGTCCAGATCCTCGCCCCGGACCAGCAGATGTACTGGATCGGACGTCCGCGACAGGAACATTGCGGCCTGTCCCGCCGAGTTTCCCCCGCCGATGACAGCAACCGGCCTGCCACGACAGGACTGCGCCTCGACGACGGTGGCGGCGTAGTGAACGCTGTTCCCCTCCCAGGCCTCGGCTCCGGGCACGGTCAGGCGCCGGTACTCGGCGCCGGTCGCGATGATGACGTCCTGGGCCCTGAACACGCGCCCGTCGTCGCAGGTGACGCAGTGCCTGCCGGCGCGGCCGGCGAAGGCCGCCGCTCGCGCGTTGCGGTGCAACCGGACGCCGAACTTGGCCGCCTGCACGGTCCCGCGGGCGGCGAGCTCGGCGCCGGAGAGACCGGCCGGGAACCCGAGGTAGTTCTCGATCCGCGAGGAGGTGCCGGCCTGGCCCCCGAAGGCCGCCGCGTCGAGCAGGGCCGTCTGCAGCCCCTCCGACGCGCCGTACACCGCCGCTGCCAGTCCGCCCGGGCCGCCTCCGACGACCAGCAGGTCGCAGACGTCCCGGTCGTCGTCGGCCTCGGCGGGCAGCTCACCGAACTCTGCGGCGATGTCGGCCGGCTGCGGGTTGCGCAGCATCGGCCGCCCCGGGACGAGCACGATGGGGAGGTCCGCGACAGGCACCCGGAGTTCCCGCAACAGTGCCTCGGCCTCGGGCTGCTCCTCCAGATCCAGCCAGTTCACAGCGGTCCGACTGCGCGAGAACGACTGCAGCAGTGCCCGGCAGCGTGGGTCGTACCGGGACCCGACCAGGGTGAGACCGGCGCCCTTGCGCAACAGGTTCGCCCGACGTTCGAGGAAGATTCGCAGAACGAAGTCGCTGAGGTCGGTGTCCTGCGTCATCAGCACCTGGATCCGACGCAGCGGGACGCGCAGCACCCGGCCCGCGCTCCGCACGACCCCGGCGAGGCTTGCGCGCTCGCCGGTGAGCATGCCGATCTCGCCCAGGAATTCGCCCGGACCGTACGAGGCCACTACCCGCTCGGTCGCCTCACCGAGCCGTTCCACGACGTCCGCCACCCCGTCGAGGACGACGAAGAAGTCGTAGGACGCGTCGCCGGCGGCGAAGAGGACCTCCCCGGCGGCCGTGGCATGCTCCGAACCGACCGCCCCGAGCCGAGCGAGCTGCTCGCGCGCGAGGCGCGCGACCGGGGTCCACGCCGGATTCCCGCTCAGTCCATGGTCGTCCATCGTCACCCTCTCGATCCGGTCCCGGTCTCATCCTGCGTGCCGCCGGTCCACCCGGTCTGTCACCCGTGCGGGTGAGGAAACGGCGGCGCGCATTGTGAGGCCCACGGCACATTCCTGCTCGGCGGCGCTCCATGAGGCCCCGAACCGCTGTGCGGGACCTTGTGCGCCGCCAGGGCCGTGGCGAGCTGGTACGTGTGCTCGGGTGGGACGCAGGCGTCCTCGGCGGCGTGTCAGAGGACGAATGGTGGGGACGAGTCCGTGACGAGCCGGTCCAGTGAGGTCGACCCCCGCAGCTCGGGCAAGGCATTCTTGCCGAGCGCCTGCTCCGACACCACGTGAGCAGGTAAGCCGCCCCGGCCGGTCCGAGGCTCGACGGAGACGTTCAGCGCCCCGGACGATGGCGGTCCGTTCGAGGCTGGGATCCCGTAGTCGGATGTTGGCCTACGTGGTGGCGGCAGCGGGAGTATGTGCGCCGACCGATCGACGTTCAACATCTGAATCCGTGGTGCGGCGGACCGGAAGGCCGCGCCGTGGCGCGTCGGCGGCGCCTTCCGGACATACTTGACTGAGTCCGGCATGAAGGCCGGCTTCCTCGTCCGGCGGATGGTCCAGGAGGAGAGCTCATGACATCGGAGAATGGCGTCGACACCTCCGTCCCGCCGAGCGGTTCGGGCTGCGTCGAGTGCGACGCCGCCGACGGATGGTGGGTACACCTGCGGCGCTGCGCGCTGTGTGGCCACGTCGGGTGCTGCGACGACTCGCCCGCCAAACACGCCACCGCCCATTGGACGGCGACCGGACACCCCGTGATCCGCAGTTTCGAACCGGGCGAAGGCTGGTTCTGGAACTTCGACACCTCGGAGTATTCCGAGACCGGACCCGAACTGGCGCCACCCCACAGTCACCCTCTCGACCAGCCGGTCCCGGGCCCCACTGGGAGAGTGCCCGCCGACTGGGCGGAGCAGCTGGACCGGCACTGACGGAAGACCGCCGACTTGCCTGCCGCCCACACCCGGTCGATGAGTGACTGCGCGCGTCATCCCCGGCGGGCCGTGAACCGCGGGAGAAACTCCTCAGGCATCTGGCTGGGCCAGCAGTTCCTTGACGCGCGGTACGACCTCGGTGCCGTACAGCCGGATGGATTCCATCAGCTAGCTGTGCGGCATCGGCCCCATCCCGTACTTCAGGTCGAAGCGTGATGCGTGCAGGTTCTTCATGGTCCGTGTGATCTTCGCGGCGACCGTGGCCGGTGAGCCGACATACAGGGAGCCGTACTCGATCTCGTGCTCGTAGAACTCGCGGGTGATCGGCGGGAAGCCGCGCTCGTAGCGGGCTTCGAGGAGGTAGGTCCGGTAGTACGCCCAGTACTGCTCGACCGCTTCCTCGTCGGTGGCCGCGATGTGGCCCGGCGAGTGCACGCCGATGGGGTGCTCCGCGAAGCCGTTCTTCGCCAGGTACAGCTCGGAGAGTCTGGCGAACCGGGCCGGATTGCCGCCGATGAGCGCGAGCATCAGGTTCAGACCGTACTTCGCGGTCCGCACGACCGAGGCGGGGTTGCCGCCGACGCCGACCCAGGTCGGCAGTGACCCGGATTCGGTGCGGGGCACCACGGGCAGTCCGTCGAAGGCGGCGCGTACGGTTCCGTGCCACTTCACGGGCTCTTCGCGGCGGAGGGCTGCGAACAGGTCCAACTTCTCCTCGAAGAGCACGTCGTAGTCGGCGAGGTCGTATCCGAAGAGCGGGAACGACTCCTTGCTGGAGCCCCGTCCCAGGATGACCTCCGCGCGCCCGGAGGAGAGCGCGTCCAGCGTGGCGTACCGCTGGAACACACGGACCGGGTCGTCGGAACTCAGCACGGTGACGGCCGAGCCGAGGTGGATCGTCGAGGTGCGTGCCGCCACCGAGGCCAGGACGAGGTCCGGTGCCGATAGAGGCATCTCTGCGGTGTGGTGCTCGCCGAGGCCGAAGAAGTCCAGGCCGGACTGTTCGGCCAGTACGCCCTCCTCCACCAGTGCGCGGGTCGCCTCGGCGTCGTGCAGGGGCCGGCCGGTCTCGTCGACCGTGATGTCGCCGAAGCTGTCGATCCCGAACGTGTAGGAGCTCACGGCTACCTCCTGAGTAGTTGACGTGTCAATCATGTAGCCCTATGGTTGACATGTCAACCAATGGATTGCGTGAAGGGAACCGTCATGAACGACATCGCCCCCGTGATCTCCGTACTCGGCGTCGGCAGGGTCGGCTCGGTGCTCGCCCGCGCCGCCGTCGAGGCCGGCTACCAGGTCAACGCAGCTGCTTCCGGCGGCCCCGCAGATCTCGAACTGATCACGAGCATCGTGATGCCCGGGGCCGAGCCGATGTGGGCCGCCGATGCGGTCGCGGCCGCCGACATCGTCGTCCTGGCGCTGCCGCTTCACCGCTTCGCCACGCTCGACCCCACGTGGTTCGCCGGCAAGATCGTCGTGGACGCCATGAACTACTGGGAGCCGATCGACGGCCGCCAGGAGTTCTTCGAACGGGACGGCCTGAGCAGCAGCGAGATCGTGCAGCAGCACCTGGTTTCCGCGGCCGTGGTGAAGACCTTCAATCACCTCGGCTACCACCAGATCGAGGAGGACCGGCGGCCGGCCGGTGCCCCGGACCGGCGTGCGCTGGGCATCGCGGGCGACGACGCCGAGGCGCTCGACCTCGTCACCACCTTCGTGGACCGGATCGGCTTCGACCCCGTCGTGCTCGGCTCGCTGCGCGAAGGCCGCTCCTTCCAGCCGGGCGAGCCCGTCTTCGGAACTCCGCTGGGCCGTGCCGAGTTCACCGCGCTCGTCGCTCAACCGGCCGCCGCCTGACGTCCCCGCACCGAATCCCGTGAGGAGCGCATCATGACCGATCAGACTCAGACTCAGGCTCGTGACTACACATTCGGTCTGGACACCTTCGGCGACATCTCCAGCGCCGCCGACGGCAGCCCCTTCTCGCACGCGGACGCCATCCGGGCGGTCGTCGAACAGGGCGCACTCGCCGACGAACTCGGCGTCGACCACTTCAACATCGGTGAGCACCACACCACCGACTTCCCGATGCCGGCAGGCGACCTCGTCCTCGGCGCCATCGCCACCCGGACCTCGCGGATCGGCCTTGGCTCCGCCGTGACGGTCCTCAGCTCCGACGACCCCGTCCGCGTCTTCCAGCGGTACTCGACGCTCAACGCAATCTCCGGCGGCCGCGCGGAAGTGACCCTGGGGCGCGGCTCCAGTACCGAGTCCTTCCCCCTCTTCGGTCACGACCTCGCCGACTACGACGTGCTCTTCGATGAGAAGCTGAGCCTCTTCGCCGAGGTCCTCAAGGGTGGCCCGATCACCTGGGAGGGCACCGTGCGGCCACCGCTGCACGACCAGGAGGTCGTCCCCGAACTGGACCGGCCGCTGCCGGTCTGGGTCGGCGTCGGCGGCAACCCGAACTCCGTGGTGCGCGCCGCGCGTTACGGCTTCAACCTGCGACTGGCCGTCATCGGCGGCCCGCCGGACCGGTTCGTGCCCCTGACTCGGCTCTACACACAGGCGATCACCGGATTCGGCTACGGATCCCGCCCTGTCGGCATCCACTCGCCCGGCCATATCGCACCGACCGACGAGCGGGCGATCGACGAGTTCTGGCCGCACTACCTGGACATGATGACCCGCATGAGCAGAGTCCGAGGCTTCGCGATCCCGACCAAGGAGAACTTCCTGCACGAGGTCGGCCCGCACGGCTCGCTGTACGTCGGTTCGCCGGACACCGTCGCCCAGAAGATGGCGAACACCATGCGGAACCTGAATGCCGGCCGGTTCGACCTCAAGTACGCGATGGGCCGGCTCTCCGAGGATCGGCTGCGTACGAACATCGAGCTGTACGGGGCCGAGGTGGTGCCGAAGGCACGCAAGTTGCTCGCCGGCTGAACGCCCCCGCAGGCCCCGGCGCTCGGTCCATGCGATGTCTGAGCGGGCAGGCTTCCAGAGGGGTAATTGACGAGTCAAGCAGGTGCCCTGGGGTGCCTGTCACATCAGAGGAGTGAGACAGATGGCCACAACCAGCCAGTCGAGCGAGGACGTCCGGGACCACATGTCGCCGAAGGAGGTCGCCGCCGCGTTCTACGCCACGTACAACGGTGACCTGGCCGTGGGCTTCGAGCGGTACATCGCGAAGGATCTCGTGCTTCACGGCTTCGACGGTCCGAACCAGCGTGACGTGTGGATCGACGGCGACGTCGAGCTCACCAAGTCCCTGTCGAACTACAGGATGGAGGTCTACGACCAGTTCGCGGAGGGCGACAAGGTCGTCACCCGGTGGGGCTTCAGCGGCATTCACACCGGAACGATCCTGGGCATCCCGGCGTCCGGGCGAGAAGTCCGCCTCACCGGGATCTCCATCGACCGTGTGGTGGACGGACAGTCGGTGGAGCACTGGTCGGACGGCAACTTCGGCCGGTTCCTCCAGGAGATCAGCGGAGAGACCCCGGCCGGCGGTCGTGCTGCGCCCGTTCAGCACGAATGAGGGCGAGCGCCGCGTCCGGGGGAGCGCCAGGGGTGAGCTGGAGGAGGGGCGGACCAGTGCCGATCGGCCTCCCCGGTTCCGCCCTGGCGCCCGTCGGCGCGGCCGACGTCACGGCGAAGGTGGTCGCCCCGGCGCGGTGCGCATTCTCGGCACGCTGACCGGCCTGCAGCAGGAGATGGTCTCTACGGCGCAGTGCTGGCGACCCCGGCGATCAAGCGGGTCGGCCCCCGAGGGCCTGATGGGCGTGGTCTCCTTCACGACCACGGAGGCGGCGAGCTTCATGACGGGCCAGGCGCTGGTGGTCGACGGCGGGATTGCGCGCCTTTGACGACCCGCCGGGAGCCGGGTGGGCCGCGTCGGAGTGAGCCTGCGGCGAACGGATGAAGTCCGCGACGATATCTTTGACACGTCAACCCGCAGGAGGAACGCACATGAAGGCCGATCGGCGCGATGCCGACACCAAGTGGCTGGCGCCGCACGAGATGAAGGCGTGGCGGACGCTGATCGACCTGACCGCGGACCTGCGCAGAGTGCTCGGCGCCGAACTGCAGGAGGTCGGTGTGTCGCCGGGCGACTACGCCGTACTGCTGGCACTCAGTGAGGCCGAAGACGGTGCGATGCGTTCCTCGGAGCTCGCCGACGCCATCGACTGGGAACGCAGCCGCCTGTCGCACCATCTCGGGCGCAGGATGGAGAAGCTGGGCCTGATCCGGCGCGAAGCGTGTGCCGACGGCCGCGGCACGCTCATCGTCCTCACCCCGGTCGGCCGTGACGCGCTCCGGAACGCTTCGGGTCCCCACCTGGCAGCAGTGAAGCACTACTTCGCCGACGCCCTGAGCCGGGACGAGCTCGAGCAGCTCTTCACGCTGCTGGGCCGCGTTCGTACGCACTTCGATGCTGCTCGGCATCGCGCGAGCGACGACGGGGAGTGAGTAGCACGTGGATCCTGGCCGGTGCGAGGCACCGGCCAGGATCAGTGACACTCATCCGCCGGCGGCGGCGGACCGTTTCTGAGCGACCTCGAAGTCCGCAGCCTTGGTTTCCAGGGTCGTCGTACCTGACTCAGCGGTGGCGAGGACTGCGATGTGCCAGGTGCCGTGCGGGGACGTGGCGGCGTCGCTGCCGGTGACCGCGGTGGTGTAGGTGCAGCGGACCGTGTTGCCGGCGTCGATCGGCTTGCAGGTCGCGGACTCCACCTGGGTCATCTCCTTGGCGGTCGGTTCGTTGTCGCCGAGCGCGGATGCGGCGGGCCAGGCCAGCACCTTGAGGCTCTTGACTCCTGAGGACGCAGTGACGTCCGCGGTGAAGAGGAGAGTACCGTCGCGTCCGCCGGCGGGCGCGACGTAATGAGCGGAACCGTGTGCGAGCGTCGGGGACTGCTCGCTCGCCTGGGCGATGGCGAAAGTTCCGGCGCCAGCGAGGACGACGACGCCGGCGGCGACGGACAGCGCGATGCGACTACGGTACATGGGGTTCTCCGTGACTGGATCGGACGGCCGCACGATTGTCGGCCACTCGCCTGCTGAGTCCACTGCAGGGCGGAACCGACGTGGTCCTTCCGCGCCGGCTTTGTCGATTCTCCGGGGCTCGGAGATGGCCGGGCCTGAGCACGGGTACTCAACTCGCCTTGATGGGTTACTCGTTTGCCGGATCGAGTAGCCGGCCCGGTAGAGATGCGGGTCTTCTCAGACCTGCGCCATGCCGCCGTCGGCGAAGAGTTCGACGCCGGTGATGAAGCTGGAGGCATCGCTGGAGAGGAAGGCCGCGGCCTTGCCCATTTCCCGGGGGTCAGCGATCCGCGCGGTGGGGTTCCCTCGCCCATCTTCCGGACCGCGTCGGAGAAGGCGTCCGTGCCCGTGCCATGCCGAGCGCGCCGCACAGGGACTCGGTGTCGACGGCGCCGGGGCCGAGGACGTTGATGCGGATGCCGGTGCCCTTGATGTCCTGGATCCAGGACCGGCTGAAGGCGCGCACCGCAGCCTTGATGCCGCCGTACAGGCCCATGCCGGCCGGGGGTTGGACGGACACGGTCGAGCCGATGACGACGAAGGTGCCGCCGGGGGCAGAAGCGCGATCGCCGGCGGGACGGTGAAGAGAACATCCTCGGGCTGAGCGAGCAATGACCTGCCGGACGACGGAGAAGCGGCTGAGGGTGCGTAGTCCTCCGGCGTGCTGACGAAGCCCCGGCCTCTTGTGCTCACCCATACCTCCGCTCAGCAGAGCGGGTCGGGGCATTCAAGCTCGTACTCCTCGTCGGTGATGCCCCAGGTCAATCACCGCATCGCGCAGTACGCGCAGGTGCTGGGGCCCACGCCTGGCCGACGAGACGGCGGGTTCAAGGCGGGACAACGACACCTCGGCGTGTGCGAGGAGCAACGGGCACTGATGCGGACAGGGCTCGAACTGCGCCCACATTTCGGCATCACGCTGCTGCTGACGCAGGTCATAGCGCTCGTCGAGTGGCCATCCGTGGTCATCCGCGAGGGTGTCCGGGACCGCGTCCGTCAAGGCTGCCGGCCTGCGGTCGTCACCTCGGCGGCAGCCCGTACGGGGTGCAGGATCCGGGTTTGCAGGCGGCGCAGTGTGTCGAGATGGTCTGCCGTCCATATCACCCGTACAGCCGCCGAGGCGGCCCCCTGCCCGGCGTCGCCGGACAGGTCGCGGCGCAGGGCATCCCACAGTTCCACGTCCGCCACCCGTCCGTCGCCCGTGTGAGCCGGCGCGGCGGTGAGTCCCGCCAGCGCACGTCCCGATGTCTCGAACCAGGCGACGACGGAGTCGCAGTCGTCCAGAATCAGGGGGCGCGCCATGTTCCGGGCCCCGTGGGGGACGTAGCCCGCGTGTGACCACAGGTCGACGACGGCGTCGCCGGTCAGGCGAAGGGCAGCGACAGTATTGACCAGCGTGGCCACGTCGGACAGGGGCAGTCGTTTGGTTCCGCGCTCGGCCAGGTATCCGCGGAAGGCGTCGTCCAGCCTGCGTGCCGACGCGGCTGCCTGCCGCCGGTCCTCGACCGGTTCCGGAGCGGGAGGTACTGGATGGTCGCACCGGGTGAGTCCGTATCCGACGGCGGCGCGTACGTACCGTGTGCCGTCGTTGATCGCCTTGCACAGCGCCTGCCCCAGGGCGGAGCCTGCCCCTCGTGGCCAGAACAGGAGTCCCACGACCAGGCTCACCGCGCAGCCGAGCACCATGTCCTGGATGCGGACCAGGCCGACACGCCATCCGACGGGCTGGATGATGGTGAACAGGATGAGCAGCACGACGGTGAATCCGGCCTGTCCGGCCGTGAACGAGGTGACCGACGGTTCGAGTCCGATCAGTACGATTGCCGCGGGCAACAGCAGCCACAGCACGACGGGGTGCGAGCCCACCGCGACGATGAGCGCCACGCCGATGAGGAAGCCGATAACGGTGCCCAGGAGGGCGCGGCCGACCGTCTGTCCGGTGTTCACGGCATTGGTCCGCAGTACCGCCAGCGTGCCGAAGACGACCCAGAACGAGTGTTCCAGGCCGCTGACCTGCGCGAGTACCACGGCTATGGCCAGTGCGGCGGCCCCGCGCACGCTGTTGTGCAGCCACACGGAGTGGCGGTTCAAGTGCTCGGCCAGGCGCTGGCGCGCCGAGGAGAGGTCGGACTGTGTCCCGGCCGGGCGGTGTCCGAGCAGCCGCTGCCACCATGTGCGGCGACGGGCGCTGACGGCCAGGTCGATGTCTGCGGCGATGGCGGCGGCCAGGAAGCTCATCCGCTGGGTGCGGAAGCCCGGAAGCAGGGAGCCGACCACCGCGGTGAGCGGTTCGGTCGAGGAGGCGGTGGCTCCCACGGGCAGGGAGTCGGTCATTGCCGCCTCCAGCCCGGCCCGCGCCGTCTCCAGGCGTGCGAGGTCTGCGGCCGTCCCGCCGGGCGGCGGCGGATCACGGCGGGGAGGTCCCGGACCGGAGCGAGAGGACCGTACGGTCTCTGATTCAAGGAGTGCCGAGGCCCCATGCTCCAGGAGCACCGCAGTGGCCAGTTGAACCTCGCGTACTGCTGCCCCGGCGGGCGCGTTCCGGCTGGTCGACGCTCTCTGCTTCAGCAGCTCGCCGAGCCAGACGACCCGGTCGACCAGGCGCACCAGGGCCCGGGCAGTCGTGGACAGACCGGTGGGCCGGTGCGGCGTGGCGAAGAAGACCTGCCGCACTGTGACGACGGCGTCCGCTGTTTCCCGGACGACCTCGTCCGGGGCGGGCTGGGGCGGGTCTGAGGACGACGCCCCGCTGCCGTCGGCGTCTGCCCGCAACTGCCGTGCCATCAGTGCGCAGACGTGAGCGGTGGAGGTGCGCAGAGGTTCTTCGGGTGGTCGTGGCCACAGGAAGGCGACCGCCGCGATCGTGGAGGCTCCGCCCAGAGCCCAGCCCGCGATCCGGTCGGGGATCGAACTCACCGGTCCGATCAGGGTTGCGGGGAGGACGAAGCTGATCAGGAGGGAGGTGGTGGCATCGGCCAGAGCGGAGCTGAGAATCCCGGAGAACAGAATGACAAAGACGATCACGAAGGTGGCGACGCCGGCGAGCCACACTGTCCGGGCGGCGAGACTCCCCAGGCACACCAGTGCCGTGGAGGTCAGCACCAGGGTCGTCTGCTCGGCCACTCGTTCGCGCATCGGGCCACCGAAATCCACGAACATCATGAGAACGAATGGCGCGAACGCCGAGAAGATGGCCATGGTCGGGTTGCCGATCACGAGATACGACAGCGCGAACAGCGAGGGTGTGATGACGGCGGCGCGCAACGCGCGCCGCAGCGCGGACAGTCCAGGATCGTACGCCCGCGCCCACCGCGACAGCCGGTCGGGCAACGGGTCGGCGGGGTGGTTCTCGTGTTCCTGCCCGCTGGTGCTTTCTGCGCCGGCCCCGGACGCGTTCATGCCGGACACCTCTCCGTCTTGGCCTGGCGGGATTCCGGAAACCCCTGGCGGCTCACCAGGTCTGCTGATGGACCGTCAAATGAGTGGGCGAGTAAGCCGGACTCGACGCCCCGGTGTACGCAGAGCCGGGTGACCGGTCCGGAACGTGGTGGGCACGGGGAGTACGTGCCTGTGCCCGGCCTCAGACCCGTGCTTCATCGGCAGGAGCGGCTCGGCCGACCGTGCTCTGCCGCCGGCACCGGCTCAGGAGATGACCTTGAGGATCTCCTGGGCGAGGGCGGCGGAAGAACCAGGGTTCTGGCCCGTGTGGAGGTTGCGGTCGGAGACTGTGTACGACTCCCAGGCCGGTCCGCGCGAGTAGTCGACGGGGAGCTTCTTCAACTCGTCCTCGAGCAGCCACTTGGCCTTGCCGGCGAATCCGACGCCTTCCTCCTCCTCGTTGCAGAAGCCGGTCATGCGGTAGTTGGCGAAGGGAGTCTTTCCGTACTCGTCACGCGTCGCGAGGAGCGCGGCAGGCGCGTGGCAGACGATGCCGAGGGGCCTGCCGGAAGCGAGTGCCCTGCGCAGAAGCATCCCCGAGTCGGCGTCGACGGCGAGGTCCTCCATGGGGCCGTGCCCGCCGGGATAGTAGAACGCGTCGTAGTCCTCCAGGCGCACGTCCTTCAGGGGCACGGGGTGACGCAGTTCCTCGGCGGCCTCGATGACGGCCTCTTCCCTGAGGGCGTTCTCCTCGCCGCTTGCCATGCGGGGCCGCAGGCTCATCACGTCGACGACGGGGACGACCCCGCCCGGTGTCGCCACGGTGATCTCGTGACCGGCCTCCGTGAACGCGCTGTAGGGCGCCACGAATTCCTCGGCCCAGTAACCCGTCGGATGCCGGTGGCCATCATTCAGCGTCCAGTAGCTCGCGCCAGTGAGTACAAACAGAATCTTGGCCATGAAAAGAGCCTCCTTCTGTCATTGAATACAGGGCGAAAAATCCGGATTGAAAGTACGGTCAATAATCCCACCCAGTCTCCTTCGCCCAAGCTACTCGCAGGCGAAGGAGACGGCAACCGAGCCCCTGTACAACCGTTGCGCCCCGAGCCTCTCGATGCTGAACTAAAAAGCGTGTGGCATGGAAATTCCGGCGGAGACGACAGCCCGGGTGGGTGCCTGCTCTCAACCATGGCTGCAGGGCACCGTTTCCGCAGACGTCGGGTCGCCGTGGCCTGCTCAAACAAAAGACCGCATAAATCGGAAATTGCGTCGGTCGTGCAGGGATTCAGGTGCGCCCTGATCGTACGATGCTCGCCGCCGTCATGTATTCCCCAGATTGTAGAATCCGGAATTTGCGATGCGGGTGCATTTCGCTTTCCGGTCCGTGCACTTATTGGCGAGCTCGTGCATGGTTGGCGGTGACGATGGCTCTGTAGGATCGTTGGGCTGTTCGTGGTGGGGATGCAGGCACGTGGGTTGATCATGTCGGAGCGTCGGGTCACGGGCCTTTCAGCGGTAGTGATTGCTGATCCGGTGGCGGAGTTGAGGCCGGTCTGGCAGGCCCGCAGAGATGCCGAGCTGATCGACCGGTCACATCGACGATCACCCGTGCGGTCGGCGAGATCCGTCCTCTGCTCGCCGAGCGCGGCTGTCGCATCGAGGGCGGTTTGCGACTTCGCACGCCTGCCGATGTGATCACTCATCTCGGCGAGACCGGGCGGACCGCGCTGATGGACGTCACCGAGATCAGGGTCCGTCGCCCGGGCGTACACCCTGGCGGACGCAGCAGGTTCGTCTCCGGCAGGAGCCGCATCAACGCCATGAAGCCTTCGTCGTCACCGGTGAGCGCGGACGACCACCGTTCTGCGGCGAGGTCCGTGCCGGATCCGTCGCCGACACCACCCAGGCTGATGGCGCATCACGAATCTGCCCATGGCGTCCGCTCCTCAGCCAGAATCCCGTCGAACACGGCATCGCCCCCCTCCCTTCCGAAGGCTTCCGCGACGATCAGGCGGTGAGGCCTTGGATCGCCACGGGAAGGTGGCGGGGGCCGCGCAGCACCGCGTTGGCACGGTACGGCGGCGGGTCCTCGATCAGCCGGGAGAACTTGACCCGGCGGAACAGTTCGGGCACAGCCACATGTAGTTCTATACGGGCGAGCGGGGCACCGAAGCAGTAGTGGATGCCGGTGTAGAAACCCAGGTGCTCGTTGTCCTTGCGGTCGGGATCGAACCGGTCGGGGTCCTTGAAGCGTTTCGGGTCGCGGTTGGCCGCGGCCAGCATGAGCCAGACCGGTGAGCCCTTGGGGATGGTGGTACCGGCGACGTCGATGTCCGCCAGGGCGGTGGTCCACGGGACGAACTGGACCGGGGGCTCGTATCGCAGCACTTCCTCGATGAGGGGGACGGCCAGTTCCGGCTCCTTCTGGAACCGGTCAAGTACGTCGGGGTGGCGCAGCAGAGTGAGGGTCGTGTTGGTGATCGCGTTGACGGTGGTCTCGTGGCCGGCGACCAGGAGCAGCACCGCGGTGGCCTCCAGGTCTGCCGGTGTCATGTCGGGGGCGAGGGCGCTGAGGATTCCGGGGCCGGGGTGGCGGCGTTTGGTCTCGATCAGGTCGGACAGGTAGGCGCCGATGTCCTGGCGCGCCTGCTGTGCCTTCTCCTGGCCGCTCCCGCCGGAGGCTTGGGGATCGATTCCGGACGCGAGGGCGTCGGCCCAGCCGTGGAAGAGCGGTTCGTCCTCGCGAGGCACACCCAGGACCTTGCAGATGGCGGTGACGGGAAGGGGATAGGAGAAGTCCTCGACGATGTCGACCTGGTCCTTGTCGTCGAAGGCGTCCAGCAGCTCGGTGACGACCTGGGCCAGCTCTCCGCGCAGGCCGTCGAGGAATCCGGGGCTGTGCGGGGGACCGAACGGCCGGTTGATGGTGTCGCGCAGCCGGTCGTGCACGGGCGGGTCGGTGAAGATGAAGCTGGGAGGCAGGCCGGTCTCCGCCGCCGGGTGCCCGACGCGGGCGTAGCCCGGCGGACGGTTGCTCGTGTCGTTGCTCAGCCGTGGGTCGTTGGCCAGGCTCCGCACCTCGTAGTAGGTGCTGACCAGGTAGGTGCCGTCGTCCTCCCGCCTGACCGGTGTCTTGCGTAGTTCTGCGTAGAGCGGGTACGGATCGGCCCGATTGGCGTAGTCGGTGATCTGCGCAGTGATGGTGCCTGGCGTCATGGTGTCTCCTGAGGGGCTCCGGGCGGCACAAGGCCGGTGATCAGGCATGCGACGGAACGAACTCGACACGTCGCTCGCTCGGTGAGTGACCCGTCAGCGTGACCGTGGCCCCATGGGTGGGCAGATGGGGGTCGGGGAAGGCCGGGTCGACCGGCTGCAGCGTTTCGGTGCGACGGTCGACCAGGCGGTACTCGGGCGGGAACGGCGCGCCGGCCGCGATCTGCTGCTCGTAGAACCCCAGCCACTTGGCTCCGTCGAAAGACGCTGCGGCGATGACGCGGCCGCGGTACCCGTACACCGCTACGAACCGCTCCTCGGCGAGCGTCCCCTGGGCGACGACCAACTGGTCGCCCAGCGAGGGAACACCCACCGACTTGATGTTGACACCGAACTGGGAGGACCAGAACATCGGCAGCCACAGATGCGGACGGCGCTCCGGACCTGCACAGATCATGTTGTGGGCGGCGATCTCGGCCTGTTCGACCGCGTTGCCCCAGTGCTCCAGCGCCAGGAACTGGTAATCGAACAGCGGGTGGGGGCTGCGTGCGACATCACCGGCGGCGTAGATGTCGTCGGTGACGATGCCATTGACGTCGAACACCCGGCACCCGGCGTCGCACGCGACACCCCGGGGGCCCGCGGCCACCCCCGAGCCGGCGAGCCATTCCGTGTTCCGGACAGCACCGAGCGAGACGACCGCCACCTCCACGTCGATCGCCGAACCGTCGGACAGATGAGCGCGCCTGAGTCGTCCCGCAAAGTCGCCCTCAAGGGCAGTGACGCTGACCCCGCAGCGCAGGTCGACTCCGAACTTGCGCTGCAGCCGTTCCGCGACCGCGCCGATCACCCCGCCGAGCGCGCCCACCAGCGGTGCCGGGCCGCGTTCGGCGACCGTGACCTCAAGGCCCAACTCCCGGCAGGCAGAGGCGACCTCGGAGCCCGTGAAACCGGCGCCGATCACCAGTACCCTGGACGCGCCCCCGGTCAGTTTCCGGTGCAGGCGTGCGGAGTCGTCGCGGGTACGCAGCACGAACACCCCGTCCAGCGCGGCCTCTTCCGGGTGGAACCAGGACCGCGCTCTGGTCCCGGTGGTGATCAGCAGGCGGTCGTAGGGAACGGTGTCGCCGTTCGCCAGGCGCACCCGCTTCGCGTCCCGGTCCAGGCCCTCCGCGGCGACGCCCAGACGCCACTCGGCGTCGATGTCGCGCCGCCGCGGCAATGCAGTGTCCTCGGCCCGCGCCCGCCCGAGCAGCGCCTGCTTCGACAGCGGCGGTCGGTCGTAGGGTTCGTACGGCTCGTCGCCGATCATGGTCAGCGATCCGGTGAAACCCTTGTCGCGCAAGGTCTCCGCCGCGCGCAGCCCGGCCAGCGAGGCACCGACGACGACAATGCGGCCCTGGCGCCGCAACACCTCGACGTCCCTCTCAGCGGACATGGGGCTCCACGCCCTTCGTCGGCTCGTCGGAGTAGTCGACGAGGATGGCCTGGACCGGGCAGGCCGCAGCGGCCTTTTCCACCCGGTCACGTTGCGCCTCGTCGAAGCGAGGGGAGAACAGCAGCGCTTCGTCGCCATGCAGAGCGAAGACGTCCGGGGCGAGAAAGACGCACTGAGCGAATCCCTGGCACCGGTTGAGATCGACGACAAGCCTCATCTGGAACCCGCTCCCTGATCAGGCCACGGTCCTAGGCTTCGCAACCCTTGCGCTCGGTCCATACGATCGGTCGGCATGCCTTACGTCCAGGATCGGCCCCTGCGTAGCAGCCCGCAAACCGGATGCGGGGGCCGCCGTGTCGAGCAGTGCCGTCTGCAGCCCCTCCGACGCGTCGTACACCGCCGCTGCCAGGCCGCCCGGGCCGCCTCCGACGACCAGCAGGTCGCAGACGTCCCGGTCGTCGGAGTCGGCCTCGGCCGACGGCTCCCCGAACTCTTCGTCGATGTTGGCCGGTTGCGTGTTGCGCAGCATCGGCCGCCCCGGGACGAGCACGAGGGGGAGGTCCGCGACGGGCACCGGAGTTGCCGCAACAGTGCCTCGGCTTCGGGCTGCTCCTCCACGTCCGAACCGACTGCCCCGAGCGAGCCGCTCGCGTGCGAGGATCGCGAACAAGCCACACCCGCCGAGCTCGCTCGGCTGATCCGCCGCCACTGAAGATCGAAGAACCGGACCACGTCCGAGACGTGAGGATCGACGAGGAAGCTTCCCAGCTGCGCCCGGCTCCGCATCGGCGCCTTGGCGACCTGGCGCAACCCCGCCATCAGCTCCCTTCGCCTCGCCGGGAAGAGAAGTATCGCCGCCGGCCACCGGCACAACGCCCGCCGGCCGCTCACCCTCCTCGGACTCACATGATCACGAAACGGACGTCACGCGACTACGCCGAAGCCCTGGTTCGGTGGCCCTGTCCGGCCGACCGAGCGGTGGGCCTGCCCGAGCTGGGCGGCGCCGCGGGTTGGCAGCCTTGCCCCGCCACGTACCGCCGCCAGCACCTGCACGGCCGATTCCTACCCGTCGTCTTCGTCCTGGCCGTCTTCGAAGACGAAGAGTGGTTTGGTGCCGTGTGCGGGTGTTTCGGCGAGCGAGATGGCTTCAGTGAAGCGTTCGAGCGGGAACGGCCGGCCTCGGGGGATGCTCAGCACTTCATCAGCGACGAGACTTCGCACCTGGGACAGCGCGCGCAGTGCCTCCTCGGGTGAGACAGTGCCGAACCAGCGGTTCAGCCAGAAGCCACGGACTGCTTTGGTCTCGTAGATGACCGAGCGAGCCTGCAGCGGGATCGTCAGCGCTGCCGGGTCCGTCTGCCGATGGGTGGAGAGCGCGCCGAAGACAACGACCTCTCCTCCCGGAGCCAACGCCTGGGACACCTGGGCACCCACGGGGCCCGCGACACAGTCGATTGCCTTGCGCACGCCGACCGGTCCCGCCACTTCGGCCACACGCTGCAACAGGTCCTCGTCCTCAGTGCAAATGACCTCGTCACCACCGAGTGCTTTGATCTCCTCAACGGCATCGCGCCGCCGCACCACATTGATCGTGCGCATGCCCAGATGCCTGGACAGCTGAATGACGAGCCGGCCGACGGTGGAGCCCGCGGCCGTCTGCAACAGCCATTCACCCGGCTGTACGTCGAGTTCGCGCGTCACGAGGAGCAGCGCGGTCAACGGGTTGACGGCGAGTTGACCCGCGCTGGAGTCGCTCAGATGACCGGGGACCGGCAGGAGCCTTCGTGTATCGGCAACAAGGTATTCCTGCCAAGTACCGGCCACATGAGGCCCGGGTACCGCCGGAACTGCAACGGCCACCACGCGCTCGCCGATCTTCAGGCCCTCGGTATCCGGGCCCAGGGCCTCTATACGTCCCACGCATTCCATGTGACCCCCGACGGTGGGAAATTCTGGGGAGAAACCGTAGCGGCCGCGCAGCACGTGCAGATCACTGGCGTGAATCGGAGTCGCCTTCACGCGGATCAATGCCTGACCGGCTTCGGGCGTGGGAACAGGACGGGATTCCAGCTGTAGGACGTCGGTGGGCTCGCCGGCCTTTCCGGCTACGAGCGCGCGCATGGATCGAGGCATGAGTGACCCTTCGTCTCTCAGCGTCCGACGCACTCGGCAGGCATTCTGCACAAGAATGATGCTGAAAGCGGCATCTTCGCCGGCGCCCAGGTTCCGGACCCTTCCTTCACGCTACGCCCGGCCCCGGCAAGATTCCCGGCGGCGGACGATGAATCGTGGCGCGAATGCCCGCCGCGCCGGTTCATGGCTCAGGAGGCCGTCGGGGGGCATGCCTGGGGATCGTCGATCGGGGCCGCGCGGGCACCCGCCGCTGCCAGGCTGGACCACAGTCTGCAGTTGGACCGGTCCGATATGTCGGTAACTCCGCCCCCGCGCACCTCGCCGTCTTCAAGTTCAATCCGCTTGATGTGGCCAGGACTTCATCATCTGGTCGGCGACGGTGTGGAGCGCTTCGCGTGGCACGCCCGAAGCTGCCTGGACGGCGAGTCCCTGAACGACCGTGACCAGGAGCCGCGCGAGGGCCGAGGGGTCGGAGCCGGGAGGCAGGCCGCCGGTGCCGGTGAAGGACTGGAGCCGGTCGGCCAGGGCCTTCACCCCGTCTTCGCGAAGCCTGGTCAGGTAGCCCTGCACCGAGGTCGAGCGAGGGTTCACGGCGAGCGCGCTCTGCACGACCAGGCAGCCGTGCGGGGTGTGGTCGCCGGCCACGGCGTCCACGGCTGAGTGCAGGAACGTGCGTGTCAGCGCCTCGGCCGTCGGCTGATCGAGGGCGGCCCGCATGTAGGCACCGGGACCGGCCATATAGCGTTCGACGACCCTTTGGAAGAGGGTCTCCTTGTCCCCGAACGCCGCGTAGATGCTGGGGGCACTCATCCCCATGGCCGTCGTGAGGTGGGACATGGCGGTGCCCTCGTAGCCCTGGGTCCAGAAGATCGACATGGCCGCATTCAAGGCCACCTCGGGATCGTAGCTGCGAGGTCGACCACCCGGCATGAGTTCTCCTTAGCCTTCCCCCGCCCGCGGGCGCCTCCACCACCCGTTGTGACGCGGGTCCTTCTCCAGCCTACCGAGACGGTTGTTGACACGTCGTCATGGGCACGGAATAGTTTATTAACGATCGTTAGGATACTGCTGCTCGGAGGCGAGGAGAGCCATGAGCCTGATCGATCCCTACGCGACGGACCCCCGGTACACCAAGAGAAGCGCGGTCTACGTGCCTTCCGGGCAGGGGGAGACCGCCTGGGTGTTCGCCGACACCTACACCCTCAAGGTCGGTGGACAGGAGACCAATGGGGCGTTGACGTTCCTGGAGGCGACAGTGCCACCCGAAGGGGGACCGGCACCGCACGTCCACAACGATCACGACGAGGCGTTCTACGTGATCTCCGGGGAGTTGGAGTTCCTCAACGGCGACGAGACCGTGACCGCCGGAGCCGGCGGATTCTTCTTCGTCCCGCGAGGCACTCGACACCGCTTCCGCAACCGCGGTTATCACGCGGCCAAGATGGTCTTCTTCTTCACCCCGGGGGGCATCGAAGAACTTCTCCTCTCCGACGCAACGCCGGCCGAGCCGGGGGTGGCGCCGCCCATCCGGGAGCTGAGTATCGGGGCGCCCCCGACGGAGCTGATGGAGCGATACGCCACGGAGGTCCTCCCCGACCCCAGCTAGAGCTTTCCGCGGAGGCGGAGCCGCCTGCGCGGCGCGGTCCCGAACGGCCTGGGAGTCCGGGCCCGTCGGAGCCGCCCAGGCGGACACCTCCCCCATTGCATGACCGATTTAGCCGGTACTTTTCCGCGGGAGCGTGCACATGCCCAACCAGCCCGAATCATCCGAACCCTTCGAGCATGACTTCGCCCACGTCAACGGAGTCCGTCTGCACTACGTGAGCAGCGGTTCGGGCGATCCGCTCGTGCTGCTTCCGGGCTGGCCCCGTACCTGGTGGCAGCACCGCGCGATGATCCCCCTGCTCGCGCGGCACTTTCGGGTGATCGTCTGCGAGTACCGGGGAATGGGCGAGTCCCAGAAGCCCGAATCGGGTTACGACAAGGCGACCATGGCACGCGATGTCCACGAACTTGTCCGGCACCTGGGCTATGAACGGGTCAACGTCGCCGGCGAGGATGTCGGATCCTGGATCGCCTACTTCTTCGCCGCCCAGTTCCCCGAGAACACCATCAGGCTGGCGATGTGGGAGCCGGGCGCACCCACCAGCGAACTGGCGGACGTTCCTGCCCTGCCCGTACCGAATGGGCCGAACCTGTGGCATCTGGGTTTCAACCAGCTCGACGATCTCCCCGAGCGACTGCTCGCGGGCCGCTACCGGACCCTCATCGACTGGTCCGCCGACCAGCTCGCCTTCGCCCCCGAGGTCATCGACGAGCAGAGCCGGGAGATCTACGCCCGCGCCTACGACTCCGTCGACGCGATCCGTGCGGTGGCGGGCTGGTACCGGACACTGCGCGAAGACCTTCGAGTCGCGGCCGACTTCCCCAAGCTGACCATGCCGGTCCTGGTGCCCGGAGGCCGCTACCTCTCACTCTCCCGTGCCTCGAACGAACACCTGGCGACCGACATCCGGTTCGTCGAGATCCCCGACGCCGGTCACTATCTCTCGGAGGAGCAGCCGGAGCTGCTGAGCCGCGAACTGATCGGTTTCTTCCAGAGCTGAGCGGGCGCGGCGCCCACCAGTTCACCGTCCTCCGTCGGCCCAAAGCGACACAGGGGCGCATGGGCGCCGGGGTGTGCATGGCTCGCCATGGCATCAAGTCGAGTGAAGGGGCCGGCCGTCGGGGATGGGTGACCGGGCATCGGTCCTCGTCCGGGCGGGGGAGTCAAGCGCGGTGGAGCTGGACCCGGAGCTACGGCCGGCTCTGCTGGCCTTGGCCGAGCCGGACGTGCATGGGCCCGATGTCGCCGCTGCGGTGTACGAGGAAGTCGACGCGTCATCCGGCTGCCGAGCCGACCTGGCCGGGCCACCGCATCTCGGCGGGCAGCGTGGCGGCCCTGCTGCGGGAGGAGGGCTCCGGCCTCCGGACAACACCTATGAGCACACGCCGTCGGAGCCGCTGACGGCCGGTCGTCTTTCTCTCCTTGGTGTCTGGACGACTCGACGCCGATCGAGTGGTCGTGCTCACTGGCCCGAGTACCGGGTGCGGGAACGGCGATGAGCCGCCGTTGATCCTCACCGGTGGCTCCGGGGACTGGGCGGTCGTGAAGCAGGCCGGAGCAGTTGCCGGGATGCACTCCGTGGTCCGTGGGAAGTTCACAGGAACAGACATGCGGGCCGTGGCTCGATTACCCTGTTGCCCGCTCGAACCGCAACAGGCCTCGCAGTGGGGGTCGATGGGGATCCGACCGGTACGGACAGACGACGCGGCGTGGGCGCGATCAGCGAGGGGTGACAGTCGGCATGTCCCAACCGGACCACTGGTCACATACGGCGTCAGACGCCGTCGGGGAAGCGGAATGGCCGACCACTCCGCCACCGCCCCGGCCACTGGGGCCCGGCGATCCCGCCGAGACAGGCCCGTACCGGATCGAGGCAGTCCTGGGCGCCGGTGGAATGGGCCGGGTATACCTGGCGCGTACTCCGGCCGGCAGTGCCGTGGCAGTCAAGCTCGTGCACCGTGAATACGCGAGCGACCGTGGCTTCCGCAAACGGTTCGAGCAGGAAGTGGCCGCGGCCCGGCGGGTCCAGGGTCTGTACACGGTGCCGGTGGTCGACGCAGATCTGCAGGCCGACGAACCGTGGCTGGCCACGGCTTACGTGCCTGGTCCCGCCTTGCATGATGCGGTGGCCGAACACGGGCCGCTGTCGGCCACCGCGGTACTGGCGCTGACGGCTCAGGTGGCCGAGGCCCTGCAGTCCATCCACGCCGCCGGAGTGATCCACCGTGACCTCAAGCCCTCCAACATCATCCTCACGTCCGACGGCCCCAAGGTCATCGACTTCGGCATAGCCCGGGCCACGGACGTCACATCCGTGACCAGTACCGGAATGCTCGCCGGGACGCCCGGATACATGGCACCCGAATACATCAGGGGACAGACCGTCACCGAAGCCGGTGACGTCTTCGCCCTCGGAGCCATCGCCACGTTCGCCGCCACCGCTCGGCCTGCCTTCGGCGGCACGGGCCACAGTGTGCTGTACCGCATCCTGGAACAGGACCCCGACCTCGACGGCTGCCCCGAACCCGTCCGGGCCATCGCCGCACGGTGCCTGGAGAAGGATCCGCAGCGCCGGCCCACCCTCGATGAGGTCATACGCCACTGCCGCTCGGCCTCGGCGCCGGGATGTGCGGGCGGCGCAGGGCAGCCCCTACCGTCCCTGCCAAGGGCTCGGACCGTCGTCGACCCCGCACCGGACTTCCACAACGCCGTTACCTCCTCCGCCCCGCCCGCGACCCCTCCGGGACAGGATGCGGGAGCCGGGCCCGGCGCCTCGGTGCGTCCACCGGCTCCGGACGGGCGGCCCGAGCCCGACAGCCCGCTCCCTCCGGTCGCCGTCACGCCGCACCTGCCCGGTGCCGTGGCGCTGAGCGGAATCGGGGTACTCGTCCTGGTCTCCGTGCTCATCGCCGTCCTGCTTCCCGGCCAGTCGGCGGACCGTGCCACGCCGTCCACGATCGCACCGGCGGCCATGCTCACCGTTTTTCCCGAGGCGCCCGCGACGGTGGCGTTCAGCCCCGACGGCAAGACCCTCGCCATGGGCGGCAACGACGGCAAGGTGCGGCTGTGGGATGTGGACGGCCGCCGGACCCGCACCGTCCTCACCCAGCGCGCCAAGTCCAGCACCAGCGGGTCCCGGGTCATCGCCGTCGCGTTCAGCCCCGACGGGAAACTGCTGGCCACCAGCACCCTCAACGACATGCTCGGGCTGTGGGATGTGGCCAAGCGCCGGCTGGTCGCCACCATCACCGGCGAGTATCGGTACGAGTCATTCGACAGCGTGGCGTTCAGCCCCGACAGCCGCCTCCTCGCCACCGGGGGCGGCAACGGCGTACGGCTGTGGAAAGCGGACAGCGGCAAGGGCCGGGGCAGACAGATCGCCGTACTCGACGAAGAAATGAACGCCCAGCAGGTGGCGTTCAGCCCTGACGGCAAAACGCTGGCCACTGCGGGCTACCGCAACGACGAGCACGAGGCACAGCTGTGGGATGTGGCCAAGCGCACGGCACGCGAGCCCTTCGACCGTTGCGAGGACGGTTTGGCCGTGGCGTTCAGCCCGTCCGGCAAGAACCTCGCCACCGCATGCGACGACGACACCGCGCCGGTGGAACTGTGGCAAGCGCCCAGTGGCCGTTCCGAAACCTCCCTCGACGAGACGACGACCGGGAAGGTCGGAGTCACCTACAGCCCCCGTGGTACGACACTCGCTGTTTTCGGCGGTGAGGTGGTGCAGCTGTGGGATGCGACCGAGCACGACCTGCGGGCCCAGTTGGTCGGAAACACATCGAACGTGTCGAACGTGGCATTCAGCCCCGACGGCCGACGCGTCGCAACAGCCACCTTCGACGGCGCCGTACGACTGTGGAAAGCCCCGCGTCCCTGACCGGATCGAGCGGCTCGATCGAGGGGCGGTGGCCGGGGTCGCGAGTAGCGAGTCCGGCCACTTCGATCGCTCTCGGACATGCCGACGGACAACCGCTCGTTCACCGTGGACGATGACGTCGAGGTGCCCGTTCCCGCGCCCGGGACGGTCTGGACCGTCGGAGCGGTCGTGCTCGACGAGGACGGTGCGGCCTTCGCCCAGAAGCGAAGCCCGCACCGCCGTCTCTTTCCCGATACGTGGGACATCGTGGGCGGCCATGTCGAGCCCGGGGAAACCCTCTTGGACGCGCTCGCCCGCGAGATCGAGGAGGAGACCGGCTGGCGCCTGCGCCGTGTGAGGCGGTTCCTCGGCACCAGCACCTGGACCGGGGACGACGGCGCCGGTCTCCGCCACGAGGCGGACTATCTCGTCGAGGTCGACGGCGACCTGCGCGACCCCGGCCTGGAGTGGTCCAAGCACTCCGCCTTCGGCTGGTTCGGCCCCGGTGGCCTGGAGCGTCTGAAGGAGAACCGCGCGCCGGGAGAGTTCCTGATCCACGACCTGATCGCACGGGCCGTGCGGGACGGCCCGGACCGGGCGGGCGGG
This sequence comes from Streptomyces sp. NPDC048295, assembly GCF_040652135.1. Taxonomy (NCBI): domain Bacteria; kingdom Bacillati; phylum Actinomycetota; class Actinomycetes; order Kitasatosporales; family Streptomycetaceae; genus Streptomyces; species Streptomyces sp. NPDC048295. The sequence goes on from NZ_JBEZLL010000016.1 coordinate 28,808, forward strand.
ATGTGAGACGCCGGCCGGCTGCGCGGCCTCACGCCGTGGCCGGTGCCGTGGTGGGGGCGAGGCGCAGATGCCCGGTGCGGCGCAGACCGGTCAGGGCGGCCGTGCAGGCGAGGCCGAGCACGGCCAGCGCGGTCCACGGCAGCCAGGGGACACCGGCGCGGGCCGCCAGGTCGAACAGGGCGCCCACGGCGAGGTTCCCGACCGCGACGGCCAGGCCGGCCACGGTGCTGTAGGCGCCGTAGTACGTGGCCATCAGCCGCTGTCCCGAGAGGCGGACCAGTGTGTCCATCTCGAACGGGTACAGCAGCGCGGAGCCGGCGGCCAGCAGTGCCGCGCACACCACCAGGGCCCCGAGGCCGAGCACGGCGGTCAGTCCGTGGACGCGGTGGTGCGGGCCGGGCAGCAGCGGCAGGAACGCGGCGCCCATCACGGCCAGGCCGAGCGCGATCGCCTTCGTCGGGTCCAGACGTTTCCTGGCCCAGTCGGTCAGCCGGAGCTGGCCGGCGACCGCGACCAGCGCGGAGACGGCGAACACCACACCCATCGCGGCGCCGTTGCCGTCGCCGAGCAGGATGCGGGCCTGGAGGGGCAGGGCGAGGTAGGTCTGGAAGGCCAGCAGGTAGGAGCCGGCCATCGCGGCGGAGAACAGGACGAAGGGCCGGTTGCGGAGAATCGTCCGCCAGTCCGTGGCGATGCCCCGCCAGCCACTCGTACGCTCCGGGTCCGCCGCCGGATTCCGCGCCGGCAGAGCACGGGCCTGGACGACGGCCAGCACCCCGAACACCGCCGCGGAGGCGCCGCACACCACCCGGAAGTCCAGGGTGAGCAGGGCGAGCCCGGCGAGCGGGCCGAGCAGGATGCCCGCCTGGTAGAAGACGTTGAAGGCGGCGAACGCCTCCACCCGGCGCTCTCCGGCGCCCTGCGCGAGGCAGGCGCGGACAGCGGGGTTGAAAAGGGCCCCGGCGAATCCGGTCGCGGCGGAGGCGGCGATCAGGGCGGGCAGGTCGTCGGCGAAGGCCAGCAGCGCGAACGCACCGGTCCGCAGGGCGCAGCCGGCCAGGATCACGGGCTTGTGGCCGATCCGGTCTGCCAGGGTCCCGCCGAGCCAGAACATGCCCTGCTGGGAGAGGTTGCGTACGCCGAGGACGAGGCCGACCGCCCACGCCGCCAGGCCCAGTCCGTGGGCGAGATGGTCCGCGAGGTAGGGCATGAGCATGTAGAAGCCGAGGTTGATACCGAACTGATTGACCATCAGCAACTGGACGCCGGGCTCGAAGGAGCGCACCTGGGCGCGCAGCCGCCTCACCGGGCACCCGCCAGCACGGCAGGGACGGCGGCGGGGCCGCTGACCGAACGGCACCGCGTCCAGGACGTCACGGTGCGCTCGCCCGGATCGGTGATCCCGTCGGGCTCGTCCGGCGGCGTGGCCGGAGTGTCCAGGAGCTTGTGTCCGTGGCACCAGCCGTCGTTGTAGATGGTGTCGAGATAGCGATGGGGCCCGTCCGGGAAGATCGCGGCGATCCTCGTCCCGGCGGGACGGGTGCGGGCCGCCCACCCGGCGACCAGCGCGACCGCCCCGACGCTCCAGCCGCCCGAGGCGTAGTGGTGACGGGCCAGCGACCGGCAGGCGCGGACCGCTTCGGCGGGGGCCACCCAGTGGACCTCGGCGAAGGCCGGGTAGGCGACATTGCCCGGATGGATGCTGGAGCCCAGCCCGCGCATCAGACGTGGTCCGGCGGGTTGTCCGAAGATCGTCGAACCGGTCGAGTCCACGCCGATCAGCGCCAGGTCGGGGAAGGTCCGGCGCAGCGCGGTGGAGATTCCCGCGGAGTGACCGCCGGTTCCGACGGAGGCGACCAGGACGTCGATGCGGCCCAGCTGGGCGACGAGTTCGGCGGCCAGCGGGGCGTAGGCCGCCACGTTGTCGGGGTTGTTGTACTGGTCGGGGCACCACGCCCCGGGGGTTCCGGCGAGCAGTTCGGCCACCCTCTCCCGCCGGGCCTGCTGCCAGCCGCCGGTCGGATGCGCGGTGGTGACGGTCTCGACGCGGGAGCCGTAGGCGGTCAGTGCCCGGCGGATCCCGGGTTCGAGCCCGGGGTCGGTGACCACGGTGACCGGGTGCCCGAAGGCGATCCCGGCGAGGGACAGGCCCAGTCCCAGGGTGCCGCTGGAGGACTCGACGATCGGGGCACCGTCGGCCAGATCGCCGCGCTCCCGGGCGCGGGCCACCATGTGCAGGCCGGGGCGGTCCTTGATGCCGCCCGGATTGGCGCCTTCGAGCTTGGCCCAGAAACCGCGCCCGGCCCCGGCGAAGGGCTCACCGATCCACAGCACCGGCGTGTGGCCCACCAGCTCGGAGGGCCCACGGGCGGACATCGGGGCAGGGGCGTACGAGGGAATGTTCATGAAGGTGTCACGGCTCCTCGCCCCGGGCCGGCAGCGGCCTTCGGGGCATCGGGGGATCAGGGCGTGGACACACAGCGGCCGGGACCGGGTCCGGCGCGTGCCGGGGACGGCACGGGGCCGGTGGGCGGCTGTGCGGGCCCGGTCAGGTCCGGGCCACGCACAGAGCCGTGAGAATGCACCGCCCGCCGAGCGGGCCGCAGCGAGGTGCCCGCGCCGTTCCGCCGCCCGGGAGGGCGGCGGACAGCGCCCAGGGGGCGACCTCCGCAGGGAGTGCTCCGCCCGGGGCGGGGGACGGCGGGTTGTCCACGCGGATCCAGTCCGCCGCGTGGTCCGACTCGGGACAGCACGGGGACGGATCGGGGGACGACGCCGAGGCGGGACCGGGTGCCACCGCAGGGGCGGCGGACGCGGCGATCGCCGTCATCGGGTCGTGGTGGGCGCCGAAGGCCGGGCCATGGCTGTGCGCGCAGACCAGGAGGTGGAAGGCCACCCAGAGCAGTACGAGCAGCACGCCGCTGTCCCGAGTGCGGCGGTCTGCCGGGGAGAACGACGCCGCACCGAGCATTGACTCAACGTACCGAAACGGACACCCAAAGTCACACTCGTCCGTCGGTGGGGCGGAACGGGCCGGATGAGGACACCGTCGTCAACCGTCCGTCAAGGATCACGGGTCCGGGGTCAAGGGGCCGCTAACAGGGACACCGGCCCGGGCAGGGGCGGGCATAGCGTCGTGGCATGCCGCGGAATGCCGGCGAGTCCGGGGCGGTGTACCCGTCTCCACAAGGAGTGCCATGAACGACAACCAGCGTGCCGAGGACCCCGACCCCCTTCAACCGGACCGGGCCGGAGCCCTGTTCGTTCCGGTCCGGCCGGGGCCCGCGGGCTGCTGCGCCCGCCTCTTCCGTACGCCCCTCGGCGCACGTACCGCCGTCGCCTTCACCCACGAGCGGCGACTGGTCCGCACCCTCGGGCGGCGGCAGCACTGGATCCGGCTCTCCGAGCCGGCGATACGCGCCCTCGTCGCGCCCCTGGGAGTGACCGGCCTCGTCGTCGACCCGCGGCTCGCCGTCCTTCCACTGGCCGGCGAACCCCGCGCAACCGGCACACAACCCCTGTCCCTTGCACGAACCGCTTGATCGGCCGAGGGGAACACCATGACCACCACACTGCCGGAACCGTCCGCCCCGACACCGGAACAGAACGTGCCCCGCACGGCTCCCGCGCTGTCGGGCAACGCCGCGGACCTGTCCGTCTGGCCCGCCTCCGCACGGCTCGCCCCCCGCGGCGACGTCGCGGTGGGCGGCGTCTCCCTCGTCGAGGCGGCCGAGCGGTTCGGCACACCGCTCTACCTCCTCGACGAGCGCGAGGTACGCGAACGCTGCCGCACCTACCTGCGGTCCTTCCCGGACACCGATGTCGTCTACGCGGCCAAGGCATTCCTCTGCCGCGCCCTTCTGCACTGGGTGCGGGAGGAGGGCCTCGGCCTGGACGTCTGCTCCGCGGGGGAGCTGGAATCCGCCGTGACCAACGGTTTCCCGCCCGAGCGCATCGTGCTGCACGGCAACGCCAAGAGCCCGGACGACCTGGAAGCCGCGCTGCGCCTGGGCGTCGGACGGATCGTCATCGACAGCGCGTGGGAGATCGCCCGGCTCTCCGCGCTCGTCCCGCACGGCGCCCGCCAGAAGGTGCTGGTACGTGTCGTGCCGGGGGTGAGCGCGGGCGGCCACGCCGCGGTCCGCACCGGCACCGACGACCAGAAGTTCGGGCTGTCGATCGCCGACGGGAGCGCTCGGCACGCCGTCGCCCGGATCCTGGGCCAGCCACGGCTGGAGCTCGCCGGACTCCACTGCCACATCGGTTCCCAGATCACCACGGCCAAGCCCTATCTGACCGCGCTGCGGCGGGTCGTCGGGCTGCTCGCCCAGATCCGCGACCAGCACGGAATCGTCCTGCCGGAACTGGACCTCGGCGGCGGGCACGCGGTCGCCCACCGGCCCGGCGAGACCGCGCTCGACATTCCGTCCCTGGGCGCCCGTATCCGCAGGGAACTGGCCGAGAACTGCGCCGCGGCCGGCATCCCCGTGCCCCGGCTCACCGTCGAGCCCGGCCGTGCGCTGGTCGGGCCCGCGGGCGTGGCGCTCTACCGGGTGCTCGCGGTGAAGCGGACCGGCGACCGGGCCTTCGTGGCGGTGGACGGCGGAATGAGCGACAACCCGCGGCCCGCGCTGTACGGCGTGCGCTACGCACCCCGGCTCGTCGGCCGGCGCTCTACGGCCGAGCCCCGCACGGCGACCGTCGTCGGCCGGCACTGCGAGGCGGGCGACGTGCTCGCCGCCGATGCGGCCATGCCCGGCGACATCCGCCCCGGAGACCTGATCGCCGTCCCGGTCGCGGGCGCCTATCACCTCTCCATGGCATCCAGCTACAACGCCGTCGGCCGCCCGCCGGTGGTCGCCGTCCTCGACGGCCGCGCACGGCTGCTGGTCCGCCGGGAGTCCCTCTCCGACATCAACAGCCGGGACATCGGTCTCTGAGCCGGCCGCACCCGTGCCCGGGACGCCCCTCCCGTACCGGCTCGCGCCGTCCTGCGCCTGGGGCCTCCCGTTCGGACCATGCCGGCTCGCGGGGCCCGGCACGCACGCCCGCCGCGCTGTGGTCGGCCGTCACGGCCTTCCCCCGGGCTCTCGGCGCCGCTCGGTCGAGAAGGGCGGACCCCATCGGCTCCCTCCTCCGCCTCGCGATCGCACGCACCGGGCCCCGCTCCTCGACCCGGCCTGATCCGAACGAAAGGCCCGGGTTCCTTCAGCCGTGCTCCCGCGTGCCGACCGTCGCCATGGCCGCCCCCGCCTGGTCGGCCAGGGTCGCCGCCACCAGCCGTGCCTGCAACGAGGCGGGTTCCGCGCCGGGCGCCGGCGCCAGCATGAACCGGCCGTAGTAGTGGCCGTTTCCGGTGGCGCGCAGCTCGATCTCCCCCGGCGGCCAGCCCCTGCGCTCCACGTCCCACGTGCGCCGCCCGACCACCACGTCGCCGTCCTGCTCCAGCCGCGGCGGGTGCCCCAGCAGGGTTCCGTACTCGAACCGGCAGCCCTTCAGCCCGAGCAGCCGGGTCAGTTCGCCCCGGACATGGTCGACCACCGCGTCGGGGGAGGTCGTCGACCGCGCCAGCTGCGCGGTGTCGTGGATGGCGGCCAGGTGGCCCGCGTCGGTGATGGCGACCACCTGGAGCCGTCGTGCCCGCGCCGCCAGCTGCGAGACGACCACGCTGACCACCAGGAGCAGCACGGCCGTCTGGATGTCTTCGCGCTTGTCGATGGCGAACCGCTGGTACGGCACGGTGAGGAAGAAGTCGAACCAGACGGCGGCCGAGAGCGCGGCGAGCGCGCCGGCCACCCGGCTACCGATCGCGGCGACCGCCACGACGACCACGACGAGGATCAGCGCCGCGTTCGTGCTCGTGAGGTCAGTACGGAAGGGCACGAGGAGCGCCGCGACGGCGGGCGGGCAGACCAGTGCAGCGGCCACAGCCACTCTGTCCCGCAGGGGGAAACCGGACATGGGAGCCTCCTGGGGTCCGTCTTCCACGATGCTCCTCCGCCGCCGCGAGCGGTAGCCGGGACCCGGCCCGGTGGCCCGGGTCAGGCACGGGCGGGGCGTCCGGACGGAATGGCTGTCCGGGCGCCCCGCCCGTGGTGATCAGTGGCGCAGATCGAGACGGTGCACACCGCCGTCGACGGTTCCGACGTAGAGCGTGCCGCCGTCGGGGTCGGCGGCCAGTCGGGTGGTGTCGGTGTTCTGGAGGCCGGTGGAGATGTTCTGCCAGCTCCGGCCCCGGTCGGTGCTGCGCAGTACGCCGCGGCCGCCCTGGAGGAGGCCGCTGGCCCCGGAGCTCGTGGTGGCCGCGTAGTACGTGTCCCCGACCCGGAGCAGATCGGAGACATGGATCGCCGGAGCGCCGGTGTCCGAGGTGCGGAAGGTCCGGCCGCCGTCGGTGCTGACGCGGATGTTCTCGCCGCCGACGACGAGACGCCGGCCGTCGAGGTCGATCGCGGTCACCGGGCCGTCGGCGACCTTGGTGACGGTCACCCCGCCGTCGTCCGACCGGTAGAGACCGGCGGTGTTGCCGAGCCACAGGCGCCGCGGATCGGCGGGGTCGCCCACGATGGCGGAGAAGTAGCGGTCGTGGTAGAGGTTCTTCCATGTCGCGCCGCCGTCACCGGTGGCGAACAGCCCCTCGCCGAGCAGGCTCCGGAAGCCGACCATCACCCGGTCCGGGTCCGCGGGATGGACCAGCAGAGCCGTCGGCACCTCCGCCGAACTGCCCCGCTTCTCCCAGGTCTTTCCGCCGTCGCCGCTGCGCTCGACGGTGAACGCGCCGAACCCGGTGCGCCGGACCTTCCAGACCACCTTGGGATCCTTCGCAGACACGGCGAGCTGGGGGACGCCGACGCCCCGCCCGCCCTCGCCGCCCGACTGGCCCCACTCCGGGCCGGCGACGGGCAGAGCGGTGCGGTAGACGGCACTGTCGGTGGCGGCGAGCAGCCGGCCGTCGCTGACCGCGAGGTCGTTGACGGTCAGCCCCTGGACGCCGATCCGCCGGTACCCGGTGCCGTCCGCGGCACCCCGGTAGAGGCCGTCCTGCTCACTGGAGACGGTCACGGAACCGTCGGCCCAGCGGTCGTAGTCCACCGGCAGAGCCGCCCGGGACGGCGCGGGCACCTCGCTCCAGGTCCTCCCGTGGTCGCGGCTGAGGCGGCCGTTGCCGGAGAGCGTGCTCAGGTACAGGTCGTCGCCCGAGACGGCCAGGCGGAGGCCGCCCTCGGCCATGGGCAGCAGGGTGGTCCAGGTCTTCCCGCCGTCATGGGAGCCGACCACTCCCCGGCCCGGGACCTGCACCGCCACGACCGAGGCGTCGGCGGCCAACGAGTCGACGATCCCGTCGGCCGGCTCGAAGAGCGGACGTGCCTCGCCGGGGTCGCCGGAGCCGATACCGGAACGGGCCCACACACCGTGGTACGTCGTCAGATAGAGGGTGTCACCGGTGACCGCGGCGGCGGTGACGGCGCCCGTGACACCGGTCGGATACGTCGCCCAGTGGTCGCCCGCGTCCGTGCTGACCAGCAGCGCGTCCGAGGTGACCGCGACCAGGGTGCGGGTCCGCTCATCGGCGACGAGCGCCGCGATGCGGGTGTCCGGGACGTCGAGCGTGCGCCAGGTGCGCCCGTTGTCGTCGGTGCGCAGGACGGCGCCCCGGCGGCTGCCGTCGTGGACGCTGTTCACGGCGTACCACCAGCGGTCGGGATTCTCCGCGTCCACCACGAGCGGACCCGTGCCGTCCGCGACGGGCAGTCGGCCCAGCTGGCGCCAGGAGACGCCGTTGTCGGTGGTCAGCCAGGGGGCCGCCTTCTGGAACTGGGTGAGGACGGCCTGCTGCGGCCGGCCCGGCGAGAGGGCGACGGCACCGGACTCGCTGTTGGGGCCGACCGGCTCCCAGCGGTCCCCGCGGCTGTCGAGCGGGGTGACCTCGAAGGCACTGGCACCGGTGAGCAGTTGCCCGGTGGCGGCGGTGCCGCGTACCGAGACCCGGTAGGCCCCGGCCACGCTGCCGGTCACCCGGGCCCGGTAGTAGCCGGTGGCGGGATCGAGGGTGGAGGCGAACTCGACGGCGCTGCCGCGCGGCGGGGTGACGGTGACGACCGGCGGTGCCGCCAGCCGGGTCGGCGGGGCGATGTGCACGGTCGAGTGGCCGTCGCTCGGGTCGGGTGCGGCCTGGACGGCCAGATGCCGGACGGCGAGCAGATAGGGCACTCCGATCGCCGGACCCCGGTCGGGGGTCGCCGTGAGACGGCCGCCGGTCTCGGTGTCGGCGGCGGGCCGCGCGACACGCAGCGAGACCGTGACGGTCGCGGTCCTCCCGGCCGGTACGGTGACCCGCCTCGGCCAGACCTTGGCCGGACCGTCGGTCCGCAGCGAGGTGGTGACCGGCCGCTTGCCGGGGTTGTGCAGCGTCACCTTCGCGGTGCCGCCGACCTGACGCCCGGACAGGTCGGCGAGGCCGAACGACACCGAGGCCGGTGAGGCGCTGAGCGTGGCCGAGGCGGCGGCGGCCACATCGAGCCGCCCCGCGCCCCGCGTCGTGGGTCCGGTGCCGCTCAGCGGTTTCGCGGTACCGATCAGCTCCGCCTTGATGTCGGCGGGCGTCCGGCCGGGGTGCAGCTGGCGCAGCAGGGCCGCGGCACCGGCGACGTGCGGGGCCGCCATCGACGTACCCGACATGCGGTACTGACCGGGCCCGTAAAGGGACTTGGGTACGGTGGAGCGGATCTCCACCCCCGGCGCGACCAGATCGGGCTTCAGGCCGAAGCCCTGTGTGGGGCCGCGTGAGGAGAACGAGGCGATCTGATCGGTCGTGTCGGTGCCCCGCAGTGTCACCGAGACCTTCCCGGCGGCGAGCCGGCTGCTCAGCTCCTGGTACTGGGTCGAGTCGATTCCCATGACCACCAGGCGGTCCATACGCAGCGAGTCACCGGAGGCGTCGATCCGCGCGGGCGACGACGGCACCTCGGTCACTCCCGGCTCGGGGTTCACCTCCAGCGGCCGGACCCCGCCCGGCGCACCGGCGGCGAGGACCGGGCCGTCGTTGGAGGGCAGTCCGCCCAGCACGGCGATCGCACCGCGCCTCTCCGCCTCCTGCGCCCACTCCACGGCGCTCGCCGTCAGGTACCGCGCGTCGGAGGCGACGAGCAGCCGCGCCCGTACGATCTTCCCGCGTACGTCGCCGGCCCGCTTCCAGTCCTCCGGGGTGCCCTCGCCGACATCGACGAGCGGTGTCGTGACCGGGGCCTTCGGCGGGTTCGCGGACAGGACGCCGCGGTAGCTCTGGATCAACTCGGGTTTCCGGCCCGCCAGATAGGCGCTGGGCAGCCGCAGATTGCTCGTCGACGCGCCGACCGAGAGCACACCCTCGGCCGTGCCGGGGCTGCTGACCGTACCCGCGCCCGGCCCGTCGTTCCCGGCCGCGGCGACCACGACGACACCGGCCCGTACGGCCGCCGTCGCGGCCCGGCCCAGCGGGTCGGTGCCGTCCCCGGGACCACCGAGGCTCATGTTGATGACATCGGCGCGGTGCGGGTTGGCCGGGTCGGCGGCCGCCTCCATCCCCGCGATGATGTCCGAGGTGTAGCCGGAGCCGTCGGCGTCCATCACCTTGTACGCCAGCAGGTTCGCGCCGGGCGCCACACCGGTGACGCCGCCCTTCTCCGCGGCCCTGCCCGCGACGATGCCGGCCACGTGGGTGCCGTGGCCGTTGTCGTCCATCGGGTCCTCGTCGCCGTTGACGAAGTCGTGCCCGCCCACGACCTTGTGACCCTTGCCGAGTCCGCCACCCAGGTCGGGGTGGGTGTAGTCCACTCCGCTGTCCAGGATCGCGACGGTGGTGCCCCTGCCGTCGACACGGTTTCCGGCGGGGTCCTTGCGCTGCCAGACGCCGGGCGCGCCGATGAGCGGCACGCTCGCGTCCGTCTTCGTCAGCACCCGGGTGTCGGGGCGGACGGCGGTGACGCCCGGCAGTGCGGACAGCCGCCCCACCTCGGACGCGGGCACCGTCATCGCCACGGCGTCGACGAGCAGGCCCAGCCTGCGGGTCGCCGACGGGTGCAGCCCGGCGCGTCTCGCCGAGCCGAGGAAGGTCTCCTGCCGTGCGTCGACCGCCCGGCGGGCGGCACCGACGACGCGGGCTGCTTCGGCGGACAGCAGCGAACCACCGGGCGCGACGGTGACCGCGGGGTTCCGGGACAGTTCGACGAGCACTCGTTGCGACGGGTCGTGGGTGGACGCGTCGGCGGCACCCGGTGTCGCCGCCAGCGTGCCGGCGAGCACGACGGCGGCGAGAGCGGCATGACGCGGTCTTCGTGACTTCATTGCCATGCGTAAAGGTCCTAGTGGTGAAGGCACTTGCCGCACAACTGATCTTCGTGGCCCATTGCTGCCGCTGGCACAACTGGGCCACCATCCGTCCATGACTCCCGAAACGCCGGAACTCACGGCAGCAGGCATCGACCCGTTCGACGAGAGCGTCTACCGCGCCGTCCTGACCCGGCACACGGCGGCTCCCGCCGAACTCACCGCGGACCTCGGCTGTTCGGCCGAGCGCATCGCCCGCGCGCTGGACCGACTCCGCGACCACGGGCTGGTCGGCCGGCTCGCAGGCACCCGCCGCCGGTACGCCGCGATCGAGCCGGGGGCCGCCGTCGAGGCCCTGGTGCGGGCCAGGAGCAACGAACTGGACCGGGTGCGTTCGGCGGCCGGTGAACTGTCCCGGCTGTTCGCCGCCGCGCGCACCGGCGCGACCGACGAGGACGAGGTGGAGATCACCACCGGCAGCGAGGCGCTCGGCCGCTGGTTCGTCCGCCTCCAGCAGGAGGCCCACGACGACGTGATGACCCTGGACCGGCCGCCGTACGCCCTGACCACCTCCAATCCGGTGGAGGCGACGGCGCTCGGCCGCGGCGTGCGCTACCGCGCGGTCTACGCCCCCGAGGCCCTTGAGTGGCCGGGTGTCCTCGGCGACATCCGTGAACTGGTCCGGCACGGCGAACAGGCCCGCGTCCTGCCCGGACTCGGCATCAAACTGGCCATCGCCGACCGCAGGCTGGCCCTGATGCCGCTCTCCCTCGACCTCGACGACGTCCGCGCCGCGGTGATCCGGCCGTCCACCCTGCTCGACGCCCTCACCGACTACTGGGAGCTGTGCTGGAAGCAGGCCCTGCCCCTCGACGCCCCCGCCGAGGACCCCCTGGGCGAGGAGGACCGGCTCGTACTCACCCTCCTGGTCAGCGGCCTCAAGGACGAGGCGATAGCCCGCCAGCTCGGCTGGTCCGTCCGCACCATGCGCCGCCGTATCAGCCGTCTGCACGAACTCCTCGGCGCCGCCAACCGGTTCCAGGCCGGGGTGATCGCGGCCCGGCGCGGCTGGCTGTGAGTCCTTACGTCGGGCGCGGCGCGAGGGGATGTGGTTCCGGCGCGCGCCGTGTGCCTGCACAATGCGGTCTGTGAGCGATGAAGATCCGTATCTGTGGCTGGAAGACGTCGAGGGCGAGGCCGCTCTCGCATGGGTGGCCGAGCGGAACGCCGAGACGGAGGCGGCACTGGCCGCCGACGCCGGCTTCGTACCGCTGAAGGAGCGCCTGCGGGAGGTGCTGGACGCCTCGGACCGCATCCCCTACGCCGTCCGGCGCGGAGCGTTCCTCTACAACTTCTGGAAGGACGCCGAGCACGTACGCGGGGTGTGGCGGCGTACGACGCCGGAGCAGTACCGCAAGGACGCCCCCGAGTGGGAGATCCTTCTCGACGTCGACGCGCTCGCCGCCGCGGAGGGCGAGAAGTGGGTGTGGGCGGGCGCTGCTCTGCGACGTTCGGATTACGGGCGGGCGCTGGTGTCGCTGTCCCGCGACGGCGGTGACGCCGTCGTGGTCCGTGAGTACGACCTCGCCGCCCGGGCCTTCGTCGAAGGCGGATTCCAGGTGCGGGAGGCGAAGACGCAGATCGAGTGGGCCGACGCCGACACCGTGTTCATCGGCACGGACTTCGGGCCCGGCTCACTGACCGACGCGGGCTATCCGCGTACGATCCGCAGGTGGCGACGCGGCACACCGCTGGAAGAGGCCGCCCAGGTCTTCGAGGCCGGGCCGGGAGACGTGGCGGTCTGGAGCCGGCACGACACCACACCCGGTTTCGAGCGGACTTTCGTCGCCCGGTGGCTGGACTTCTTCCGCAGTGAGATGTTCCTGCTGACCCCGGACGCGGGGCTCGTCAGGATCGACGTCCCCGACGACGCCGATGCCCACGCCCATCGTCGGCACCTGATCGTCAATCCGAAGTCCGACTGGCTCGGACAGCCCGCGGGCTCTCTGCTGGCGCTCGACTTCGACGCCTTCCTGGCGGGCGACCGCACCGCGGAGGTGCTGTTCACCCCGGACGGGCGGACGGCTCTGTCCCGGTACTCCTGGACCCGGCACCACCTGGTCCTGGAGACGATGCGAGACGTCAGCACCCGCATCGAGGTCCTCACCCCCGGTCCCGGAGGCGGGTGGGCACGCAGCCCGCTCGCGGACGTCCCGGCGCTGTCGGCGGTCACGGTCGTGAACACGGACCCGGACGTCTCCGACGAGTACTTCCTGGACGTGTCGGGGTTCCTCCAGCCGCCCACCCTCCACCACGGGCGGATCGGCGCCGACTCTGAGATCCTCAAGCAGACTCCGGCCCGCTTCGCCACGGCCGGTCTGACGGTCGAGCAGTTCTTCGCGACCTCCCCGGACGGCACGCGTGTGCCGTACTTCGTGATCGGCCCCGCTCCGTCCCCCGACGGCCCCGGCCCCGTCCTGCTCTACGGATACGGTGGCTTCGAGGTCTCCCTCACCCCCTCCTACGACGCGGTGACCGGCCGGGCGTGGCTGGAGCGCGGCGGCACGTACGTGGTCGCCAACATCCGGGGCGGCGGCGAGTACGGACCGGACTGGCACCAGGCCGCGCTGGGTGCCGACCGGCCGCGGGCCTACGAGGACTTCGCGGCCGTCGCCACGGACCTCGTCACGCGCGGCATCACCACCCCCGCGATGCTGGGCGCCACGGGAGCGAGCAACGGCGGGCTGCTCATGGGCGCGATGCTCACCCGCTACCCGCACCTGTTCGGCGCGATCGTCGTGCAGGTGCCGCTGCTGGACATGCTCCGCTTCCACAAGCTCCTCGCGGGCGCGTCCTGGACCGCCGAATTCGGCAACCCGGACACCGAGGCAGACCGTCCCCATCTCCGCGAGATCTCCCCGTACCACCGGCTCGCCGCGGACCGGGACTACCCGCCCGTTCTGCTGACGACCTCCACCCGTGACGACCGGGTCCACCCCGGCCATGCCCGCAAGGCGGCCGCACGGCTGCGCGAGCTCGGTCACCCGGTCCTGTTCCACGAGAACACCGGCGGCGGCCACGCGGGCGCCAGCAACAACGAGGAGTCCGCCCACAACGAGGCCCTGGTGCACACCTTCCTGTGGCGACACCTCACCCGGGCAGAGCGACCGGCCGTGGACTGACCGGGCACGTCCGCCCGGCCGGCCCGACCGTGCGACTCGTTCAGATCAGGACGACCGGATTGCCGAGCGCAGCCATGCGCCCGTCGGGACGGCGTACCTCGACCCGGACGAACGCGGACTCCGCCGCGTCGGTGCACCACTCCACGGTGCCGGAACCCGATGCGGGCAGCGACGCGTGGTGCGCCCTCCCCCGCTCGGTGTGGAAGCCGACCGTCCCCGAGGGCACACCGCGTACGTCCGCCCTCACCTCGACCGGTGCGTCCCCCGCTCCCAGCCGCTCACCGATCCCGGCGCTCCGGCCACCGGCCGAGACCGTGAACGACAGCTCGACGGCCGCCGATTCGGCGATCCAGCTCCGGCCGGCCCGGATTCCGTCGAGGATCGCACCGACGCTCAGCTCCTCGGCCAGCACGACGGTGTGCGGGATGCCGATCTGGCCCTCCAGATGGGTGTCGCTGTTGCCCATGGCCGGCCGCCACCGACCCCGGTGGACGCCGGCCGCCAGGCCGCGCCCCCATTCGGCCAGAGCCGCCTCGTTGTCGGCATTCCACGGCGCGTCCGAACTCCACAGCCCGTTCCACACCTCGACCGCGTCGAACCCCCGGTACGGGTACATGAACGTGCCCGAGGGGTACGGCGCGTGCGGATGTGCCGCCACGCACAGCCCGCCGGCCCGATGGACCTCTTCCAGGCACCGGCCGACCCGATCGTCCCGCAGGCCGTAGCGCCAGTCGACCACCTGTCCGGGACGGATGCCCAACGCCAGCCAGTGCCCGGTTCGGGTGGTGACCTCTTCGCCGAGGATCACCAGCAGATCGTCGCCGGCGTGCGGGTTCCAGACGCCGTGCGCCCGGGAGGTGTTGTGTTCGGTGGTGGCCAGGAAGTCCAGCCCCGCCGCACGGGCACCGGCCGCGAGCTGCTCCGGTGTCAGCCTGCCGTCCGAGTGCACCGAGTGCACATGGCAGTCGCCCCGGTACCAACCGCGCCCCCGGCCCGCCACGCGCGCAGGCGGAAACACCGACCCTGACATCCGTTCCCCCTGTGGGTTCGACGCGTACTCGCCCGCCTCTTCCAGCCTGCCACGCCGCCCGGTTCCGGCAGCAGGCGGGCCACCAGGGCTGTTGGTATCTCATATCTGATGGCGCGGAGGGTTTGACCGTTCATGGCGGGGGAGTGGCGCGGGGATGTGTGGGGGCCGTGACGACGGGGCGGCTCTCCGTCTCCCTGCTCCTCACCTACTGCCTGCAGACCGTCCTGGCCGTGATGACCGGGGCGACCTCCGACGTACCCGCGCAGGACGCCGGAATCGCCTCGGCCTCCGTCAACTCCGCCCAGCGGGACGGTGGTTCCATCGGATCCGCCGCCTTCGACACCGTCGCGGCCGGGGATGCCCTTGACGCTCGGTGCGGCTACGCGGCGGTCGGTGCGCCGGGGACACGGCGGCTGCCGCCGTTGTGTTCCTGCCACAGCCGGTAGACGTCGACGGCGGCGTCGCGCGGCTCGTGGCGCATGGGCAGGCGCCGCTCGGTGTAGTCCTTGGCGAACTCGCCGTAGAAAGTTTCGAGTTCGAAGTACTTGCGGTCGTCCACGTAGTGCGGTTCGTAGGCGTCGCGGGTGGTGAGGAAGACGACCTCGTCGGGGGAGCAGTAGTACAGCGAACCCAGACACATCGGGCAGGGATGGGCGAGTACGTAGATGGTCGCGCCGACCAGGTGCTCCGTGCCGAGCTTCCGGCAGGCGTCCCGGATGGCGAGGATCTCGGCGTGGGCGGTGGGGTCGTTGGTCTGGGCCACCCGGTTGGGACTCTCGGCGAGGATCTCGCCGTCCCTGACGATGACGGTGGCGAAGGGGCGTCCCCCCTCCTCGACGTTCTTGCGGGCGATGTCGATGGTGTGCTGGGCGAAGTCCATGAGGTCCTCCGGGGCGAGTCGGTCGGTGCTGGACGGGCGGGGGCCCGGGGCGGGCCGGACTCGGCCGTAAGGCCTCGCCCCGGTCCGCCGTGTTGCGTTCCGTGCGGGTCAGAACGGCTTGGTGGGGAGGTACTTGCCGTCCAGGGTGATGACGGCGCGCTCGCCGCCCTCGGGGTCGGCGACCTTCTTCACGTCGAGCTTGAAGTTGATCGCGGAGATGATGCCGTCGCCGAACTGCTCGTGGACCAGGGCCTTGAGGGTGGTGCCGTAGACCTGGAGCATCTCGTAGAAGCGGTAGATGGTCGGGTCGGTGGGAATGCCGCCGGGGATCGAGCCGCGGGTCGGGATGGTCTGGAGCAGCATCGCGGCGTCCTCGTCGAGGCCGAGGAGCTCGGCGACGGCGTTGGCGGAGTTCTCCGGCAGGGCGTGCTGGCCGAGCACGGCGGCGGTGACGAAGGCGACCGACAGTCCGGCGGCGTCGGCGATCTCCTCCCAGGTGAGGTCCTTGCGGGTCTTGGCCTCGACGGCGGCGCGGGCGAGGGTCTCGCGGGCGGTGGGGTCGAACTGGGCATGTGCCATGACGGGGTCTTCCTTTCGGGGGACCGGCCCTGAGGTACGGCCGGTGGTCATTGGGGGGCGGGGGAGGTGGTCAGGCCGCGGCCGGGGCGGTGTCGACCGGCTCGACGGTCCCGGTGGGGATGTCGAACACCCAGCCGTGCAGCGTGAGTGTCCGGTCGGCCAGGGCGCGGGCCACGGAGGGGTGGGTGGCCAGGTTCTGCAACTGTGCGGCCACGTTCGCGCGCACCAGCGTGGCCACCTTGGCCGGTCCGGAGGCGGCCGGCGCCGCGGCGGCCCGGGCCCGCGCGGCGTCCGCGTGCCGCAGCCAGCCGGCGACGACCGGTGCGGCGCTGAGGTCGTGCTCCTCCGCCAGGGCGGTCATCGCGCCGCAGGAGGAGTGGCCGCAGATGACGACATCGGTCACATGCAGCACGGCGAGGGCGTACTCGATGCTTGCCGCGATGCCGTCCGGGCCGGACGCGTACGCCGGGACGAGGTTGCCCGCCGTACGGATGACGAACAGCTCGCCCGGGTCGCTCTGCGTGATCAGTTCGGGGACCACGCGGGCGTCCGAGCAGCCGATGAACAGCGTCTTCGGCCGGTGGGTCGTGGCCAGGCCGGCGAAGAGCCCCGCCTTGGCTGGGAAGACGTCGCGGCGAAAACGTGCGAGGCCGTCCGTGAGGTCATGCATCGCTCACTCCTTTCGGTGAATGCCGCCCCGAGGGGCTGACGGAATCCACCATGCATGACCTCCATGTATAGAGTCCAAGACTTGCTATCCATGATCCTTATAGATCACATCAATAGTCTGGGTTATGCTGCGTGTATGGGTCCGGAACTACGTCACCTCCGCTATCTGATCGCGGTGGCCGAGCACGGCAATTTCACGCGCGCCGCCGAGGAGCTGCGCATCTCGCAGCCGACACTGTCGCAGCAGATCAGGCAACTGGAGCGGGCCGTCGGTGTCCAGTTGCTGGACCGAAGCGGTCGCGGTGTCCGTCCCACCGACGCGGGCGAGGCCTATGTGCACTACGCGCAGCGCGCGCTGCGGGAACTGGCGGCCGCCGACCGGGCCGTCCTCGATGTCGCGGACCTCTCCCGGGGGCACCTGCGGCTGGCGGTGACGCCGACCTTCACCGCGTACCTCGTCGGCCCGCTCGTGGAGGCGCTGCACACCCACCATCCCGGCATCACGTTGGACCTGCGGGAGATGACCCAGGACCGCATCGAGGCCGGTCTGCTGGCCGACGAACTCGACCTCGGGATCGCCTTCGCGGGATCCCATCTGCCCGGGATCGACGCCACCGCACTGTTCACCGAGACCCTCAGCCTCGTCGTCACCACGGACCGTGCCGAGAGCCGGGGTGACCGGCCGCTGCCGGTGGGTGATCTGGCCGGCCAGCAACTCGCGCTGCTCAGTGCGGACTTCGCCACGCGGAACCACATCGACGACTATTTCGCCCGGCACCGTGTCAGCCCGCCGATCGCCGTGGAGGCCAACACCATCCAGGCCCTCACCGAAATCGTCCGGCGCACCGGCCTGCTGGCCACCGTGCTGCCCGACGCGATCGCGGACGATCATGTCCATCTCGCGCCCGTTCCCCTCGACCCTCCGCTGCCCGCCCGCGTCGCGAGCCTGCTGCACCGGGAGAGCGCCTACGAGAGCGCGGCCGCGCGCGCCTTCTCCAGGCTCGCCCACGACCTGGTCCGCGCGCGCGGCTACGCACCGGCCTGAGAACCCCGTGCCGCCGACGGCACACCGAGTACGGACGCCGAGTGATGAGAGAATTGAGGACATGACAGGGTCTGGGGACTTCGAGCCCGAGTCGGAACGGGTCACGCGCCGGCTGCGTGACGACATCATCGACGGTGTGCGTGAGCCGGGCAGCAAGCTCGTCGAGCGCGAGCTCGCCGCGGAGCTCGGTGTGAGCAGGCTGCCCGTCCGGGAGGCTCTGAAGGCGCTGGTCGCCGAGGGGCTGGTCACACCGAGGCCGCGGACCTGGGCCGTCGTACGGGAGTTCACACCGGCGGACGTCGAGGACCTCGACGAGGTCCGCGCGGCCCTGGAGGCGCTGACCTTCCGGCTCGCCGCCCAACGGCGCACCCGCGCGGGCCTGGAGAAGCTCCGCGCGGATCTCGACGC
The DNA here is from genome assembly GCF_040652135.1 of Streptomyces sp. NPDC048295. Taxonomy (NCBI): domain Bacteria; kingdom Bacillati; phylum Actinomycetota; class Actinomycetes; order Kitasatosporales; family Streptomycetaceae; genus Streptomyces; species Streptomyces sp. NPDC048295. The sequence goes on from NZ_JBEZLL010000016.1 coordinate 46,906, forward strand.
CGAGCTGAAGGCGGCGGAGAAGGGCGATGCCGTACGGGCCCACCGGGCCGCAGCCGACTTCCACGAGACGGTCACCGCGCTGGCCGACAACGAACTCCTGAACGAACTCCAGGCCGCCCTCCGCAGCAGGATGCGCTGGCTGCTGGGGCAGCACGACGACCTGTCGGGCGTCGCGCAGGAGCACGAGGGCCTGTACAGGGCGATCGCGGAGCGTGATGTCGCGCGGGTCGAGAAGCTGGCCGGCGAACACCTGGTGACAGGCCGCAACGCGGCGGCGGCGCGACGCAGGCACCAGGGCTGAACGGTCCTGCCCCCGCCGGCCCCACACGCACCGGCGGGGGCGGGCCGCCCCCGCCGGCACTCGGGCCAGACGATCCCGTCCGGGACATCCGGGCGGCGGGTTCGCCGTCGGGCTGTGTGCCGCACGCGGCAGCGAGCCCCTTCGCGCCGGCCGGGCCGGCCTGGAGCGCCCCCGGCAGACCGGGGCCCGTGGTGACGGCGACCGCGTCGATGTCCCGCAGGCGCCGTCTTGCCCCGCCCCCGCCCCGGCCAGGGCCCGGGACACGACCGGGGACGGAGTGCGCGGGTGGTCACCTGGCCGATGCCCGATCGTGGCCGGACAGTAGAGTTCGGCTGCGTCATCCCCCGAACACCGAGGTACCGGCCGTGACTCTCGCTCCACCCGAACAACCCGTCCCACCTGCGGTGACCGTCGTGGGAATCGGCGCCGACGGATGGGCGGGACTGACCGACGCGGCGCGCGCGGAGCTCGTCGGAGCGCAGGTCCTCATCGGCGGTGCGCGGCAGCTGGCCCTGCTCCCGCCGTCCTGCCGGGGCCAACGGGTGCCATGGCCCTCGCCGTTGCGGCCCGCCGTCCCCGGCCTGCTCGCCGCACACGCCGGCAGCAGGATCGCCGTACTCGCCAGCGGCGACCCGATGTTCTACGGCATCGGCCGGGCCCTCACCGAGGTACTGGGCGCCGGTGTGCCGAGGATCCTGCCCCACCCGTCGTCCGTGTCCTACGCCTGTGCCCGGATCGGCTGGCCCCTGGAGGACACCGAGGTCGTCACCCTGGTCGGCCGCCCCGCCGCCCGGCTGGCCGCCGCGCTGCACGACGGCCGGCGGGTACTGGTCCTCAGCGCCGACGCCGGCACCCCGGCCGCGGTGGCCGGACTGCTGCGCGAACAGGGCTTCGGCCCGAGCCGGCTGCGCGTGCTCGAACAGCTCGGCGGAGCGGACGAGGCATGCGCGGAGGGCACCGCGGACCACTGGCCGCACCCACCCGGCGACCCGCTGAACGTCATCGCGATCGACTGCCGGCGCACGCCCGGAGCACTGCGCCTCGGCGCCGTCCCGGGCCTCCCCGACGAGGCGTACGAACACGACGGCCAGCTCACCAAGCGGCACATCCGTGCCGCGACCCTCGGGGTGCTCGCCCCCGCCCCCGGCGAACTCCTCTGGGACATCGGCGGAGGCTCGGGATCCATCGCGATCGAATGGATGCGCAGCCACCCGTCCTGCCGCGCGATCACCGTGGAACGCGACCCGGAGCGGGCCGGACGCATCGAGCGCAACGCGGGCCGCCTCGGCGTACCGGCACTGCGTGTGGTCACCGGCCGGGCCCCCGGCGGCCTGGCCGGACTGCCCGCGCCCGACGCCGTGTTCATCGGCGGCGGACTGACCGCGCCCGGACTCCTCGACACCTGCTGGGACGCCCTGCCGCCCGGCGGACGGCTGGTCGCCAACACGGTCACGCTGGAGTCCGAGGCGCTGCTCGCCGGAGCACACCGCGGGTACGGCGGCGAACTGGTCCGGCTCGCCGTGGCGCACGCCGTACCGGTCGGCGGCTTCACCGGCTGGCGGCAGGCCATGCCGGTCACCCAGTGGTCCGTACGCAAACCCTCGATCAGCACCGATGCGGAAAGCTCAGCAGAAGAGCCCGCGCAACACCCAGGAGACAACAGATGACCGTGTACTTCATCGGCGCGGGCCCGGGGGCCGCCGACCTGATCACCGTGCGCGGCGCCCGCACGCTCGCCTCCTGCCAGGTGTGCCTGTACGCGGGCAGCCTGGTGCCCCGGGAACTGCTCGCCGAATGCCCCCCGAACGCCCGTCTGGTGGACACCGCGCAGCTCGACATCGACCAGATCACCGCCGAGCTGACGGCGGCGCACCGGGCCGGCCACGACGTGGCCCGGCTGCACTCGGGCGACCCCTCGGTGTTCAGCGCGGTCAACGAGCAGATGCGCCGGCTCGACGAGGCCCAGGTGCCCTACGAAGTGGTCCCCGGCGTGCCCGCGTTCGCGGCCGCCGCGGCGGCGCTCAAGCGGGAGCTGACCGTGCCGACCGTCGGCCAGACCGTCATCCTGACCCGGATCGCCCACCGCGCGACCGCGATGCCGAAGGGCGAGGACCTGGCCACACTGGGCCGTAGCGGCGCCCTGATCGTGCTGCACCTCGCCGCCCGGTACGCGGACCGCGTCGTCGAGGAACTCGTGCCGCACTACGGGGCCGACTGCCCGGCCGCCGTCGTGGCGATGGCCTCACGCCCGGACGAAATCGTCCTGCGCGGAACCCTCGGCACCATCGCCGGGCAGGTGGAGGCGGCGGGTGTGATCCGTACCGCCGTCATCATGGTCGGCCGCACCCTGGGAGCCGAGCAGTTCCGCGACAGCCACCTCTACTCGCCCGGACGCGAACGCCACGTCTGCTGACGGAGCCACCGCAACGGCCGGGCGGCCGGTCAGCGCACGCCGCTGCGCCCGACGACCACGCCCGCCCGGTCGATGCAGACGACGTCGACGGCGACCGGCGCACCCCGCAGCACCGACAGCGCCTGGTCCCGCGCCGCCACGGCCACCAGGTCCCCGAGCGGAACACCCCGCGCGAGACACAGCCGGAGCGCCGCGAGACCCGTGTTCGCGACCGCGACCTCGGCCGCCAGGGCCTCGTCCGCACCGCCCCGCCGGGCCAGTTCGGCCAGGAAGGGCTTGTCGACCTGGGACCGCGCGGAGTGCAGATCGAGGTGTCCGACCGCGAGCTTCGACAGTTTCGCGAACCCGCCGCAGACCGTCAGCCGGTCCACCGGGTGACGGCGTACGTACTTCAGCACCGCGCCCGCGAAGTCCCCCATGTCGAGCAGCGCGAGCTCCGGCAGCCCGTACTCGGCCACCACGGTCCTCTCCGAGGTGGAACCCGTGCACCCCGCCACGTGGGTGTGCCCGGCGGCACGGGCCACGTCCACACCCCGCCGGATCGAGTCGATCCACGCCGAGCAGGAGTACGGCACCACGACGCCGGTCGTGCCGAGGATCGACAGACCGCCCAGGATGCCGAGGCGCGGGTTCCAGGTGGAGCGGGCGATCTCCTCGCCGTCGTCCACCGACACGGTCACCTCGACGTCCCCCGCACCCCGGTGCTCCGCGGCGACCCGCGCGATGTGGTCGCGGAGCATCTGCCGCGGCACGGGATTGATCGCGGGTTCCCCGACGTCGAGCGGCAGCCCGGGAAGGGTGACGGTGCCGACGCCGGGCCCGGCCCGGAACACCACGCCCGAGCCCGGCGGCAGCGGCCGTACGGTCACCCGGACCAGGGCGCCGTGCGTCACATCGGGGTCGTCGCCCGCGTCCTTGACCACCCCGGCCGTCGCCCGCCCCTCGGCCAGCTCCTCCACCGCCAGCGCGAAAGCGGGCGTCTGCCCCTTGGGTAGGGTGATCGTCACCGGGTCGGGGAAGTCGCCCGTCAGCAGGGCCGTGTACGCGGCGGTCGCCGCCGCGGTCGCACACGCGCCGGTGGTCCAGCCGGACCGCAGTCCGGTGTGCTTCAGCTGGGCGCTGCGCCCGCCCTCAGTCTCACCCATGGATGGATCCGATGCATGTACTCGTACTCGGCGGCACGACGGAGGCCCGTCGCCTCGCCGAGTTGCTGGTGGAAGTGCTCCCGGCCGGAGCCGGGCTGACGAGTTCGCTCGCCGGACGTGTCTCCGGCCCGAGGCTCCCGCCGGGCGAGGTCCGCATCGGTGGCTTCGGGGGAGCCGACGGGCTCGCCGCATGGCTGCGCACGCACCAGGTGGACGCGCTCATCGACGCCACCCATCCTTTCGCCGGGACGATCAGTTTCAACGCGGCCGCGGCCGCCGCTGCCGCCCATGTTCCCCTGCTCGCCGTGCGCCGGCCCGGGTGGGTGCCCGGCAGGGGCGACGACTGGCATGCGGCCGGTTCCCTCGCCGAGGCCGCGGCGGCCCTGCCCGCGCTGGGGCGGCGTGTGTTCCTCACGACGGGGCGCATGGGGCTGGCCGCCTTCGCCGGCCTGGACGAGCTGTGGTTCCTGATGCGTTCGGTGGACGCCCCCGAACCGCCGTGCCCCGCCAGGATGGAAGTCCTGCTCGACCGGGGCCCGTTCACCCTGGACGGAGAGCGCGAGCTGATCCGCCGTCATCGCATCGACGTCGTCGTCACGAAGGACAGCGGAGGCGCCGCCACAGCACCCAAGCTCACCGCCGCGCGCGAGGCGCGGATTCCGGTGGTGGTGGTGCGGCGGCCGCCCGTGCCCGAGGGCGTCGAGGTCGTCGAAGGCCCGGAACCCGTCGTGGAGTGGCTCCGCGCGCACATCCTCCACCACGGGTAGCGCCGGCCGCCCTGGCTCAGGCCTCCGGATAGCGGCGCGGCGTCCACACGATCTGCCGCCCGTCGCCGCGCTCGACCCAGCGGGTCTGCGAGGACCCGACGAGCAGGATCGTGCGCATGTCGACCTCGGCGGGGTCGAGATCGCCCAGCCGCACGGTCCGCACGCTCTCGGCGGGCCCGCCGACATCCCGGCCGAGGACCACGGGTGTGTCCGGCGAGCGGTGTTCGAGCAGCAGGTCACGGGCCTTGCCGACCTGCCAGGTCCGGCTGCGCGACCCGGGGTTGTACAGCGCGAGCACCAGATCCGCCGTCGCCGCCGCGCGCAGCCGCTCCGCGATCACCTCCCACGGCTTGAGCCGGTCCGAGAGCGATATCGTCGCGTAGTCGTGGCCCAGCGGCGCACCCGCCCGGGCCGCGGCGGCGTTGGCCGCCGTCACCCCCGGCAGCACCCGCACCGGCACCTGCGCGTACTCGTCCTGCGAGGCCACCTCCAGGACGGCCGTCGCCATGGCGAAGACCCCGGGGTCGCCGCCGGACACCACGGCCACCCGCCGCCCGCGCCGGGCCAGGTCGAGGGCGAACTCGGCACGCTCCGACTCCACCTTGTTGTCCGAGCCGTGGCGCACCTGCCCCGGCCGGACCGGCACCCGGTCCAGATAGGTGGTGTAGCCGACCAGGTCGTCGGCGGCGGCCAGCGCCCCACGCGTCTCGGGGGTCAGCCACAGCGGCCCGGCCGGTCCGGTGCCGACCACGGCCACCTCGCCGCCCTCCGGGGCGCGTTCGGGACGCGCCGCCCCCACCCTGCTGGGCAGGACCGCGACCGCGAAGTACGGCACCGAATCGGCGTCCACCCCGGTCAGCTCGCCCACGCGCTCCCCGGCCATCGTGGCGCGCTCCACGTAACGCGCCTCGGGCAGCAGCCCGGACGCCTCGAAGGCGCGGCGCACGGCGGGAAACGTACGTCCCAGCTTCATGACCACGGCGGCGTCGGTGGCGGCGAGACGGGCGGTCAGCTCCTCCTCGGGCAGGGTGCCGGGCAGGATGGTCAGCACCTCCTCGCCCTCGACGAGCGGGGTCCCGAGCCGCGCGGCCGCCGCGCTCACCGAGGTGACGCCCGGGATCACTTCGGTCGGATAGCGGTCGGCGAGCCGCTTGTGCATGTGCATGTACGAGCCGTAGAAGAGCGGGTCGCCCTCGGCCAACACCGCGACCGTGCGACCGGCGTCCAGATGTACCGCCAGACGGGCCGCCGCCTCGGCGTAGAACTCCTCCATCGCCCCCCGGTACCCGCCGGGGTGGTCCGTGGTCTCCGTCGTGACGGGGTAGACCAGCTGCTCCTCGACATGGTCGGCACGGATGTGCTTCGCCGCGATGGACCGGGCGATGGACCGTCCGTGCCGGGCGCTGTGGTACGCCACGACATCGGCCTCGGCGATGATCTCCACCGCGCGTACGGTCATCAGAGCCGGATCGCCGGGGCCGAGCCCGACCCCGTACAGCCGGCCCGTCTTCTGCTCGCTCACGTCTACTCTTCCTCGCTGGCGATCGCGTTGAGGGCGGCGGCCGCGATGGCGCTGCCGCCGCGACGGCCTCGGACGATCAGATGCTCCAGCCCGGAGGGGTGCGCGGCCAGGGCGTCCTTGGACTCGGCTGCACCGATGAAGCCGACCGGCACACCGATGACCGCGGCGGGGCGCGGCGCGCCCTCCTCGATCATCTCCAGCAGCCGGAACAGCGCGGTCGGTGCGTTCCCGACGGCGACGACCGCGCCTTCCAACCGGTCGCGCCACAGCTCCAGGGCGGCTGCGCTGCGAGTGGTGCCCAACTCCTTCGCGAGCCCGGGCACCGCCGGGTCGGACAGGGTGCACACCACCTCGTTGTCCGCGGGCAGCCGCTTGCGGGTGACACCGCTGGCGACCATGGCCACATCGCACAGGATGGGTGCGCCGGCCCGCAGCGCGGCGCGGGCGCGGGCGACCGCGTCCGGGGTGAAAGCGAGATCACGGACGAGGTCGACCATCCCGCAGGCGTGGATCATGCGGACCGCGACCTGGCTCACATCGGCGGGCAGGCCTGCGAGATCCGCCTCCGCGCGGATCGTGGCGAAGGACTGGCGATAGATCGCCGGTCCGTCCTTCTCGTACTGGTGCACAGTGCTTTCGCTCTCTTCCTCGGGCGTGCGACGTCGGGTACAGGGGAGTGGGAGTACGGGGGTCAGCCGCGCGCGCGGCGGGCAGCGGCCACCGCCGCGGCGAGAGTGCCGGGGCTGTCGGGGACGCTCACGGGCGCGCCCCGCTCCTCGCCCCGCACGAGGGAGATCCGGTGTCCGTCCGGGGTGGCCACGACGTCGACCCACTCGCCGCGGGGATGCCCGCAGCGGCGTTCGCAGCCGGACCAGTACACCGGCAGCAGCCCCGCGCCCCCCACCGAGGCCGTCGCCTGGGCCCGCACATCGGCCAGCGACTTCGCACAGCCGGGCCGGCCGATACAGGCACCCACCCCGGTCCAGGGGGAGCCGGGGCCGACGACGAGACCGGTGGCCCCCAGCTCGTCCAGCGACCGGGCGGCCTGCCGCCGCTCCACCCCGGGTACGACGACCCCGCGCCACGGCGTCAGCCGCAACTCACCGACGCCCCGGTGGTGGGCCGTCTCCGTCAGCGACCGCCACTGCGCCGGGGCGATGCGCCCCAGGGGGATGCCGACCGACAGCGCGGCCGAGTCCTGCGGGCCCGTCACGACTCCGGGGGCGGGGCCGTCCGAGTCCGGCGGACAGGCACGGTCCTCGGTGGAGACGGTGCCGGGCCCCGCCTCCCGCAACCGTCGTACGACCTCTTCGAGGAGGGACCGGGCGCCGCCGGGCAGATCCGGTACACGCCAGGCGCCGGTGCCCGACGCCTGCTCCAGGAAGGTCTCGGCCGCCAGGAGGGCGGCCCGCGGCGCCCGTGCGCCGGGTATCCGTGCGGTGGCCGGGGCCGTGCCGATCCGCAGCAGCGCCGTTCCGTCGTCCTGCGCCAGCAGCGTCACATCGCCGCCCAGCGCGTCCACATCGCCACGGCCGTCGTCTAGCACGAACAAGAACCTGCCCGACAGCCCCGCCGTCCTCCCGCCCGCGCACAGCAGCACGTCCAGCTCGGACAGCCAGGGGCCGACGTCCCGCGCGCCCAGGCCGTCGAGCCCCGAGAGCGGTGACGCCACGATGTTGCGTATCCGCTCGTGGCGAGCGGAGGGCAACAGCCCGGCCTCGCCCAGCCGGTCGGCCAGTTCGGCTCCGCAGTCCGGACCCAGCCCGCGCAACTGGACATTGCCGCGCGAAGTGAGATGCAACTCACCATCGCCCAGACTCTCCGACAGCGCCCCCAGGGCCTTTGCCTGCACCGCCGTCAGCAGACCGCCGGGAACCCGGACACGGGCCAGCGAGCCGTCGTCCGCCCGGTGCAGCCGAAGCGTGCCGGGGCAGGCGTCACCGCGGTCCCGGGCAGACGCGTCTCCCGGCGGTGAAGGCGAAGTGGCAGGTCGGGGCATGGCGGCGAGCATACCGACCATCCGACCGGATCCGTATGTCCTCCATCGGTTGACCGGCCCTTACTATGCCTACTGACGAGCCATCCGGCACGTCGTCGCCACAGACGGCGACAGGGGAGGAAGTCCGGTGCGATTCCGGCACGGTCCCGCCACTGTGAGCCCGGCCACGGCCTGGCAAGTCAGGAACTCCCTTCCCCGAACACTCGAACCCGTTCGAGCAGGGGAGCCTCATTCCGACACCGCCCGGGGCGTGGACACCCCGAGGAAGGCCCGACGCCGCATGATCCTGCTCCTGTCGACGTCCGACACCGACCTGCTCAGTGCCCGCGCCTCGGACGGCCCGGTCCCCTACCGCTACGCCAACCCCTCCCGGCTCCCGCTCCAGGACCTGTCCCAGCTGCTCGACGGCGTCGACCTGGTCGTCGTACGCCTCCTCGGCGGCGTACGCGCCTGGCAGGACGGTCTCGACCAAGTGCTCGCCACCGGACGCCCCGTCGTCGTCCTCACCGGCGAACAGGCCCCCGACGCCCAGCTGATGGCCGCCTCGACCGTTCCCATCGGCATCGCCGCGGAGGCCCACGCCTATCTGGCCCACGGCGGTCCCGCCAACCTGGACCAGCTCGCCCGCTTCCTCTCCGACACCGTGCTGCTCACCGGCCACGGCTTCGCACCGCCCGCCCCGGCACCCTCCTGGGGCCCGCTGGAGCGCACCCCCCGGCGCACCGACGGCCCGGTCGTCGCCGTGCTCTACTACCGCGCCCACCACATGAGCGGCAACACCGCGTTCGTCGAGGCGCTCTGCCGCGCCGTCGAGGACGCGGGCGCCCGCGCGCTGCCGCTGTACGTCGCCTCGCTGCGCACCCCCGAGGCCGAACTCATCGAAGAGCTGCGCGCCGCCGACGCGATCGTGACCACGGTCCTCGCCGCGGGCGGCACCCGGCCCGCCGAGGCCTCGGCCGGCGGCGACGACGAATCCTGGGACGCGGGCGTCCTCAGCGGCCTCGACGTACCCATCCTCCAGGCCCTCTGCCTCACCGGTTCACGCACCGACTGGGAGGACAACGACGAGGGCGTCTCCCCGCTGGACGCCGCCAGCCAGATCGCGGTCCCCGAGTTCGACGGCCGCCTGATCACCGTGCCGTTCTCGTTCAAGGAGATCGACGAGGACGGCCTGCCCGCGTACGTCGCCGACACCGAGCGCGCCGCCCGTGTCGCCGGGATCGCCGTGCGTCACGCCCGGCTGCGCCACATCCCGGCCGCCGAGAAGCGGATCGCGCTCGTCCTGTCCGCGTACCCGACCAAGCACTCCCGGATCGGCAACGCGGTCGGCCTCGACACCCCGGCCAGCGCCGTCGCCCTGCTGCGCCGACTCCGCGCCGAGGGATACGACTTCGGTACGCGGGAAGTCCCCGGCCTCGCGTCGGGCGACGGCGACGAGCTGATCCGCGCGCTGATCGAGGCGGGCGGCCACGACCAGGAGTGGCTCACCGAGGAGCAGCTGGCCCGCAACCCGGTCCGCATCCCGGCCGCCGACTACCGGCGCTGGTACGCGACCCTCCCGGCCGAGCTCCGCGAAGCCGTCGAGCGGCACTGGGGCCCCGCCCCGGGCGAGATGTTCGTGGACCGGTCGGGCAACCCGGACGGCGACATCGTGCTCGCTGCCCTGCGCCACGGCAATCTGCTCATCCTCATCCAGCCGCCGCGCGGCTTCGGCGAGAACCCGATCGCGATCTATCACGACCCCGATCTGCCGCCCTCGCACCACTACCTGGCCGCCTACCGCTGGATCGCGGCCCGGGCCGACGACAACGGCTTCGGCGCCGACGCGATGATCCACCTCGGCAAGCACGGCAACCTGGAGTGGCTGCCCGGCAAGAACGCCGGCCTCTCCGCATCCTGCGGCCCCGACGCGGCCCTCGGCGACCTCCCGCTGGTCTACCCGTTCCTGGTCAACGACCCGGGCGAGGGGACACAGGCCAAGCGGCGCGTCCACGCCACCCTCGTGGACCACCTGGTGCCGCCGATGGCACGTGCCGAAAGCTACGGGGACATCGCCCGCCTCGAACAACTCCTGGACGAGCACGCCCAGATCGCGGCGATGGACCCGGCGAAGCTCCCGGCGATCCGCGCCCAGATCTGGACCCTGATCCAGGCCGCCAAGCTCGATCACGACCTGGGACTCGAGGACCGTCCGGAGGACGAGGGCTTCGACGAGTTCATCATGCACCTCGACGGTTGGCTCTGTGAGATCAAGGACGCCCAGATCCGCGACGGCCTGCACGTCCTGGGCGGCGCCCCGGCAGGTGCCGACCGGGTCAACCTCGTCCTCGCGATCCTGCGCGCCCGCCAGATCTGGGGCGGCACGGCCTCCCTGCCGGGCCTGCGCGAGGCCCTGGGGCTCGACGAGTCCGCCGCGACCCGCGTCACCGCCGACGAGACCGAGGAGCGGGCCCGCGCCCTGGTCCAGGCGATGGAGGACGCGGGCTGGTCCCCGGACGCCGTCGCCGAGGTGGCCGCCGGCCACCCGCGGGCGGTCGCCGACATCCTGGACTTCGCGGCCCGCGAGGTGGTGCCGAGGCTGGCCGCCACGACCGACGAACTCGACCACACCCTGCACGCGCTGGACGGCGGATTCGTCCCCGCCGGACCCTCCGGCTCCCCGCTCCGCGGCCTGGTCAACGTCCTGCCGACCGGCCGCAACTTCTACTCCGTCGACCCCAAGGCCGTACCCTCACGTCTCGCCTGGGAGACGGGCCAGGCCCTGGCCGACTCGCTCCTGGAGCGCTACCGCACCGACAACGGCGACTGGCCGACCTCGGTCGGCCTGTCCCTGTGGGGCACCAGCGCGATGCGCACCGCCGGTGACGACGTCGCCGAAGCCTTCGCGCTGCTCGGCGTCCGCCCGGTCTGGGACGACGCCTCGCGCCGCGTCACCGGCCTGGAGGCGATCCCGCCGGCCGAGCTCGGCCGCCCGCGCATCGACGTCACCCTGCGCATCAGCGGTTTCTTCCGCGACGCCTTCCCGCACACCATCGGCCTGCTCGACGACGCGGTCCGCCTCGTCGCCTCCCTGGACGAGCCCGCCGAGCAGAACCACGTACGCGCCCACACCCAGGCCGACCTGGCCGCCCACGGCGACGAACGCCGCGCCACCACGCGCATCTTCGGCTCCCGCCCCGGTACGTACGGCGCCGGTCTGCTCCAGCTCATCGACTCGCGGGACTGGCGCACCGACGCGGACCTCGCCGAGGTCTACACGGTGTGGGGCGGCTACGCCTACGGACGTGAACTCGACGGCCGCCCGGCCCGCGAGGAAATGGAGACGGCGTACAAGCGGATCGCGGTCGCGGCCAAGAACACCGACACCCGTGAACACGACATCGCCGACTCGGACGACTACTTCCAGTACCACGGCGGCATGGTGGCCACCGTCCGCGCCCTGCGCGGCACCGCCCCGGAGGCGTACATCGGCGACTCCACCCGCCCCGAGACGGTCCGCACCCGCACCCTGGTGGAGGAGACCTCACGGGTCTTCCGTGCCCGGGTCGTGAACCCCAAGTGGATCGAGGCGATGCGGCGGCACGGCTACAAGGGCGCCTTCGAGCTGGCCGCCACCGTCGACTACCTCTTCGGCTACGACGCGACGACGGGCGTGGTCGCCGACTGGATGTACGACAAGCTCACCGAGACGTACGTCCTGGACCCGGTCAACCGTGAGTTCCTCCAGCAGGCCAACCCCTGGGCCCTGCACGGCATCGCGGAGCGCCTCCTGGAGGCGGAGTCCCGTGGCATGTGGGCCAAGCCGGACCCGGCGGTCCTCGAAGCGCTGCGCCAGGCATACCTGGAGACGGAGGGCAACCTGGAGGGCGAGGACTGACCCCCCTCGGGGCCCGGCCGGCCGACAGCGGCATACGACCGGGCCCCGACAGAGGCATACGACCGGGCCCCGCCCGCAGCACCGGCCGGGGCCCGGTCCGCCGTCAGGCTGCTCCTCGTACCGGCGCCCGCGTCCCTGTGCCCCGGATGGCGGTGATCGCCGCACTCGGCTGTTGCCCGCCGCTGCTCGGGAAAGCGTGTGTACGAGTGACATGGCGCCGAGGACACCGCCGCCGGGCATAGTGTCGCCGGTGACGTGGAAGCGATCTACGCATGACCGAAAGTGGCAGTCCTCATATCTCGATGCCCAGGATCACCGTGCTGGGAGTGCAGCCCGGTGATCCGCCCTTCCGTCTGGTGGAGATCGACGGGGAGGTTGTCAGCGCCGCGACATCGATGATGGATGTACTCAGCGCTGCCTCGGCCGCAGGAATCAAGGTCCACGACCTCGACGACCCCGACGTGGTGCGGTGGGTGGGCGGCGGCAAGTACGTCTGGAGGCCGCACTGACAGTTCTTCCGTGGCCGACCGTGCGCGACACGGCCGGATGTGGCCCGGACACCGTCGAGCCGGGCCACTGGTCAGCCCCGGTGCAGCTCGCAGCTGTCCGACCGGGCACCGCCGCCCGGCTCGCACACGCTCGCGTGGACCGGTACGGCCGCCATGGCGATTCCCGCCACGGCAGCGGCCGCGACGACGGTGGCCCTGGGCTTCCGAACGCTGATGAACGATTCCTTCGGCGTCCTGTCTGCGGCCGGCCCGCCGGGACGTGCCAACACACCGACGTGCGACACCGTCACCACGCGAACACATCGACGTACGACACCACCGCACACGAACACATCGACACGTGAACACACCGACAGGCGAACACACCGACAGGCGAACACACCGGTACATGAACCCCGGTGCGCGGTCACGAGCCGGCGCCGACGGCCTGGCAGGCCCCGAACTCTCCTGCCCCACGCTGACGTTCCACCCACGTTTCGCTGACGTTTCGCTGACGTCGCGTGTGCGGCCCCACCGCGCCGGGGCCGCACCTGCGACGACGGCCTCCGCGGCCTCAGGCCAGTGATGCCGCGCGGGCGGGGTCTATGGCGTACTGAAGAGGCTCGTCATGTATAAAGCGTCGGAGTTCGTCGAGCACAAGCTCTCCGAGACGATGACGTTCGGCCCCGAGGGCACCACCGAGATGGGGTGTCAGGACCACGTTGGGAAGGGTGAAGAGTGGCGAGTCATGGGCGGGAGGCTCCGGGTGCGTGACATCGAGTACGGCGGTGAGGTCGGGTCTGGCGCGCAGGACCTCCGCCGCGGCGGTCTCGTCGACGAGCGCGCCACGGGCGGTGTTGATCAGCGTCGCGCCCGGCCCCATGGAGTTCAGCAGCCGCGTTCCGATCGTGCCGCGGGTCTCGGGCAGGAGCGGGGCGTGGAGACTGACGACCTGGCTGGTGGCGAACAGTTCCTCGATGCCGACGAGCCGTACTCCCGCCCGCCGGGCGGTGTCCGGGGAGGCGAGGGGATCCGTGGCGAGGACCTCGATGTCGAAACGGCCGAGGTGGGACGCGACGAGACGGCCGATGTGCCCGAGCCCCAGCAGGCCCACACGTGACCGGTAGGCCCCCGGCACCTGGGGGTTGTGGGGGAAGCGGCGACTGCTCGCCACCTCGCGGGTGATGCGGTGTACCTGCTTCAGCCCGAGGAGGACCTGGGCGAGGGTGAACTCCGCCACCGGGATCGCGTTGGCCGGGGCGGCGGAGACGATCGGGATGCCACGCGCCCAGAACGCGGGTGTGGTCAGGTGCCGCACGGAACCCGCGGCGACGAGGACCGCCCGCAACCGGGGGGCGTGCGAGAGGAGGGCGGCATCGAGGACGGGCGCGCCCCAGCCCGTGAGCAGGACATCCACCTGCCCCAACACCTGGGGATCCGCGTCGAGTTGCTCCCGCGTGAGGGGCGGGGCCTGCAGTTGTACGAGACGTTCGACCTCGGCCAGGACCTCAGGGGGGTAGACGTCCGCCCTGCGTTCTTCCTCCATGACCAACAGGGCTGTCGGCCTGCGTGCCGGCTCGTTCATGACGTAACGCTCCTCAGCTCCTCGCTGACGGACCATCAGCGAATCGACCCGTGAGCCCTGATCGGGCGCGTGGGGAAATGTCTGACCGGATGTTGAAGATTGGCGTGGCTTGTTCATTGCCTAGGCCGACGTGCTTGCAGCACGATACATCGGATGATTGAAAAGGCATCGGGTGGAACCCGGCCGTCTGGTGTCTGTCGCCCCGGTCGCCCTCGCGTCCGGGTGTGCTCGGGGTCCGGGCGGTCAATCGCGTCTCCGAGCGGCTGAACTACCGGTTCACCAGGTAGTTTCGTGGGGTGATCGATGCTGTTCGCCCCCGTTGTGGAGGTGTCGGGCGGTGGGGGTCGAGGGTGGGGCCGTGTCCGGCGAGGTTCTTGTGAGTCAGTGCGAGACTTTTGCATTCATCGGACTATTGACCGAAGGATTCGGACGCGGTTAGCGTCCCAGCAAGCGCTTTCCAGGCCAGCTGTGATGCGGCGAAAACAGGAGTTGTCATGCAGAGATCGCGGTGGATCGGTGCGGGTGTTCTCGCTTCCGCACTGGTCCTCACCAGCTGTACATCGGGGCCTGCGGGAGTGGATGCCAAGCAGAACTCGAAGGCACCGCTCGAACTGTGGACCCGGACGACACCGGGCGGACCGGGGGAGCAGGGGGCGATCAAGCTCGCTGCCGCCTTCGAGAAGGCCACGGGATACAAGGTCAAGGTCACTGCGATCTTCGACGACTTCGAGACCAAGCTGCAGCAGCGCGCCGCGCAGAAGAACCTGCCCGACATCGTCATGAACGATGTGACGCAGCTCGGGGCCATGCACAGCCAGGGACTGCTCCGGGAGATCGACCTGGGCAAGATCAAGAACGCTGCGCAGGCCGTCGGCCAGGGGCTGGACTCCGGCAGGAGCGTGGACGGGAAGCAGTTCGGCCTGCCGTACTCGGCGCAGGCGTCCGCGCTGCTCATCCGCAAGGACTGGCGGGAGAAGCTGAAGCTCGAAGTCCCCAGCAGCTGGGACGACTTCGCCGCGATGGCCGAGGCGTTCACCACCAAGGACCCGGACGGTGACGGCAAGAAGAACACGTACGGCCTCGCCGCCCCGCTGTCCACCAAGCGCGGATACGCCTCCTGGTACTTCTCCAACTTCCTCTGGGCCGCGGGCGGAGATTTCATCACCGAGACCAAGGACGGCAAGTACGAGCCCGCGATGGCCACGGAGGAATCGGTCCGGGCCGTGCAGTGGTTCCGTGACCTCGGCTGCAAGTCCAAGGTCATCCAGCCGGGCGCCGTCACCATGGAGACCCCGCCCACCAACGAGACCTTCGAGGCCGGCCGGACCGGCATGTTCGTCGTGGGCCCGTACCTGCTGCCCCGCTTCGACGAGACGCTCGGCAAGGACAAGTACGAGGTGGTGCCGATGCCCAAGGGGCCGAAGGACGCCACCGTGCTCGCCGAGGGCGGGTCCGTCTACCTGATGGCCGGCTCCGAGAACATGGCCGGCCAGGATGCCTTCGCCGACTTCGCCATCTCCGCCGAGGGCCAGAAGACCGGGATGGCGGGTGACACCGGCTTCACCGTGCAGCTGCCCGTCAACAAGACGGTGGACATCACCAAGGTCCGCCCCGACCCCCGCTGGAAGACCTACGCCGAGATCTACCAGGAATCCGGCCGTTACGCGCCGTCCATCCCGAACTGGACCCCGGTGCGGCAGACGACCGCCGAGACCGTCAACGCGCTGATGGCCGACTGCGGCCTGGACACCGGGTCCAAGCTGAAGGAGCTCGACAAGCAGCTCGCCGACATCCTCAAGGAACAGGGAATCGCCGCGTCATGAGTCTTGACCAGGCGGATCCGGCCGCCCTCCCGGCGGCCGGGCCCGCCACCCGGAAAACGGGCCGCGCGGCCGGCGGCCCCGTCGGCCGCCGGGGGCACGACCGCCGGTCGGGCCGGTGGTGGACGCCGTGGCTGTTCCTCGCCCCGGCACTGCTCCTCTTCCTGTACTTCAAGTTCATCCCCATGGTCAGCGCGCTGACCATGTCCTTCCAGGACGTCCAGCCCTACCTGGGCAACAAGTGGGTCGGCACCGAGAACTACGTCACGGTCCTCCAGTCCGACGGCTTCCGCGAGGCCGCCTGGCACACCGTGGTCCTCGCCGCCGGGCAGACGGCCGGCTCGATGGCCCTCGGCCTCGCGCTCGCGCTGCTGATGGAGGGCCAGGGACGCCGGCTGGGATTCGTGCGCTCCGCTGCGTTCCTGCCGGTCGTGGTGCCGATCGCGGTCGTCGCCGAACTGTGGCGGATCATGTACCACCCGACCTCGGACGGCATGCTCAACTCCATCCTCGGCCTGGTGGGGCTGGGCCCCTCGGGATTCATCAACGACCCGGACACATCGATGGCCTCCATCATGCTCACCGGCATCTGGCGGGGCGCCCCCTACGACATGATGATCTTCCTCGCCGGCCTCACCAGTGTGGACCGAGGTCTGTACGAGGCCGCGAAGGTCGACGGCGCCTCCAGACGGCAACGGGTCTGGCACGTGACGGTGCCAGGACTGAGGTCGGTGTTCTCGATCCTGTTCATCCTCGCCGCGATCCGCGGACTGCGCGTGTTCACCGAGGTGTTCCTGCTCACCAACGGTGGGCCCGACGGCTCCACCGAGGTCGTGATGACCCTGATCTACAAGCTCGGGCTGGAGCAGAACAGACTCGGCGTCGGCGCGGCGGGAGCCGTCCTGCTGTTCATCGCGACGCTGATCCTCACAGTCGTCGTCCACCTGCTGCGACGGAGAGAGAGCAAATGAACGCGCCGACCGAGACCGCGCTGGGTCTGACGGAGAGCAGGAGTACGGGCGGGCGGATCCTGAAGGCCGTCACCTACCTGCTGGTCCTGACCGTCTTCGCCGGGCCCCTGCTGGCCCTGCTGGTCAGCGCCTTCAGCCAGGTCAAGGACCCGACTCAGCTGAGCGTCATCCCCTCGGGCGCCACCCTGGACAACTTCAGGATCGCCTTCGACCAGGGCGTGCTCGCGTACCTGCTGAACTCCTTCTTCGTGGTCGGCTTCGGCCTGCTGCTCCAGGTGGCCGTCTCCGTGCTGGCCGGATACGCCCTGGCCAGGAAGGTCTTCCCGGGGATGACGCTGGTGCTCGTCGCCATCCTGGCGACGCTGATGCTGCCCGAGGAGATCCTCGCCCTCCCGCTGTCCGTGATCCTCTCCGATCTGCCGGTCGTCCACTTCAACCTCATCGGCACCCTGGCCGGAATGATCGTCCCGCTGGGGGCCTGGGGATTCTCCATCCTCGTGATGACCGAGTTCATGAAGGACGTGCCCCGGGAACTCGAAGAGGCCGCCCGCATCGACGGCGCCGGGGACCTGCGCATCTTCGCCCAGATCATCCTGCCGATGTGCAAGCCCGCACTCGGGGTCATAGGGGTCTTCGGTTTCACCATGATCTGGGACCAGTACCTGCTGCCCCTCCTGGTCTCCACGGACTCCTCCTCGTACACGCTCCCGCTGGCGCTGAGGACCCTGCGGATCGACCCCGCCGTCACTCCCGGAGTGGTGATGGCGGCCTCCCTGCTGGCCCTGCTCCCCTCGGTGATCGTCTTCCTGTTCTTCCAGCGTTCCTTCGTGCACGGCCTGTCCTCCGGCGCCCTGAAGGGCTGACCGGCAGGCCGCCCGAACACGCCCCCGTACCACCAGCTCTCCGGCGGCGCACCGCACACACGCCCCCCGTACCACCAGCCCTCCGGCGGCACATCGCACACGCCCCCGGACGCCGACGACAAGGAACGATGCCCCATGACCCAGAGCGCCGAGACCCCGGCTCCCGCGCCCGCCCCGGACACCACCTGGTTCACCACCGACCGGTTCGGCATGTTCGTCCACTGGGGCCTGTACTCGCTTCCCGCACGGCACGAGTGGGTCAAGAACCGAGAGAAGCTGACCGACGAGCAGTACCAGGTCTACTTCGACCACTTCGACCCCGACCGCTACGACCCGGTCCAGTGGGCCAGGGCGGCGAAGGCGGCGGGCATGCGGTACGTCGTCCTGACCACCAAGCACCACGACGGCTTCTGCCTGTGGGACAGCGCCCTCACCGAGTACAAGGTCACCAACACCCCGCACGGCCGCGACCTCGTCGGGCCGTTCGTCGAGGCATGCCGCGCCGAAGGGCTCAAGGTCGGCCTCTACTACTCCCTCATCGACTGGCACCACCCGTCGTTCCCGGTGGACGGAGTCCATCCGCAGCGCGACGACGAGGAGTTCAAGGCCGCGGCCGCCGGCCGGGACATCCGCGAGTACCAGCGCTATCTGCACGGCCAGGTCCGCGAGCTGCTGACGTCCTTCGGCCGCGTGGACTACCTGTTCTTCGACTTCTCGTACGCGGGCCGGATCTGGTGGGGCGGCAAGGGGCCGGACGACTGGGACTCCCCGAAGCTGCTGTCGATGGTCCGCGAACTCCAGCCCCACATCCTCGTCAACGACCGGACCGGCCTGCCCGGCGATTTCATCACCCCCGAGCAGTACCAGCCCTCGGGCCCCATGACCAAGGACGGCCGGCCCGTGCTCTGGGAGGCCTGCCAGACGCTCAACGGGAGCTGGGGCTACGACCGCGACAACCTGGACCACAAGAGCGCCGACCTGCTGATCCGCATGCTGGTCGACGGGGTGTCCAAGGGCGGCAATCTGCTGCTCAATGTCGGCCCGACGGGCCGCGGCGACCTCGAACCGCGTGCCGTCGCCGTCCTCGGGGAGATCGGCCGGTGGATGGACCTGCACGAGCGCGCGGTCCGCGGCTGCGGCCCGTCCCCCTACACCGCACCCGCCGAATGCCGGTACACCCAGCGCGGAGACCGGCTCTACGTGCACCTGTTCGCCTGGCCGCTGCGCCATCTGCACCTGCCGGGACTCGCCGGCCGGGTGCGCTACGCCCAGTTGCTGAACGACGCCTCCGAGATCACCCAGGTCCACATCGACCCGGACCGGGCCGCGCACAACACCGAAATGGGAGGGCAGCCCGCCGGAACGCTCACCCTGGAGATCCCCGTCCAGCGCCCCGACACCGCCGTGCCCGTCATCGAGCTGTTCCTGGACACCCCGGCCGACCCGGCCGACGGCTGAGCCCACCGACCACCGACCACCGACCACCGACCACGGACCGCCATTGCGTCCCACCGCCGACCCGGCCGACGGCCGATGCGGCCCACCGCCCGGGCGGGCCCGGCCCCGATCCACCACCACACGCACGGAGGCATCATGCAACGCCGCACGTTCCTCATGGCCACCGCAGCAGGGGCGGCGCTGACCGCCGTTCCCACCGGCGGCCTCGTGACCGCGAGCGCGACGGCGGCCCCGGCCGCCGTCGGCTCGCTGGACGAGCTCCAGGCCGCGATCGACCGGGCACGACCGGGCGACCGCATCGTCGTGGCCGACGGCGCATACACCGTCCCGCAGGGCCGTCCCCTGACCATCCGCTACAAGCAGGGAACCGAGCGCGCGCCGATCACCGTCGTCGCCCGGACCCCCGGCGGCGTCGTCCTCGACGGCGAACAGAGCTTCGTCCTCGACGCGTCCAGCCACATCACCATCAGCGGCTTCTCCTTCCGCCAGAGCAGCACCCTGGACATCCCGCCGAACTGCTCGCACATCAGGCTGACCCGCAACGACTTCCAGCTCGCCGACATCGAGGGCCTGCACTGGGTGATGGTGCGCGCGGACGACAGCAAGGTCGACCACAACCACTTCCACGGCAAGTCCACGCTGGGCATCTACCTCGGCATCGAGGGCGCGGGTACGGAGGAGATGGCACAGCGCGTCCATGTGTTCAGGAACTACTTCTCCGACCACACCTTCGCCGGGTCCAACGGAGGGGAACCGATCCGGCTCGGCGTCAGCCCCCGGGCGCTGTCCAGCGCCCACGCGGTCGTGGAGTACAACCTGTTCGAGCGCGCCAACGGCGACCCCGAGGCCATCTCCGTCAAGAGCTCGGACAACGTCATCCGGCACAACACCATCCGTGACAGCCTCGGCGGGATCGTCCTGCGGCACGGCAACCGCAACCGGGTGGAGGCCAACCACCTCGTCGCCGGCACGGAAGGCGTGCGGATCTACGGCAACGACCATGTGATCGTCAACAACCACCTCGCCGGTCTGTCCGGCCGGGCCCTGGTGATCGGCAGCGGTTCGGAGCGCGACCACCTGCCCGGTGAGACACCCGACGCGCGCCGCGGCAACGACGCACCCGACCGGGTCCTCATCGCGTACAACACCCTGGTGAACAACCAGGGCACACTCTCCGGCGAGAGCCAGCGCCCCCACGAGCCGCGCGATGTGACCGTCGCGGACAATCTGTTCGTCGGGGACTCGGGCGAGCTGGTCGCGATGGCGAACACCGTACGGTTCACCTGGTCCGGCAACATCCTGTGGGGTGCCGCGGCCGACGGCAACATTCCCGCCGACGGCTGCACCCGTGTCGACCCGAAGCTGGTCACGGGCCCGGACGGGGTGGCCCGGCTGGCCGCGGACAGCCCGGCGATCGGCGCGGGCACACTCAGGCGGGCACCGGTCACCCACGACATCGACGGGGACCCGCGCGGCCGGTCCCGGGACGTGGGCGCGGACCAGTACGCGAAGCGGGCCCCCAGGATCCGGCCGCTGACCCCGGCCGACGTGGGCCCCCTCGTCCGCTGAGCACACGCCAGGAAGGGACAGCCGGTCCGGACCGGGTCCGGCTGTCCCCGTCACCGTTCATCCGGCCACGTCCAGCGCGGGGGCTGTACGGACCGGCCCGTCACGTACTTGTCGCCACAGGAGGCATCATGCAACGACGCACGTTCCTCAGGGGCACCGCGGTGGCAGCACTCGCCGCCGTGCCCCTCAGCACCTCGATGGCGGTCGACGCTTCGGCGGCCGACAAGCCCGTCAGCACCCTGGCCGAGCTCCAGAGCGCCATCAACGGCGCAGCGCCCGGTGACCGGATCATCGTGGCCGACGGCACCTACACCGTTCCGGCCGGGGGTGCGATCAACGTCTCCGGCAAGAACGGCACCAGCGCCGCGCCGATCACCATCGTCTCGAAGACCCGCGGCGGCGCGGTACTCCGGGGCGAACGCGGCTTCGTCTTCGCCAATTCGAGCAACATCACCGTCAGCGGCTTCGCCTTCCGGCAGAGCACCACGACGGAGATCCCGGCGGACTGCTCGTCGATCCGGCTGACCCGCAACGACTTCCAGCACGCCGACTCCGGCGACCCGTACTGGCTCGTCGTGCGGGCCAACGACACGAAGATCGACCGGAACCACTTCCACGACAAGACCACCGCCGGCATCTTCCTCGTCGTCGACGGTCCGGGCTCGACCGACATGGCCCAGAACATCCACATCTTCCGGAACCACTTCTCCGACCACACCTTCGCCGGGGACAACGGCGGCGAGTCGATCCGGCTCGGCGTCAGCGGGCGGGCGTTGTCCGGCGCCCACGCGGTCGTGGAGTACAACCTGTTCGAGCGTGCCAACGGTGACCCGGAGGCCATCTCGGTCAAGTCTTCGGACAACACCATCCGTTACAACACCATCCGCGACAGCCGCGGCGGAATCGTGCTCCGCCACGGAAACCGCTCCAGGGTGGAGGGCAATTACCTGATCGGCGGCAGTGAGGGTGTGCGGCTTTACGGGAACGACCACCTGATCGTCAACAACTACCTCAGCGGGCTCTCGGGCCGGGCCCTGGTCGTCGGCAGCGGCACCACCCGCGACCACAACTCGGGCGAGACGCAGGACGAGCGGCGCGGCAACGACGCCTGCGACCGCGCGGTGATCGTGCACAACACCCTGATCGGCAACTCCAGCACACTCTCGGGCGAGACCCGGACGTACGAGCCCCGGGACGTGGTCATCGCCGACAACCTGCTGGTCGGCGACTCCGGCAACCTCGTCGCGATGGGGACGACCACCAACTTCACCTGGCAGACCAACATGTTGTGGGGTGCGGCGGCCAACGGCAACATCCCGTCCGGGGGTTACACCCGCGCCGACCCGAAGCTCGCGACGGGCCAGGACGGTGTGGCCCGGCTGTCGGCGGGCAGCCCGGCGATCGGCGCCGCCACGCTGGCGAGCCCGGCCGTGGCCGACGACATCGACGGCGACTCCCGGGGGAGCACGCGGGACATCGGCGCCGACGAGTACTCGACCGCGGCCGCGCTCCGTCACCCCCTCACGACCGCGGACGTGGGTCCGAACGCATCGTGAGAACCCACCGGTGATCCGGTCCGTCCGCCCGCCCCGGGCGGACGGACCGGAACCACCCGGCACGAGCGGAAGAAGAGCCGCCGCAGGACGGCCGAAGGAAGGAAACGTCGTGACAGGCAGGGAGAGCCATGACGGCGAGGAACGGGGGCGGGGCACGGTGGACGGTGCTCCGGGCGGTCCACCGGCCGGGCCGGGCACGCCCGTGATCAGGCCGGGGCTGTGCTCGGTCACCTTCCGGCGGCTGCCCGCGCCCGAGCTCGCACGCCGCGCCGCCGACGCGGGTCTGGAAGCGGTCGAGTGGGGAGCGGACGTGCACGCGCCACCGGGAGACCCCGACGCCGTCCGCGCGGCCCGCGAGGCCTCGGACGGATACGGGCTCACCTGCTGCTCGTACGGCTCCTACTTCTGTGCCGCACCCGACGAGGCGGCCGGCTTCCCCGCGATCGCCCGCGCCGCGGTGCTTCTCGGGGCGCCGCGGGTGCGGGTCTGGGCGGGCGCAGCCGGCTCGCGGGACGCCACCTCCGAGGAGCGGAGCGGGACCGTGGCCCGCCTGCGGGACGCGGCCCGGACCGCCGCGGACCACGGGCTGGAGCTCGCGCTGGAGTTCCACTCGAAGACCCTCACCGACACTGTCGAGTCCACCGTCCGGCTGCTGGACGAGGTGGGCGCGGACAACCTGCGTACCTACTGGCAGCCGCCGCAGGACGCTCCCGACGAGGAAGCACTGGCGGGGCTCGCCGCGCTCGTCGACCGGGTCAGCGCGGTGCACGTCTTCTCCTGGTGGCCGGGCAACCACCGACTCCGGCTGGCGGATCGCGAGGACCTGTGGACCGGGGTCTTCGGCCTGCTGAACGAACGGCGCGTCCCCATGGACGCGCTCGTGGAGTTCGTACCCGGAGACGACCCGGCCGTGCTCTCCCGCGAGGCCGGTACGCTGCGGCGCGTCGCGGCTCACCGCTGAGCGGCGCCCCTACCGACACCCGACATCAGGACGGCACACATGCACATCGAGGAAACCGGCACACTTCTCTTCGTCGGTGACTCCATCACCGACGCGGGCCGCGACCGCAATGACTCCGCATCGCTCGGCGACGGCTACGTCAACGAGATCGCCCGGACCCTGCGCGCCAGGGCGGGCGACGGACCCGCCCCCGCTGTCATCAACCGGGGCATCAGCGGCAACCGCGTGTACGACCTCGAAGCCCGCTGGACCACCGACGTCATCGACCACCGGCCCGACGTGGTCACCGTCAAGATCGGCATCAACGACACCTGGCGGCTCTACGACAGCCGACTCGCCAGCCCCGTAGCAGAGTTCGAGGCATGCCTGGACGGCCTCCTCGCGGACACCGGGCGGAAACTGTCCGCTCGACTGGTCGTCATCACCCCCTTCCTGCTTCCGGTCACCCCGGATCAGGAAGGCTGGTTCGAGGACCTGACGCCCCGTACCGACGCCGTCCTTCGCGCCGCGGCGGCCCACGGAGCCACGGTGGTCCGCGCGGACCTCGCGCTGCGCCACGCCGCAAAGACGCACCAAGCCGCGGAGCTGGCCCGGGACGGGGTCCACCCGACCCCTCTCGGCCACCGGATCATCGCCGATGCCTGGCTCGCCGAGGTCGACTCCGCCGCCGTTGCCCCGAACACACCACGCTAGTACCCGGACCGGGGCAGGGAGCCCGTATTGCGACCGGGCTGACTTCCCCTCGGCATCCGCCAGTTCATGTGCCGTATCACTCGATCGCGATCCACGCCCGAGATCATTTGAAGGTACCGCCCAGCCGGGGCTAGGTTGGACCGATCGTCATGCAATCGCCCTGGAAAGGGACATGAATCGGTATGACCGTCGCCTCACGAGCCCCGGCCCGAGTCCCGACTCAAGTTCCGGCCCAGGGCCGTGCCGCCCGGTTGGTGGGGCGGGCCCCCGCCGGGGTGCGGCCGTATCTGGAGTTGCTGCGGCTGGACCGGCCGGTGGGAGCCTGGCTGCTGGTGGTGCCCGGATGGATAGCCCTGGGAGCGATCGCCGGGCCCCGGGACGGGGGGCTGCTCGGGCTGCTGCTTCTGGTGTACGCGGTGCTGTCGAGAGGGGCCGCCTGCGGGCTCAACGATGTGCTGGACGCGCGGTTCGACGCACAGGTGCCGCGTACGGCGGGGCGGCCCGTCGCCTCCGGGCGGCTGGCGGCCGGGCGGGCACTGGTGCTGTGTGTCGTGGTGGGGGCCGTCGCACCGCTGGTGATGTGGTTCTGGAGTGTGGAGGCCGTGGTGTGGGCTGCGGCCGGGGCGCCCCTCGCGGCGGTGTATCCGTATATGAAGCGGGTCACCCACTGGCCGCACGTGTGGCTGGGGATCACCATGAACTGGACGGTGCCGCTGGTGTACGGCCTGCTCACCGGAGGGCTCGGGCTCGGGGGCGCAGTGCTGTACGGTGCGCTGATCTCGTGGGCCGTGGGGACGGACGTGATCTACGCCTGCCAGGACCGGGAGGCCGATGTGCGGGCCGGGGTGCGGTCGGCCGCCGTGCTGCTGGGGCGGCGCAGCCGGGTGCTGGTGGGCGGCGTGTACGCGGGGTGTGTGGTGCTGCTCGCCTGGTTCGGGGCCGTGGCCGGACTCGGGCCGCTGTACTGGCCCGGGCTGTGCGTGGTCGCGGGGCAGTTGGGATGGCAGGTGTGGCGGGCCGACCCCGCGGATGCCGGAGCCTGCGGGCGGGCGTTCGGCACCAATCCTCTGTGCGGACTGCTCATCCTCGTGGCCGTGCTCGCCGGGCGGGTCGGTACCCTCGGCTGAGGAACACGGATCCTGGAGGTGCCGGTGGGACTGCGGGAACGGATCGCTGCGGAACTCACGGCGACCATGCACGGCGGGGACCTCAAGCTGGAGCGGTACGCGGAGCCGCCCGGTGATCCCGGGCTGTTCGGGATCGCGCCGGGGGATCCGGTGTGGCGGGTGCACGGGCAGGCCACCGGCATGCTCACCGGCGGGTTCGCCGCGCTGATGCTCCAGTCGCTGCATCCGCTGGCCATGGCGGGGGTCGACCAGCACTCCGACTTCCGCGCCGATCCGGTCGGACGGCTGAACGGAACCGTACGGTTCATCACCACGACCACCTTCGGCTCCTCGCCCGCCGCCCGCGAGGTGATCGACCTCGTCCGGCGGATCCACACCCGGGTGCACGGCACCGCCCCCGACGGCCGGCCGTACCGCGCGGACGACCCCGACCTGCTCACCTGGGTGCACACCGCCGAGGTACGCAGCTTCCTTGCCGGCCACCAGACCTACGCACCCCGGCCGCTCCGGCTGACCCCCGCCGAGTGCGACGCCTACTACCGTCAAGTCGCCCCCGTGGCAGAGGCGTTGGGTGCACGGAACGTACCGCGCACCTCCCTGGAGGTCGAGCGTTACCTGGTCCGCCTGCGCCCCCAACTCCACGCCACTGCGGCCGCGTCGGACTCGGTACTGTTCCTCCGCCGCTTCGGGCGCACACGACGGGAGCGGCTGATCGTGGGCCTGCTCACGAACGCCTCGGTCGGGCTCCTCCCCGACTGGGCCCGCACCGAACTCGGCATCCACCGCCCGGCCCCCGTCCGCACCGGCTGGGACCGGCCCCTGGCGACGGCCGTCGGACGCACCCTTGAGTGGGGGCTCGGGCCCTCCCAGATCCAGGCCGCCGCACGGGGGCGGCTGGCGGGGACGCGGCAGGGATGACGTGGGGAATCGGCCGAGCCGCGGTGCCCGGTTCCAGGGGCGGCCGAGGACCGTCCCCGGTGCCCGCTCGTCCGGCTCACCTGCGGTTGCGCGCACTCGGACCGGCCGGCGGACAGGGTCGTGGGGCGCGAGGTGAGACGGGTCACTTTCCGTCGTGATCAGGGCATGGTTCTTCGGCCCCGGGGCAGGCGGCCAGCTCGCCGGGGTGTGACCGGCGCGCAGAGCGAACCGGAACCGAAGGGCCAAACACGACGTGTCGGCAGCACAACGGACCATCCACGTGGGCGGGGAGTGGCGTTCGGCCGTCTCCGGTGCCACGCGCGAGATCATCGACCCCGTCGACGCAGACGTCTTTGCCGTTGTGTCGGAGGGCGACGTCACCGACACCGATGACGCCGTCGCCTCGGCGCGAGCCGCCTTCGACGACGGCACCTGGCCGCGTACACCCGTTGCGGAGCGGGCCGCCCTGCTGCGCCGCGTCGCGGCACTGCTGGAGCGGGACCGGGAGAGGATCGGCGCCCTGGAGAGCCAGGACGCGGGCAAGACCCTCGAAGAGGGCCGCGTCGACGTGGACTGTGTGCGCGACGCCTTCGTCCACTTCGCCGACCTCGTCATGAACGAGAGCGGCGGGCGCGTCGTCGACGCCGGGTCCGACGAGATCCACAGCGTCGTCGTCCACGAGCCCGTGGGCGTGTGCGCCCTCATCACGCCATGGAACTATCCACTGCTTCAGGCCAGTTGGAAGATCGCCCCGGCGCTCGCCGCCGGCAACACCTTCGTGATCAAGCCCAGTGAGATCACCCCGCTCACCACCGTGGCGCTGATCGGTCTCCTCATGGAGGCCGGACTGCCCCAGGGCGTCGCCAACCTCGTCACCGGTGCCGGTGGCACTGTCGGCGCCCGTCTCGCCGAACACCCGGACGTCGACCTCGTGTCGTTCACCGGCGGTCTGGCCAGTGGTACGAAGGTCGCCCGGGCCGCCGCCGACACCGTCAAGAAGGTCGCCCTCGAACTCGGCGGCAAGAACCCCAACGTCGTCTTCGCCGACGCCTGCGCCACCGACGAGGGCTTCGACACCGCCGTCGACCAGGCGCTCAACGCCGCCTTCATCCACAGCGGCCAGGTCTGTTCCGCCGGTTCCCGCCTCATCGTCGAGGAGTCGCTGCGCGAGCGCTTCGTCGCCGAACTCGCCCGCCGCGCCGGTCGGATCCGCCTCGGCCGGGGCACCGACCCGGGCGTCGAGTGCGGGCCGCTCGTCTCCGCGCAGCAGCTCGCGAGGACCGAGGACTTCGTCGCGTCCGCCCTCGCGGAGGGCGCCGTACTCCGGGCAGGTGGCTCACGGCCCGACGGCCCCGGTTACTTCTACCGCCCCACCGTCCTCGACCGGTGCGACCGCCGGATGCGCGTCGTGCGCGAGGAGGTCTTCGGCCCCGTACTGACCGTCGAGACCTTCCGCACCGAGGATGAGGCCGTCGCCCTCGCCAACGACACCGAGTACGGGCTCGCGGGCGCCGTGTGGACCGCCGACGCGGGCCGCGCCCGGCGCGTCGCGGGCCGGCTGCGCCACGGCACCGTCTGGATCAACGACTTCCACCCCTACCTCCCGCAGGCCGAATGGGGCGGCTTCGGGAAGTCCGGCATCGGCCGCGAACTGGGCCCGACCGGACTGGCCGAGTACCGCGAGGCCAAGCACATCTACCAGAACCTCGCTCCGCGCCCCGTGCGCTGGTTCGCGGGCTGAGACGCAGGACGCCACGCACATGCCGCACGTGACGCGAGGCGCACGGGCATGGGACGCGACAGACGCGACGGACATGACGACCACGACGCGGGCAGCCGGCGCAACGCGGCGAACAGGTGCACCCCGCGCAATCGAAGCAACGCACGCAACCGAAGCAACCGCGCCCAACGGAGCAGAGGGAAACGAGCACATGACCGAGAACCATGTCTACGACTACGTCGTCATCGGTGGCGGTACCGCCGGATCGGTGATCGCCTCCCGGCTCACCGAGAACCCGGACACCACCGTCGCCGTCATCGAGGGCGGCCCCACCGACGTCGGACGGGACGACGTCCTCACCCTGCGCCGCTGGATGGGCCTCCTCGGCGGTGAACTGGACTACGACTACCCGACGACCGAGCAGCCCCGCGGCAACTCGCACATCCGCCACAGCCGCGCCCGGGTGCTCGGCGGCTGCTCGTCCCACAACACCCTCATCGCCTTCAAGCCCCTGCCGGCCGACTGGGACGAGTGGGCCGACGCGGGAGCCGAGGGATGGGACGCGGCGTCGATGGACCCCTACTTCGCCCGGCTCCGCAACAACATCGTTCCTGTCGGCGAGGCCGACCGGAACGCCATCGCCCGCGACTTCGTCGACGCCGCACAGGCCGCGCTGGGCGTGCCGCGCGTCGAGGGTTTCAACAAGGAGCCGTTCCACGAGGGCGTCGGCTTCTTCGACCTCGCCTACCACCCGGAGAACAACAAGCGTTCCTCGGCCTCCGTGGCGTATCTGCATCCGTTCCTGGACCGGCCCAATCTCCATATCGCCCTGGAGACCTGGGCGTTCGGTCTTGAGCTGGAGGGGACCAGGGCCACCGGTGTGCGGGTGCGCACCAAGGACGGCGCGGAACACCTCGTACGGGCCGGGCGCGAGGTGCTGGTGTGCGCGGGTGCCGTGGACACGCCCCGGCTGCTGCTGCACTCCGGCATCGGGCCCCGCGCCGATCTGGAGAAGCTGGGCATCCCCGTCGTGCACGACCTGCCGGGCGTCGGCGAGAACCTCCTCGACCACCCCGAGTCGGTCGTCGTCTGGGAGACCGACGGGCCGATACCGGAGAACTCCGCGATGGACAGCGACGCGGGTCTGTTCGTACGCAGGGACCCGGCGGCCGACGGGCCGGACCTGATGTTCCACTTCTACCAGATCCCGTTCACCGACAATCCCGAACGGCTGGGCTACCGGCGGCCGGCGCACGGGGTGTCGATGACCCCCAACATCCCCAAGCCGCGCAGTCGCGGGCGCTTGTATCTGACCAGTGCCGACCCCGAGGTCAAGCCCGCCCTCGACTTCCGGTACTTCACCGACGAGGACGACTACGACGGCCGCACCCTCGTGGACGGTATCCGCATCGCCCGCCGCATCGCGGCTCAGGAACCGCTCGCCGGCTGGCTCAGGCGCGAGGTCTGCCCGGGGCCGGAACTCACCTCCGACGAGGAGCTCGGCGAGTACGCGCGCAAGGTCGCGCACACCGTCTACCACCCGGCCGGGACGTGCCGGATGGGCGGCGCGGACGACGAACTCGCCGTGGTGTCACCCGAACTGAGGATCCGTGGCCTGGACGGCATCCGGATCGCCGACGCTTCCGTCTTCCCGACGATGACGACCGTCAACCCGATGATCGGCGTGCTGATGATCGGGGAGAAATGCGCGGACCTGCTGGGAGGCAATGCCTGATGACCACCGAGCCGCCCGTCCTTGCCGGGCAGTCCGTTCCTTCCGGGCCGCCGGTGTTCTCCGTACGCGAGCTGTGGAAGGTCTTCGGCCCGAAGGCCGGCCGCGTCCCGGCGGATCCGGAACTCGCCGCACTCGGCACGGCCGCCCTGCGGGAACGAACCGGCTGTACCGCCGCCGTGCGCGATGTGTCGTTCGACGTCCGCAGGGGCGAGGTCTTTGTTGTCATGGGCCTGTCCGGATCCGGGAAGTCGACGCTGGTGCGCTGCCTGACCCGGCTGATCGAGCCCACCTCCGGCTCGATCGCGATCGACGGCGAGGACGTGCTGTCGATGGACGCCTCCCGACTGCGCCGGCTGCGCCGCCACCGGGCCGCGATGGTCTTCCAGCACTTCGGGCTGCTGCCGCACCGGACGGTCCTGGACAACATCGCGTACGGACTGGAGATCCAGGGAGTCGCGCGCGCCGAACGGCGCAGACGGGCAGCGGAGTTCGTCACCAAGGTCGGCCTCGAAGGCATGGAACACCGCCGCCCCGCCCAGCTCTCCGGAGGCCAGCAACAACGGGTCGGGCTGGCCCGGGCCCTGGCCGTGGACCCCGAAGTGCTGTTGTTCGACGAGCCGTTCAGCGCACTGGACCCGTTGATCAGGCGCGACATGCAGGAGGAAGTCGTACGGCTGCACGGCGAGGAGGGCCGCACGATGGTCTTCATCACGCACGACCTCGGCGAGGCACTGAAACTCGGCGACCGGATCGCGCTGATGCGGGACGGCCGGATCGTGCAGCTCGGCACCCCCGAGGAGATCGTGGGCGCCCCCGCGGACGACTACGTACGCGACTTCGTCCGCGACGTGCCGCGCGGACAGGTCATGACCGTGCGTTCGGCGATGCGCCCGGCCAGGACCGCCGAGACGGACAACGGCCCGGCACTGGCCCCCGACGCGACGGTCCACGAGGCCATCGAGGCCGTCGTCCGCAGCGGCGGGACCGCCCGCGTCGTCGAGGACGGCCGCTGCCTGGGCGTGGTCGGCCACGCGGACCTGCTCGGCGTGGTCGCGGGGCTCGCCCCGCGGAAGGAGGCGGCCTGATGCCCGAGCACACCACCTGGGGCCCGCCGGACCCGCACCCCGCACGGGCGGCAGCGACCGCCCGTGCGGCGGACGCGAGGGGGAGGCGGACCCGATGAGCACCACCGCCACCCCCGACGCCGGCGCACCGCTGACCGCTGCCGTCGCCCGGCACCGCAGCGCACTCGTCGCGGGCACGGCCCTCGTCGCGCTCCTCCTGGGCGCCGCACTCCTGGGCGGCGGCAGCTGGCCCGCACGCTTCACCGTCGACCTGTCCCGGCCGCTGGGCGACGCCAGCGACTGGATCATCGACAACCGCGACAGCCACCCGCTCTTCCTGTACTTCTTCGGTCACATCAGCAACGCCGTCGTGCTGTCCGTGCGCGCCGTCTACCTGGTGCTCCTCGCCGCCGGCTGGGCGGGGGTCACGGCCGCGGCCGGCCTCGTCGCCTGGCGCCTCGCGGGCCTCCGCCCGGCGCTCACCGCCGTCGCCGCGTTCGCCGTGTGCGGGCTGCTCGGCATGTGGGTCCCCACCATGCAGACCCTCGCGCTGATGGCCGTCGCCGTCACCGCGTCCGTGCTGCTCGGCGCAGCGCTCGGTCTCGTCGCCGGACTCTCCGACCGTGTGCATCGGTCACTGCGCCCGGTGCTCGACACCATGCAGGTGCTCCCCGCCTTCGCGTATCTGCTTCCGGTCGTGCTGGTCTTCGGTATCGGCGTGCCGGCCGCGGTGCTCGCCACCGTCGTCTACGCGGCTCCGCCCATGGCCCGGCTGACCGCGCTCGGCCTGCGCGGCGCGGACGACGGGGTGATGGAGGCCGCAGCCTCGCTCGGCGCGACCGGTCGGCAGCGGCTGCTGACCGCCCGGCTCCCGCTGGCCCGCAAGGAACTCCTGCTCGGCGTCAACCAGTCGATCATGATGGCGCTCTCGATGGCCGTGATCGCGTCCGTGATCGGCGCGGGCGGTCTCGGTGACCGGGTGTACCAGGCCCTCGCCTCCGTCGATGTGGGTGCGGCGCTCGCCGCCGGTGTGCCGGTCGTCCTGCTCGCCGTCGTCCTCGACCGTGTCACCGGCGCTGCGGGGGAGCGGATCGGTGCCGGGCCCGCCCGGGGTACCGGCCTCGGCCGGGCCGTCGCCGTGGCCGGTACGGTCACCGCGGCGCTCGTCGGCCGCCTCGGCGGCCGGCTGTCCTGGCCGGACGCCTGGACGGTGGACATCGCGGGTTCGGTCAACCGCGCCGTCGACTGGATGACCGCGCACCTGTACTCCGGGATCCCGGTGATCGGCGGCACCGCCGACTGGGCCGCCCGCTTCACCACCTGGGTCCTCGACCCGGTGCGCGACGGCCTGCAATGGCTGCCGTGGTGGGCCGTACTGCTCCTGGTGGGGGTCGTCGCGCAGCTCATCGGCACCTGGCGTGCCGCGCTGACCGCCGTGCTGGCGATGGCCGCGATCGGCGTGCTCGGGGTGTGGGACCCGGCGCTGGACACGCTCTCGCAGGTGCTGGCCGCGGTCGCCGTCACCCTCCTCGCCGGTGTCGCCACCGGCGTCGCCGCGGCCCGCATCCCCCGCCTGGAGCGGCTGTTGCGGCCCGTGCTCGACGTCTTCCAGACGATGCCGCAGTTCGTGTACCTCATCCCGGTGGTCGCGCTGTTCGGCGTCGGCCGGGCACCCGCCACCGCCGCGGCCGTGGTGTACGCACTGCCCGCCGTCGTCCGCATCACCACACAGGGCATGCGCGCCGTGGACCCGGTCGCGCTGGAGTCGTCCCGCTCGTTCGGG
Organism: Streptomyces sp. NPDC048295; assembly: GCF_040652135.1. NCBI lineage: Bacteria > Bacillati > Actinomycetota > Actinomycetes > Kitasatosporales > Streptomycetaceae > Streptomyces > Streptomyces sp. NPDC048295. The sequence goes on from NZ_JBEZLL010000016.1 coordinate 79,241, forward strand.
GCGACGGGATGGCAGCAGCTGCGCCAGGTCCAACTGCCCCTGGCACGGCCCGCGTTGCTGTTGGCCGTCAATCAGGGCGTGGTCCTCGTCCTCGCCGTCGTCATCATCGGCGGCCTGGTCGGCGGCGGTGCGCTCGGCTACGAGGTGGTGTTCGGGCTGGCCCAGGGCGACCTGGCGACCGGTCTCGTCGCGGGCGCGGCGATCGTATGCCTCGGGCTGATGCTGGACCGGGTCACACAGCCTGCCGGGAGGGAGAGCCGGAATGCGTAGACGCACCGTCGCCGCCGCCACCGCGTTCGGGCTGCTGGCCCTGACGGGCTGTGGTGCCGCGGACATGACCAAGCAGTCGTCCCCGTACGCCGACGCGCACGGTGCCAGGACCGTGACCCTCTCCGTCCAGTCGTGGGTGGGCGCACAGGCCAACACAGCCGTCGCCGGATACCTGCTCGAGCACGAGTTGGGATACCGCGTCGACACCGTCCAGATCGACGAGGTCCCGGCCTGGGACGCGCTCAGCCAGGGCCGCGTCGACGCGATCCTGGAGGACTGGGGCCACCCGGAGCAGGAGGAACGGTACGTTGCCGACAAGAAGACCATCGCGCCGGGCGGCGAACTCGGGGTGACCGGCCACATCGGCTGGTTCGTGCCGAAGTACTTCGCCGATGCCGAACCGGACGTGACGGACTGGAAGAACCTCGACAGGTACGCCGGCCGGCTCCGCACCGCGGAGAGCGGGGGCAAGGGCCAGCTCCTGGACGGATCGCCCTCCTACGTCACCAACGACAAGGCACTGGTGCGGAATCTGGACCTGGACTACCAGGTGGTGTTCTCCGGCTCCGAGGCGGCGCAGATCACGCAGATCAAGCAGTTCGCCAAGGAGAGGAAGCCGTTCCTCACCTACTGGTACAAGCCGCAGTGGCTGTTCGAGCAGGTCCCGATGACCGAGGTGAAGCTGCCCGCGTACACGGAGGGCTGCGACGCCGACCCGGAGAAGGTGGCGTGCGCGTACCCGCACACTCCGCTGCGGAAGTTCCTCAACGCCCGGTTCGCGGACGGGGGCGGCGGGGCCGCCGAGTTCCTGAAGAAGTTCCGCTGGACGACACGGGCACAGAACGAGGTGGCGCTGATGATCGCCGATCAGAAGCTGTCGCCCGAGGAGGCCGCGGAACGGTGGGTGAGGAAGAACGAGTCCGTCTGGCGGTCGTGGCTGCCCGGCTGAGCACCGGGTCCGGGCACCCGGGCGGATGCCGGGCCGGTCGTCGGCCCGGCATCCGCCCGACGGTGCGTCGGGCCCGGTAGCCGGATCAGGCGCTGGTGTGCAGCGGCACCGTCAGCTGCTTGAGCCAGGTGCCGGTGGTGAAGTCACGGGCCTTGATGACGACGGAGTGGGGACCGACCTCGACCTGGAGTCCCTGGTTGAAGGCATCGCCGAGGGAGACCTCGCCGCCCTTGCCGTCGTCCATCCAGCCCACCTGGACGGCCGAGGTGTTCACCACGGTGAACCCTTCGAGGTTGCCGGTGCCAGGGACGACCCGGCGCACCACCCAGTCGGACAGGTTGAGGTCCCAGTGGGTGTGCCCGGAGAAGAGGAACACGTCCTTGTGACGGCCCAGGATCGACAGCAGCCGGTCGGGCTGGAGGTAGTCGTTGAGATAGAGCTTGTTGTGCGTGCCCGACACCGTGTTGGGCAGCGGGTGGTGGGTCAGCACCATGACGGGCCTGCGGCGCCGCGCCCAGTACGCGAGCCGGTCCTCCAGCCAGGCGAACTGCTCGTCGCTGATCCACACCTCGTCCCACAGCTTCGCGTCGTGGTAGTGGGAGTAGCGCTCGGTGCCCAGGCTGAGCACGGGGACACCGCCGAACGACGTCTCCGTGTACACCTTGTTGCGTTCCGCGAAGTTGTAGAAGCTGCGGAAGAGGGAGTCCTCGGTGGTGCCGTTGGGCCAGGTCGCCTGGGCGAGCGTGTTCGGGTCGCTGTACTTCGGCACGTAGAACTCGTGGTTGCCGATGGCCCACGCGATGTTTTTGGGGTGCGGGTGCCGGCCGAGGGTCTGACGGACCGCCGCGTACTCGAAGTCGTAGCCGCGCGGTGTGATGTCGCCGGCTATGCCGAGGCCGGCGCTGCCGGGGTTGATGCGGTGCAGATCGTCCAGGGCCTTGCCGAAGTCGGCGAGATCGCCCTGGATGTCACTGATGATGTTGAACCGGACCGTCCGGCCCTTGTCGGGCCGGTGCTCGGCGGCCTCGGCCGCCGGCGCCGTGAGCCCCGCGCCGGCGGCGAGCGCACCGCCCACCAGCGACGCGGTGCCTGTGGTGGCCATGAACGATCTGCGATCCATCGGTACTTCCTTCGTCTGTGCGCCCCCGTGCGAATGGGACGGGGGGAGTTTCGCCGCTCAGGATGGCCCGATGGGATACCGCGGATGGCCGTGGCCTGAACGGTCCGGCCCGGCGATGGTCAGCCCTTGACGGGCCTCAGTCAAGATGCTCCGGCGACGGAGTCACTCCGTGCGGTACGCGTCGACGACGGTCTGGGTGAGGGTGCGTCCGCCGGTGTCGGTCAGTTCCGCGCGCAGCGAGACGCCGGTGCCCGCGCCGGGGTTGTGGATGGTGACGACACCACGCTCGACCGGCACCCGGGTCCACGAGGAGCCACCGTCCACGGAGACCGACACGGCCAGCGAGCGGACGTTCCCGTTCGCGGCGGCGCCCTGCACGGCGACCGGGACACGGAGCGCCGTGCCGGCCGCTGCGGTGCCGGTGGGGCTGAGCGCGGGGGAGAACCGAACGGCGCTCACCGGGACCGGGGCCGGACCGGTGGTCGTTGCCGAGGCGAAGGTCCAGGAAGCGGTCACACGGGTGGCGGTGCCGGGCGCACCGGTGCGCTTCACCGTGCTGGTGAGCCGGTACGTCGCCTGCCCCGGTGGCACGGTGAACCCGGCCCGCCCGGGCGCATCGGCCTGCGTACCCACGAGCACGCCGTCGCGGTGCAGTGTGGTCGAGGTGGAGGCGTACGGCGGCGACGACGGCACATGGCCACCACCGTCCATGAGCAGCGGTACGTCCAGGGTCAGCCTGTCGCCGTCGCGCACGACGGCGGGGCGGTCGGTGAGGCCCGGGCCGAAGACGGCGTTGTCGAAGACATGGGTGAGGGTGCTTCCGGCCCTTACGACGAGACCCTCCGCGGAGTAGCGGTTCGTCGCCGCGCCGGGGGTGCGGGGAGCCATGTAGGTGATGTCCCAGGCGCCGCGTTCAGGGGTCACGAGACAGATGGCGGTGCCGGGAGCGGCCAGGGCCCGGGAGACGCCGACGGTCAGTCCGGTACTCGGCTGGAGGTCGACGGAGCCGGTCCCCGCGGTGCCCGGCCTGGCCGCGGCGAGGACCTTCACGGTGGCGAGGTCCTTCGCGGAGGGGTGGCGGGTGAGCCCGGTGAGGGCGCGGGCGCCGGTGAAGATGTAGCCGAGCCCGTAGTCGGCACCCGCGGACGTCCAGTACGCGTCGAACCACTGCTTCACCGATCCGGCCTCGGCGTCGGGCCCCAGGTGGGCCACGCGCAGACTCGCCGTGGAGGAGATCAGGTTGACGAGCCGTTCGGCACCCTCGTGCCCGACCTCGACGACCATCGCGCTGTGCAGGAAGCGCGCCGAGGGGTCGGGCGGCCGTACGTCGACGGGGGCCGTGGTCCGCGCGTCGAAGGTGACGGTGGTGTCGCGGTCCAGATCGAGACGCGGCTGCACGATCCAGTCCGTGCCGCCCGAGCCGTCGTCGGAGGTCAGCGAACTGTTCAGCAGATAACGGCCCTTGGGCAGGTGAACGGTGACCGTGCCGGAGGCGTCGTAGGGCTGGACGGCCTCGTCGGCGCCCGCGCCGGAGATCCCCGTCACGGTGGTCTCGTACGCACCCGTCGGCCGGCCGGTGCGGTCGAGGTGCTTGATCGTGAGGGCGTACGTCTGCGGCTCCGCGGCGAAGGCGGCGGTGTCCAGGGCGGGCGTCGCGCCGCCGGCCACGGCCACGGCGACAGCCATGGTCCGCAGCACGCTGCGGCGGGGCAGGGAGGAATTGTTCATGACCTGCACTGCTCCGCCGGGAGCCGGAGTTCCCGTGAGCCGCGTCACATCGGGTGAGAGGTCGCGGATGCGGGGCAGCGCGTGTGGCGCACGTCACGGGAACCGGCGCAACGGACGTGGCAGAGCAGAGAGTGGAATCACTCATGAGGAATCGCTTCCGCCGCGGGGACCGCGGCGCCTTGGGAGAGCTGTACGACGAGCACTCCCAGGTGCTGTACCGCTATGCCCTTCGCGTGACCGGCGACTGGGCGGAGGCCGAGGACGTCGTCTCGGCGACCTTTCTGGAGGCATGGCGCAGCCGGGAGAAGCTGCACCCCGAGGGGGACAGTCTGCGCCCCTGGCTGCTGGGCATCGCCACCAACATCATGCGCCGCAGTGCACGCTCACGCCGTCTCCGGGACATCGCACTCGCCCGCGTCCCGGAACGAGGCTCCGTGCCGGACTTCGTCGACGACCTCGTCACGCACCTCGCCGATTCCGAGCAACTGCTCGCGGCCCGCACCGCACTTGCCCGGCTGCGCCGCCACGACCGGGAGGTCTTCACCCTTGTGGTGTGGGAGGGCCTGGAGTACGCGGCTGCCGCCGAGGCGCTCGGCGTACCGGTCGGCACGGTCCGGTCACGTCTCTCCCGCGCCCGCACCCGACTGCGCGAACTCGCCGGTGCCGAGGCCCGATCCGCACGCTCGCGCTCCCGGCGGCCCGAACCCGGCCGCCCGGCCACGGAGACGGGCTGCGAACCCGGTGCCACCCCCGACAAGCCCGTACCGGGCCGCATCCCCGCGGCCCGCTCGTCCCGCCAGGAGAACCACGGATGAACGCCACCCCGCGGAACCCCACGGAACACCCGTCCGAAGAGAGCGAACGCCTCGACCTCACCGGTCTGCTGCCCCCGCCGCCGGTCCCCGGTCTGACCCCGGACCGTGAACTGCTGCTGAGGCGGGCACTGCTGGCCGAGGCCGCCGGCACCGGACCGTCCGCCGGCCCGGCCCGCCGCCCCGCGCGCCCGCGCCGGAAACTGTTCCGGGTCCTGGCACCGGCCGTCGTCTGCACCCTGGTGGGCGGCGGCGTCGTGGTGGTGAACCTCCCGGACGCGCCCCGACGAGGCCCCGCCACGGTCGCGCGCGGCGGCACCCCCCGCGCGACCGCAGCGACACGCCTCCTCGACCACATCGCACTCGCCGCCGCCACCGAGCAGCGGACGGTGGTCCGCGCCGACCGGTTCGTGTACATCGAGAGCAAGGTCGCCTACGCCGCGCAGAGCGCCGGGGGAGGCCCCGTGACGATGCCTCCCGCACACACTCGGCAGGTGTGGCTCTCCGCCGACGGCAGCCGCCCCGGCCTGCTGCGCGAGGAGGGCGAGTCCGACACCCCGCTCGGCGTCGACGGACCGGTCGACACGCTCGACGGCCCGGGGGCGACGCCCCGTCCCGGCACCCTGCACGCTTCGGGCCCGTCGGTCGGCAACCCCACCCACACCTACGTCGCGACGCTGCCCACCGACCCCGACGCCCTGCTGGAACTGATCCGGGCCGAGACCCGGGGACAGGGCCAGGACCCGGACCAGCGGGCGTTCACCGCGATCGGTGACCTGCTGGCCGAGACCTGGGCACCACCGAAGGCCGCCGCCGCGCTCTACCGGGCCGCCGCGAAGATCCCCGGGGTCACGGTGATCCGCGCGGCCGACGACGCCACGGGACGCGAAGGCGTCGCCGTCGCCCGTACGGCACAGGGCCGGCAGACGCAGTGGATCTTCGACCGGACCACGTACGCGTTCCTCGGCGAACGCACGGTCCTCGCCGAAGCCGGTTACGCCGGCCCGGCCGGAACGGTCGTCGGCACCTCCGCGGTCCTCACCGCAGCCGCCGTCGACCGCGCGGGCGAGGCGCCTTAGGGTCTTTCGTTCGGATCATGCAGGGCTCGCGGGGCCCGGCACGCATGCTCGCCGCGTAGTCGTCCCTCGCCGGGGCTCCTTCCCCGAGCTCTCGGCTCCGCCCGGGCAGGGGAAACCTCCTCGGCTCTCGGCACCGCCCGGGCCGGGGAGACCCCGACCGGCTCCCTCCTCCGCCTCGCGATGGCACGCACCGGACCCAGCTCCCCGATGCGGCCTGATCCGAACCAACGGACCCAGCGGCCGGGCGCCCTGGCACGATCGAGCGCCGCCCGGCCCGTCCGCCCCCGCCGGGACACCTTCACGCGGCTCCGCCCGATCGGGGCCGCGGCCGAGGAAGAGGACATCCTTCTGTCCTTCCTCGATGTGGTGACTCGCCGTGGCCGGACAGACGCCGCGCCTGCCGCAGAGCGCCAGGACCCCGAAGTCCGGCCGGCCGACCGGTGCGGTGGGCCGGCCGGAAGGGACGGCGTGCGGAACCCGGCCGGGTCAGGACTCCTCGTCCTCCGTGCTGCGCTCACCCTCCGCCTGGGACGGCTGGGTGCGCATGGTGGCGGGGTGTCGCTCCTCGGCAGGATCCCGGTCCTCGTCCAGCCTCTCGCCCTCGGCCTGGGACGGGGTCGGGTACTCGATGTTCTCCCTCATGGCAGCCTCCGTGATCGGAACGCGTGCCCTACAGAACGAGCGTATCGCTTACTTCCGGTCGGTGGCCCGGGAGGCGGCCGCGGCGCATGAACACCGCGTGGACGGCGGCGACCGCCATACCGAGGGGGAGTACGAGATCGGTTCCGCCCGCCGCACGGGCCGACGGGCCCACGTAGAGCTGGGAGCCCGCTCATACGAATCAGTGGCCTCAGGCGGCGCAGAGTGCGTCCGCTCCCGGGGACAGGCCCCGGACTCGACGGAGGCATCCCTCCGGTGCCGCAACTGCTGCCCTCCGGCGGTCGGACCCCGACGGTGGAAGCCGCCCCGACGGACTGGGCGGCCGGCTTGGACGGCGGCGATCGTTAACCTGTTCCACCTCGCCACCAGGCGGGATGGAACAGGGGTGGGACATGGGAAGAAGAATCGCCGCGCTCGCCGCGGTGGGGGCGGTCGCCGCAGCGGTCATGGTGGCGCCGGCCGCACACGCGGAGGGGCGCGGTGACATCCGGGTCACCAAGACCGTCGTGAATGGCGGCGGCAATGTGATCGTCGGGATCAAGAACGTCAAGCAGTTCCCGATCACCATGACGATCAAGGACAACTCGGGGGTGAAGAAAGTCAGTTCGGTGTCTGCGTTCAACTGGTCCAATGCCTACGGACCGGTGGACCGTCTCGGCACGACATGCAGGAAGGTCAGCACGACGACCTCCGTGTGCACCGCGACCATGCAGATCGACCCTGCGTGGATCGACTACTACGGAAGCGGCAACGAGGGCTGGGACGCCAATTCGGTCGCGGGTGACTGGACGGTCAACGCCACGGTCAGCGCCAATGACGGGGACTACTGGATCTCGGACAACATCGCCTCGTTCAAGGTGAAGCGCGCCGCGACCCTGACCACCGACGCCTCGCCCGAGCCCGTGCGGAAGGGCGGCACGCTCACCGTCACCGGAAAGCTGTCGCGGGCCAACTGGACGGACCTGAAGTACCACGCGTTCACCAAGCAGGTGGTGAAGCTCCAGTACAAGAAGCCGGGCGGCAGGTACAGCACGGTGAAGACCGCGACCACGGACAGCAAGGGCCACCTGCGCACGACGGTGAAGGCCGTCGCTTCGGGCAGTTGGCGCTGGGCGTTCCTCGGTACGAACACGACCATGAAGGTCGTCTCGACGGGTGACGCCGTCACGGTGAGGTGATTTCGCGGCGGGCCGGGGCACCGGCCCGCCGCCGATCGGCCGACGCCACCGCTCTCGGCCGGTCCGGGGCGGCCGAGAGCTTCAACTTGCCGGGCAGGAGCAATGCTTGGGAGCCCGGGTGATCCGATGTGCGTACCGCCTCATCCAGGGAACGACCGGGGACGCAGGCCGGTGCCGGCAGCGGCGGGCCGGCGTCCACCACCTCGGCGGTGCAGAAACCCCCGACCCTGCGGGCCTTCCGTGCGGCCTGCGCGCACCGGCGCCGGTCAGGGCTCGATCGTCAGCACCTCGGCCACGGGGCGGCGCGGGGTGCCCGGCCCGTCGGGTCCGTATCCGAGGCGCACGATCATCTGCGGGTGCCCCGTACCGAGGGCCGGGTCGCGCAGGAGGTGCCGGAGCTCCGGCCATTCGAGGGGCTGGGTCGCGAAGGAGGCGACGAGCCCGTGCAGTACGGCGGTGAGCAGGACCCGTTCCAGGGCCTGACCGGCACGCAGCCAGTCGGCCGGGCGGTCGCGCGCGGTACGGAGCAGGGCGAGTTGCGGCCGCTCCTCGAACCGGACGCGAGGCCGGTCCGGGATGATGTCCGTGCCCGCGAAGTCCCGGTTGAGTGCTCTGTCCGACGCGTCGGTGGGGCCGAAGGCGTAGTCGGGGACGCCGTCGACCGGTGCTTCCTCCCGCGTGTTCCGGGTCCAGTAGCGCTGCTCCGCCTCCCGCGCCGGGTCGTGCAGGTCGAAATCCTCGGCGTTCCGGATCAGTACGAGCACACGCTCCAGGTGCTTCGGCGGCAGAAACGCGAAGTCGGCCCCCTCGGCACCGGCCGCCCCGGCGAGGAGCGCGCGGACGTCTTCCGGGATCAGCCGGTCGTCGAACGGATACCGGCTGGTGTGACGGCGCCGGATCGCGGGGTACAGAGCGGCGAGGGCGGCATCCGCGGACCGCGCGGGGTCCCCGGAGCACTCCTCCAGGCGGACCGTCGCCACGCCGCCGGGGTCGACCGGAACCGGAATCAGCGCGGTCACCGCATCGAGGCCCCGGTGTGCGGCCGACACCCGCAGATTCAGCAGTGCCGCACCGCACCCCAGATGCAGGGCACGAGTGGAGGGGTCGGCCTCGGGCATCTCACGGTTGAACTCCGCCCGGAGCGTGAGAGTGCGGTCGGCGGTCCGGTACCGGAACCGCCAGGGCTGGGCGTTGTGCATGGACGGGGCGGCGGTGGCATCGGCGACCAGTTCCTCCAGCGTCGTTCCGTCGAGCGGCCGTACAGGCATCCGGCACCTCCCGCATCGGAACGCACGGTGTCCTTCCACGGTCTCACGTCCGGCAGGGCCGGGAGGGACTGATCCGGTCGCAGGGGCGGGTGGGTCTCCCGTACGGCCGAATGGGCAGCAGAATACGCCTCCGCACAGCGCAATGTCCGAATAGCGCCGGATTCGATGCCCGGGAACGGCCAGCATCGATCACAAGAGCCAGGACCCGGAACCAGGAATCAGGAACCAGCCCCATGAGCGACACAATGCCCCCGGCCGGAAGCGTGCGCGACCTGGTCGATGCCGCCGACTGGACCGCACTGACGGACGAGCTCGCGGCATACGGCAGCGCGTCCACGGGGCGGCTGCTCACCCCCGCCCAGTGCCGGGAGACCGCCGCTCTGTACGACGAGACCGAGCGCTTCCGCTCCACCGTCGACATGGCCCGCCACCGGTTCGGCTCCGGCCAGTACCGCTATTTCACCCACGATCTGCCCGAAGTGGTGAGGGAGTTGCGTGCGGCCTTCTACCCGCACCTGCTGCACATCGCCCGTGACTGGTCCGCGAAGCTCGGCACATCCGCGCCGTGGCCCGACGAGCTGGCCGAGTGGCTCGCCATGTGCCACGCGGAGGGGCAGTCCAAGTCCGCCCAGATCCTCCTGAGTTACGGTACCGGCGACTGGAACGCCCTGCACCGCGACGTATTCGGTGACATGCTCTTCCCGCTCCAGGTCGTCATCGGCCTCGACGTCCCCGGCACCGACTACACCGGGGGCGAGTTCCTGATGACCGAACAGCGCCCCCGCGCACAGACACGTGGATCGGCCACCACACTGCTCCAGGGCCACGGACTGGTCTTCACCACCCGTGACCGGCCGGTCACGTCCAAGCGCGGCTGGTCGAAGGCGCCCATGCGGCACGGCGTGAGCACCATCCGCTCCGGGCGGCGCCGCACCCTCGGTCTCGTCTTCCACGATGCCCGGTGAAGGACGCTCATGGACGACGCCCGGCGAGCGGCGCGTCGGTGCGGGCGGCGGTCAGCGCGGCGTCCGGAGCCGGTGCGAGCGGGCTCGTGGCGTAGGCGTCGTGGACCGTGCAGGCCCGCAGATAGGCGGCGACCACGGCCGTGGCACGCGTTCTCCAGCCGTGTGAGGTGCCTTCCGTGCTCCACATCAGAGCGAGCCCTCCGCATGCCGGACAGCGGCCTCGGCCAGTCCTGCGATCAGGGGGTGCGGCCGGGTGCCGTCGCCGTGCAGTTCGGGCTGGAAGAGGGTGGCGAGGAAGAAGGGGTGCGCCGGCAGCTCGGCGATCCGCACCTCGCCCGCGTCGTCGATGCCGGTGAAGCGCAGCCCGTGCGAGCGCAGCAGGTCGAGATGGTGCGGATTGGGGCCGTAATCGCAGTAGTAGCGCTCCATGGTGCGCCCGGCGCCCAGGAGGCGGGCGGCCCGCGAGCCCCCGGTGAGCTCGATCGCACCCTCGTGGCCGACCAGCGAGCAGGCGAGCGGAACGACCACCGCGTCCTCGGTGGCCGTCAGCGGCGCGTTCTCGGCATGACCGGCGTCCGCCAGGCCGCACACATTGCGGGCGTACTCGAGCAGGGCGTGCTGGAAGCCCCCGCAGGTGCCCAGAAAGGGAATGCCGTCCTCGCGGGCGGTACGGATCGCCGCGAGCGCCCCCGCCTCGCTGCGGTAGGGGCTGCCGGGCAGCATCCAGACCGCGTCGAACCCCGCGACACCTTCCGTCGCTTCCTCCGTGGGGATCCAGTAGGCGTCGAGGTCCAGGCCGTCGCGGTTGCGCAGGGAGTCCAGCAGAACAGGGACGCGGGTGTGGGAGCGGACGGCCGGATCCCGGTCGCCGACCAGGGCGATACGTGCGGTGTGGGTCATGACGCCATCGAAACGCAGCTTCGGCATCACGTCCAACGATGATCAGTGCATTGTGCATCAGGAATACTGATGCACATGGATCCGCATCTGCTGCGTACCTTCGTCACCGTCGTCGAACACCGCTCCTTCTCCGCCGCCGCCCAGGCACTGGGCTACACCCAGTCCGCGGTGTCCCAGCACATCGCCGCCCTGGAGAGCGATCTCGGCACCCGGCTGGTGGAGCGCCGCCCCGTGGAGCCGACGGCGGCGGGCGAACGGCTCATCGAACACGCCGCACCGCTGCTGCTCCGCATCGACGCGGCCCGTGCCGATGTCGCCCGGGTCGGGCGGACGCACCCCACCGGGCTGACCCTCGTCTGCTCTCCCGCGGCCCTCACGCCCTCCGTCGCCGGGGACCTGGCCCGCCTGCGCGCCGGCACACCGGGCCTCGCGGTGGACGTCCAGGTGCTCGGGCGGGCAGCGGTGGTGCGGGCGGTGCTCACCGGCGCCGCGGACCTGGGCCTGATCGACGGCGCGGCAGCCCCCAGCGACCCGCTGCCGGTGCCCGACGCGGGGCCGATGACCGGCCTGGCCGTGGCCGAGCAGCCCCTCGCCGTCCTCCTGCCCGCCGCCCACCCGCTGGCGCACCGGGGCTCCCTGCGCCTCTTCGATCTCGCCGACGCCCACTGGATCGACGCCCCCGACACCGCCGTACCCCTCGGCCGGCTGCGCGCCGCCGCCAACACCGACGGATTCCGCCCGCACCTCACATACGGCGGAACCGATGTGTACGGCCTCGGGAGGCTCGTTGCCGCAGGTCACGGCCTGGCGGCCCTGCCCCTCTCCCTCGCCGCCGAGCTGCCGGGCACGGCCGGAATCCGGCTCTCCGCGCCACGCCTGGTCCACCGCACCGAGGTGCTCCATCCCCGGGCCCCCGCGGCCGTCGCGCGGGACTTCATCGCCGGGCTCACGGGCTGACCACGAGCAGGCGACGGAACCGGCGGCCGGGCCCGGGGCAACCGCGGCGGAGGGGTCAGCGGGTGCGGTCGACGAGGAACGGGAGCAGCGCGAGGATTTCGCCGAGCGCGGCCGGGGCGAGCGGAACGCTCTCCAGGCTGCGCCGGGCGCTGTCCAGCTGCAGGTGGGCCTCGGCCAGGGTGGCGGATCGCCCGCCGGCCTCCTCGACGAGCTCGGCCGCTCGTTGCGCGTCGGTGCCGTCGAGCGGGTTCCCGGTGCCGAGCAGTGTGGCGAGCCGCTGTGCGGCGGGACCGTCCGTGGCCAGGGCCGAGAGGACGGGATACGTCTTCTTCAGCCGGCGCAGATCGCTGTGCACAGGCTTGCCCGTGACTTCGGGGTCGCCCCAGATCCCCAGGAGATCGTCCACCGCCTGGAACGCCACCCCGAGGTGCCGGCCCGCCCGGGTGAGCGCGTCGACGGTGGGGGCCGGGGCGCCCGCGAGCACCGCGCCCAGGCCCGCCGCACAGCCGAGCAGCGCGCCGGTCTTGTGTTCGGCCATCCAGCGGTACTCGTGCGGCTGCACCGCTTCGGGCCCGTTCCACGGCCGGGACTCGAAGAGCAGGTCGTCGGCCTGACCGCGGACCAGGTCGGAGAGTGTCCCGGCGAGATGCCGGACCGCTGTCGCGCTGTACTTCCCGGGCGAGTCGGCCAGGGTCTGCACGGCCAGCGCGAACAGCGCGTCGCCCGCGAGGATCGCCGGGCCGGTGCCGTACGCCTTCCACACGGTGGCGCGCTGCCTGCGGGTCTCGTCGCCGTCCATGATGTCGTCATGGAGGAGGGAGAAGACATGGATCAGTTCCACGGCGACCGCTCCCACCACCGCGTCCTGCGCCGGTGCGCCGGCGGCCTCGGCGCTGAGCAGGGTGAGGGCCTGGCGGATCCCCTTGCCCTGTGAGCCCGGGGCGGGGCTGCCGTCCGCCGCACCCCACCCGAGGGAGAAGGCGGCCATCTCCGCGTGCCACGGATGCAGGCGTCCCACGGCCTGTGCGAGCGCCGGGCGCACGAGGTCTCGGCAGCGGGCGAGCACGTCCGGCGCCGAAGCCCGGTGGGTTGCGGTCGGTGGTGTCATCGTCGTCAGCTCTCCCCGCCCGCGTCGCCGTCGAGCGGCGTCACACCGAGTTCGGCGTACGCCTTGTCCACCATGTCCCGGGCGTTGAGCAGGCCGATCCGGTCGAGGGTGCGGCGCAACTCGTGCAGATCGGCCGCGGTTTCGCCCCGGTCGCGGCCAAGCCGGGCGAGCGACTTGACGAGGCCGAGCCGGGCCAGGGCCTCACCCCGGGGCTCGGTCATGGCACGGAACTCCGCGAGTGCTTCCTCGTACATCTCGCGCGCCTCCTCGTACCGGCGGGCGCGGAAGAAGACATTGGCACGCATCTTGTGGTTGTAGGCGAGTGCGCTGGACAAGTTCATCTCGCGGCAGGTGAGTTCGGCCTCCGCGAGCAGGGCGAGTGCGCGCTCCGGATCGCCGTCCCGCAGGGAGATGATGTCGGCCATGCCGCGCAGGGCCCACGCCCGGCCGCGCCGGTCGTCCGCGTTGCCGGCCAGCTCGGCCGCCTCCTCGAACATGGCCAGGGCCGTGTCGAGCGAGCCGGTGTTGCGGTGGATCTGCGCGATGCCCTCCAGCGCCCACACGGTGTGACGTGCCTCGCCACGTGCGCGTGCTTCGGCGAGGAGCTGTTCGTGGAGCGTGGCGACGGTCTCGTAGTCGCCCTGTATTCGGCCGGTCTCGGCAAGGCCGGCCAGAGAGTACCCGCGTGCGACGATGTCCCCGCCGCGCTTGCCCATGTCGGCCGCGAGCCCCAACAGCCTGAAGGCGAGCCTGAGTTCCCCGCGTTGCCTGGCCAGTGTCCCGCCGCTCCACAGTGCCCAGGCCATCGCCCCGAGGTCGCCTGCCGAGCGGGCGGACCGGTAGCTGGCCTTCCAGGCCCGATCGGCTTCCGCCACGTTGCCGAGCCGGCGGTGCGCCTCGGCGACGGCGAGTCCGCACCGGGCCACCTCCTGGGGTGAACCGGAGAGCTCGGCCTCCCTCAAGTGGCGTACCCCTTCCGCCAGTACGTCGGTGAGGGAGGAGTTCACCGACATCTTGTTGAGGGCGCCTTGGTACTCGGGCGCCAGTGCCTTGCTGTGCATGGGGGCCTTTCGTGCGCGGCCGGATCGGATCGACCGGTACGGGAACAACTATGCGCTCAATGTATACATGCGGTGCATAGTTACCTGGTGGACGGACCCGGGTTGCTCGTGAGGGGGGTGGACGGCTGGTCGCTCGCGGTGAACCGCTTTGCTGTGGATCAAGACGACGATCGCGCGTCCGAGGTTGCTCCGCGATCAACGGAAGTCGACATTGCCGGTACGGCGACACTGCGGTCCGGTGACCAATCCGTCGCCATCCGGCCAAAACCGCTCCGGCGTCGCCAACTCCACCCGAAATACCAGGGAGTGTGAGCGGTTACTGTCACCATCGCATGCCCTGGCCATAGTAAAAGACAGAAACATTTGAGCTCCTCTTGCACCCTATGGCAATCGCTTACATGCTGGCGCGCAGCCCCACGCCACCCATGGCGACCCCCCGATTCCTTTGATCCTCACAGGAGTTTCCGGATGCGCCCTGCCCGAACACCGTCCACCGCACCGGCGGCCCGTCCCGCCGTCCCGCCGCTGCCCCGATACGGCGCCGGCCCGGCCTCCGACGCGTCGGACGGCTCCGCGTTCCGCGCCGTGAACCGCCGAACGATCCTCGGCGCCCTGGCCGGGGCGAGTGCGGCGACCCTGCTGGGCGCGGGTTCCGCCGCCGCTCGGCAGTCGGGGAACGAAGCCGGAACCCGGGCCGGGCACGGCTCCGGGGACACGCTCCTGATCAAGGCGTTTCCGGATGCCGAGAAGGAGCGCATGCGACTGGCCCGCGCCCTTCGGTCCAGCGACTTCATTCCCACCGGCCGATACGCTCCGGCGGGCGAGCCTGTCTCCGTGACGGTCCGTCCGGCGGGCGGCCGCGTCCCGACGCTGCACATCGGCACCTTCGACTACTACAACACGCAGACCGCACTCCAGGAGCCGCGCGCCACCCCGCTGCGCCCGGGGCGCAACACCGTCGGCGACGTCCACGGGGGGCCGGTCTACCTGAGCTTCGCGGGCGAAGGGGAGCGCGCCGCCGTCACGTTCGGCCCCGGCACTCCGCGCATGGCGGTCTTCGAACTCGGCCGCACCGACGAAGCCGACTTCCAGAGGCAGCTCGACGAGAAGACCGGCATCCCCTGGGTCGAGTTGATCACCGATCAGGCGATCCTCACCCTCACCCGGGAGGGCGCGCTGCTCTATCGCGGCGAGGACCACACCAGGCTGATGGAGCTGTTCGACACCGTCATCGACAGCCACGCCCGCATCAGCGGTCTGGACGGCAGGGGACGGGCCAACCGCCCCAAGGCGGGCCGGTACCACTTCAACGAGGTCGGCGTCGTGCCCAGTGGGGTGGGCGCCTACGCCTGGCACGGATACAACGGCTTCCCGCGCGCCTACATGGACCGGCTGTGCACCGTGTCCGGTCTCGGCATGCGGGGCTGGGGGCTGTACCACGAGCTGGGCCACCTCCACCAGCAAGGCGCCTACCAGGCGGACCAGTTGACCGAAGTCACCGTCAACATCTACTCGCTGGCCGCGCAGCGCACCCTCGGCCAGACCTCCAATCTGCTGACGGTCGACCCGAAGACGGGGCTGAACCACTACCAGAGCGCGCTGCCGAAGCTGGGCACCAGCGGAATCGGTTACGAGAAGACCTTCGGGGCGTACGAGAAACTCATCCCGCTCCGGCAGCTGGAGCTGGCGTTCGGCGAGGACTTCTGGCCGAGGCTGCACCGGCTCGTGCGCAGCGAGCACCAGCACGACGCCCCGGTCGACGACTACACGCACGACCCGGT
Organism: Streptomyces sp. NPDC048295; assembly: GCF_040652135.1. Taxonomy (NCBI): domain Bacteria; kingdom Bacillati; phylum Actinomycetota; class Actinomycetes; order Kitasatosporales; family Streptomycetaceae; genus Streptomyces; species Streptomyces sp. NPDC048295. The sequence goes on from NZ_JBEZLL010000016.1 coordinate 95,077, forward strand.
CGTCAACGCCCGCCAGTACCTGGCCCTGGCGTCCTATGCCGGCCGTACCGCCGGATACGACCTCACCGACTTCTTCGTCCACAAGTGGGCGCTGCCGATCGACTCCGCGGGCGTCGCCGCACTGGCCGCGCTGGGGCTGCCGAAGCCGCCCGTCGATCCCAGCACGCTCACCGACTGATCGGTGCGGACCGAAGCAGGAGCAGACCCGCGAGAAGGAGATGTCATGAGCACTGCAAGCCGCATCCATCCCGGGACCCCCGTCCGCAGGCGGCTGCGCCGCTTCGTGCGGTCGGGTACGGTCCTCGCCGCCACCGCACTGCTCGCCGTCGGCGCGGCCGGGCAGTCGTGGGCGTCCACGCCGATCCTCCGCTGGACCACGAACGCACCCACACCCGTGACCACGCTGACACTCCCGATGTCCGTGGACTCGGCGCCCGACGCGTCCGGTGTCTACTTCGCCTACTACACCACCCTGGAGAGCGGCACACGCCCCTATGCCGGCTTCCAGCCGAAGCCCGCCGACGCGGACGGCGGCCGCGTGCTCCAGGCGATCTTCAGCTCCTTCAACGCCGACGCCACGACAACGGACGACCACTGCGGCTACGGAGCCGACGGCGGCGCCGGAGTGAGCTGCGCGGTCCGGTTCCGCTACACCCCGGGGACCATGTACTCCCTGGTGCTCGAGCGGGCCTCCGTCAGCGGGGCGACGCAGCTGATGACCGGGGACGTCGTCGAGACGGCGACCGGAGCGCCGGTGGCCCACATCGGCAGTTTCGGGCTCCCGTCCGCCTCCGGCCGGTTCAAGAACGCAGACCAGGGATTCATCGAGCCCTACCTCTCGGCGGGCTGTGGCCAGCGGATCACGGTGACGTACGGCAAACCGGTCGGCACCGAGGCGGGCGTGGCCCATACGGGGAGCCTGCCCACGGTCACCGACCCGGCGTCCGGAAGCTGCCTGAGCACCACCTCACAGACCACGAGCAGGGGACAGCAGGTCACGGTGGCGGGCGACGCGGCCGCGGCGGAGGGGTCCACCTCGGACTGAGCCATTCAATCCGCAACCCTTGCTCGTCGGACGCCCTGGACCGGGCCCGAGCGCCTGATCCAGGGCATGTCCGGCGGACGGGGCGACGCCGCGCCCCTGGGCCGGGGCGACGCCGGACGCCATCTCCTGTGAAGCGCCACCGGCACCTACTGGCTAAGCTCGACGAGGGGCCCAGTACGGGACGGAGGCTCCCATGACGACTCTCGAACCGCGTGATGTGCCCCCTCGCCTCGCGATCGGGGCGTTCATCCTGAACTCCGGCCTGGGCAAACTGAAGGCCGACGCGGAGACGGCCGAGGGCCTGCACGGCATGGCCTGTGTCGCCTACCCCTTCCTGAAGAGAATCGAGCCCGAGCGGTTCACCCGGCTGCTCGCCTGGTCGGAGATCGCGGTCGGCGGAACGCTGCTCGCGCCTTTTGTGCCGACCCGACTGGCCGGGCTGGCGCTGACCGGGTTCTCCGGGGGGCTGATCGGTCTGTATCTGAGGGTTCCCGGAATGCGGCAGCCCGGAAGCCTCCGGCCCACCGAGGCCGGCACCCCGCTGGCCAAGGACTTCTGGATGATGGGCATCGGTCTCGGCTTTCTGAGCGCCAGGACCCGCTGGTCACGCGCGGAGGCGTCCAGGTGTCCATGGCACCGGTGCCGGGGCTGACCCACCGGCCCGGGACCGGACGGGCGGGGCCCGGACCCGTGCGGGGTCCCGCACACACAAGGAGTGATCATGAGTGATTCGGACGAACTCAGCAGTCGGGTCCAGCAGATGCGGGCCAAGGCGAAGGACCTCAAGGACGAAGCCGAGCGCGCCACCGACCCCGAGGAGCGCCGGCGTCTGAAGGAGAAGGCCCGCCGGATCGAATCGGAGAGTGAGCAGGTCAGCGGCATGGCGAGTGGGGACATCTACCCCTTGAAGTGAGCCCGCGAAGGCCCGATCGGACTCCTCCGGCTCCCGTACCGGCAGGACGCGGTACGGGAGCCGGGGGAATCCTGACGTGCTCCGGGCGTTGAACAAGGGTGTGAGCTCAGTGATCGCATCCACCCGGTTCTCCGTACTCGACCGTTCCCGCATCCGCGAGGGACACGACGGCCCGGAGGCGCTGCGCGACTCGGTGCGCCTCGCCCAGGAGGCGGAGGCGCTGGGGTACCACCGGTTCTGGGTCTCCGAGCACCACGGCGTGCCGGGCGTCGCCGGTTCGGCACCGACCGTGCTGGCCGCGGCCGTCGCGGCCGCCACATCCACCATCAGGGTCGGGACCGGCGGTGTGATGCTGCCCAATCACCGACCACTGCTGGTGGCCGAGCAGTTCGGAGTGCTGGAGTCCCTCTTCCCCGGCCGGATCGACATGGGCCTGGGCCGTTCGGTGGGCTTCACCGACGGCATCCGCAGGGCGCTCGGCCGGGACAAGTCGGCCGCCGAGGACTTCGCCGGACAGCTCAGCGAACTGCTCGGCTGGCTGGACGGCACACAGCGGGCCCACCCCCAGGTCCACGCCCTGCCGGCCGAAGGGCTCCGGATACCCCCGTTCCTGCTCGCCACCGGCGAGGGCGCGGGCATCGCCGCCGCAGCGGGCCTGCCGCTGGTGGTCGGAGACCTCCGCGGCCGGGAGAGACTGCTGCGCGCCGTCGAGCGCTACCGCCAAGGATTCCGGCCGTCGGCCTGGGCCGCGGAACCCTACGTCGTCGTGGCCGGCACGATCGCGCTCGCCGGGAGCACCGAGGAGGCCCGCCGGATCCTGGTCCCGGAAGCGTGGTCCATGGCCCACTCCCGGACCCACGGCGTCTTCCCGCCGCTCGCCCCCGCCGAGCGGATCGAGGCACGGACCATGACGGAGAAGGAACGCCGCTTCTACGGGAACGGGCTGAGCGGCCACCTCCACGGCACCGAGGACGAAGTCGTCACGGAACTCGAAACGGCCATCAAGGAGACCGGCGCCGACGAGGTGCTCGTCACGACCAGTACGTACGACCGTGCGGCGCTGGTCGACTCGCTGCGCCGACTGGCCCGGATCGCGGGACTCACCCCTGTGCCTGCCGGTTCAACAGGGCTGTGGCGATGACGACTTGAACGGGGTCCAAAACGGTTTTCCCGTCCTCGACGTCCCAGAGCGCGTTCTGCAGGACACGGCCCAGGGTCCACCCGGTCGCCCGCTGCCGGTCCAGGCCGAGCACCTCGGTCAGCTGGTCGAAGCGGCGGAGCACCGTGCCCGTCACATCGCCGGTCGCCACCACCTCGGCCCAGCGGTTGTGCATCGCGGGCAACAGCTCGAACCCGGGGTCACCGGCCAGGGGTTCGGGATCGATGGCCAGCCACGGTTCCCGTTGTCCGGCGAGGACGTTGTCGTAGTGCAGGTCCCAGTGCAGCAGGCGGTCGCCCGGTTCGCCGACGAGTTCGGTCACCGCGGACGCGCAGCTGCGCACCAGTCGCCGTTCGGCCGGGTCGTGGAGCATCGGCACGGCGCGCGGGACCTCGTCGAGCATGGCCGCGGCGATGTCGGCCAGCTGCCGGAAGCCCGGCGGCGCGGGCACCGCGACCAGGCGGGCCAGCAGCTCGGCGAGGATCTGCACGGCGGCCGTGTCGTCGGCCACCACCGACAGCGGCCGCGCCTCGTCCAGCCGTTCGAGCAGCATGGTGCCGGTGTCCGGGTCGTGGTCGAGCAGGTGCACCACGCCGTCGCCGTTCCACACCCGCAGGCCCGGCGCGGCGTCGATGTTGTCCTCGGTGACCTGCTGGAGCTTCAGCACCGCGGGCGTCCCGTCCGCGCGGGTCACCGGCAGTACCAGCGAAGCCATGCCGTGCGCCGGGGCGCCGTCCGGCCGCAGGCTCCAGTGGTCCAGGAAGTCCGCGGCCAGTCCGGGCAGCGCGGCGATCCAGGCACGCGCCGACGCACCGCCGTTCTCGCCGTAGGACGCCGCGAACGCGGCGGGGACTTCGATGGGGCGGGAGGTGTTCACGGGTCTCTCCTTCGTCGGTTCCGGAATGGTTCGGGTACGAGGGAGGCCACGGCGGCGCCCGGCTTGCGGGCAGGTGTCAAAGCATGCGGCCACCCTACGCGGACGGCGGCGCGCGCTGCGTGTCGATGGCGGGGGAGAGGCCCCGCAGCGGTGATGGTGAGGGCATGAACAGTGCTGACCTTTTGACCGACGCCTTCACCCGTGTCCGCGAGACGGTGCACTCGGCGGTCGAGGGCCTTTCACGCGCCGACCTCCATGCCCGCCTCGACGACGGTGCGAACTCGATCGGCTGGCTCGTATGGCATCTCACCCGGATCCAGGACGACCATGTCTCGGACGCGGCCGGTGTCGAGCAGGTCTGGTTCTCCGAGGACTGGGCCTCCCGCTTCGATCTGCCCTTCGCGAAGGTGGCCACCGGGTACGGACACAGCAGCGCCGACGTCGCGGCGGTGCAGGTGCGCTCGGCGGAGCTGCTGCTCGGATACCACGACGCGGTACACGACCGGACCGTCGAGTTCGTGCGGGGGCTCGGCGACGAGGCCCTGGACCGTATCGTCGACGAGGCGTGGTCGCCGCCGGTCAGTCTCGGGGTGCGGCTGGTCAGCGTCATCTCGGACGATCTCCAGCACGCCGGCCAGGCCGCCTACATCCGGGGAGCGCTGGAGCGCCGCTAAGGGCTGTCCCGTAATCCCTGGCGGGCGTGCGACGACAGCCACGGCACCTCGCCGCGTTGTCGGAACGCCCGAATACGCCCAGTATTCGGGCGCCCCTCCGCCTTGCGATGCACCGCGTCCGACGCCGCACGCTGATCCACCAGGGACTATGGGACAGCCCTCAGGGCCTCTCGTCCGGACCGTGCCGGGCTCGCGGGATCCGGCACGCACGCCCGCCGCCTCGTCGTCGGTCGCCAGGGCTCCTTCCCCGAGCATTCGGTCCCGCTCGGGCGGGGGAGACCCATCGGCTCCCTCCTCCGCCTCGCGCTCGCACGCACCGGACCCCGCTCCCTGATCCGGCTCGATCCGAACGATGGACCCCGGCCGGCCGAGCCGACGGACGCCCCCTCCGGGCTCCGCCGCGTCATCGATAGGTTGATCCGTACGGCTCGGCCGGAGCCGCGGACCGCGATGACCGGAGGGCACACATGGGAAGTGACGTACGTTCACGCATATCGGCGTATGCGATCGCCGTCGTGGAGCATCAACTGCTGCTCACCCGGCTCTCGGACAGCTCACCGGTCTTCACGCCCGGGCTGTGGCACCTGCCCGGCGGAGGCATCGATCCCGGTGAGCAGCCGCGCCAGACGCTGGCACGTGAACTGTACGAGGAGACCGGCCTCGAACTCCTTGACGCCCGGCTGGTGGACGCCCGTTCGTACAGCGCGCACCGGCTCGCAGTGAACTGGCACCTCGTGGGGCTCTTCTACCTGGTCGACCTCAAACCGGGACCGCTCGCGGTCACCAAGTCCGACGACTCCACCTCCGCCGTCAGCTGGACGGCGCTGTCGGGCCTGGAGGAGTCACTGCTGTCCCCGGCGGCGATCGACGGTCTCGCGATGATCGGCGCGCAAGAGACGCGGTAGTGGGTACGGCGGCGGGCAGGCCGCCCACCGCCCCGCCGCGCACCACCGCCGGAAACCCGGATGACGGCCGGACCGGCCCGGTGGTGGGATGGCGCGATGCGAAGCGACACGGCGGTGGTGGACCGAGGGAAGTACCCGGACGCGGTGACGCCCTGGGAGCGTGAGGACTGGCGGGCGGACGCCCTCGGATGGGCGGAGCGCGGTCTCGCGGCGCGGGGGCTGAGCGAAACCGGTCCACGGAGGGTGAGGCTGCGGCCGTGGTCCGTGCTGGTGCGGATGTCCGTCGCGGGCGGCGAAGCCGTGTGGTTCAAGGCCAACCCGCCCGCCAGCGCCTTCGAGGCCGGGCTGACCGAGGCGCTGGCCCGCTGGGTGCCCGGGTACGTACTGCGGCCGCTCGCCGTCGACACGGACCGGGGCTGGTCGTTGCTTCCGGACGGCGGCACGCTCTTCCGGGACGCACTCGACTCGGCGGCGGCCCGTACCGCGGCCGATCCGCGTGCCTGGGAGGAACCGCTGCGGCAGTACGCAGGGATGCAACGCGCCCTCATCCCCTACGCCGATGAGATCGAACGGCTCGGTGTCCCCGGCGCGCGCACCGCCGTACTCCCGGAGACCTTCGACGGGATCGTGGCCGGGAACACCGCACTGGAGCCCGCCGACCGCCGGGCCCTGGGCGAGCTGCGTCCCCGGTTCGTCGAGTGGTGCGAGGAGCTCGCGGAAGCGGGCGTCGCGGACACGCTCGACCACTGCGACCTGCACGACGGCCAGCTCTTCGCACCGGAGCCGGGCCGTTTCACGTTCTTCGACTGGGGCGACGCGGCCGTGACCCACCCCTTCTGCAGCTTCCTCGTCCCCGCCCTCGCGGCCCGCGAGCGGTTCGGGCCCGAGGCGCTGCCCCGGCTGCGCGACGCCTACCTCGAACCGTGGACGGGCGACGGCCGCACCGCGGCCGGGCTGCGGCGTGCGCTGGGTCCGGCCTGGCGGCTCGGGGCGATCGGCCGGGCCCGCTCCTGGGGACGGCTCTTCCCCGGCGCGTCCGGCGGTGCCCGCGGGACGGGCGACGCGCAGGGCGCGCGCCGGCTGCTCGAACTCTTCGCCGAGCCGCCGCTGTAGGGGCATCCGGAGGGAGGCCGATGAGCTCCTGCGGATGCCCGTACCGGGGCGTCGTGGTCTCAGACGTCGATACGAAGGTTCTTCGCCACGGCCGGGGGCACCGGGTAGATCCGCTCCGGCGGAAGCAGCCGCTGGGCCTGCGCGGACCGGCCGCCCTGCCTGAGCGCCGCGATCCTCCGGACCCGGGGTGTCACATCGGTGAGGCCGACGACCCACTCCTCGGCGAACGTACGGATCAGACCGCGTCCCACCCCGACCTGGATGCTGTAGTGGTTGAGCGCGGCTCCCCGCAGCGAGCGCTCGGGATCCCACTGGACGTGCACGGGAGACGTGGCGACAGCTGACGGATCGGCCGTCGTCAGCACGGCCTGCGAGAGCGCCTCCTCCCATCCGGCCCGGGTGATCCGTACCGCGAGAATCCGCTCCTGGCCCGACTTCTGCGCCCAGTTGCTGCGGTGCATGAGCCAGAGGAACGACGGCTTGATCCAGGTCATCCGGTTGAACGAGAACGGCGGCACGAACCTGTTCGCCCGCAGGGCCGGTCCGGCGACCGCCGCGGAGTACGCCTGGTAGACGACGATCGTCCGGGCGTCGTGGTCGGCCCGGATCTGGTGCTGCGCAGTCATGCGCCACAGATTTTCATGTGACGGATCGTCGCCGCGATCGGTTTTCCCGCCGCCGGAACCCCTCCGTCCGCGACCACCGGGCCCTCGTGCCCGTCTTCGGTGCGGCGCACCGTCGGAGGCCTCGTTTTTCGTGCGGCGCCACCACTCGGAGCCGGTCCGGCGCTGCCTAGTGTTCCCTCACTCGGCGGCGGAGTGCCGCTCCCTCGGAGGTGACCATGGCCAGCACCGCAGGCACGGAGACCAGGAACAGAAGCGCCCGCAGGACCCGCCGGGCGGCGGCCGCGGTGGTCACGGCGCTCGGCCTGGTCGGCACCGCGACCGCGTGCGGCGCCGGCACCTCCGGGGGCGGTGCCGGCGATTCGACGGTGGTGGTCGCCGTCGCCGGTGATCCCGGCAGCCTCAGCCCCACCACGACACTGGTCAGCACCGCACTGGCGATGAACTCCTTCGCGTACGACACCCTCGTGCACTTCGACGCCGACGGTTCGCCGGTTCCCGGAGTGGCCGAGAAATGGTCCGCCACGACCACCACGGCGACCTTCACCATCCGCCCCGGCGTCACCTGCGAGGACGGCTCGGCGCTCACCGCCGAGGATGTGGCCGCCGAGTACAACCACATCGCCGACCCGAAGAACCAGTCACCGATGCTCGGCCTCTCCGTTCCCGTCACCGCCGTGGCGAAGGCCGACGAGGCGGCCCGCACGGTCACCATCACCACGAAGAAGCCCGCCCCGTTCATCGTGCAGATGTCGCGGCTGCTGCCCCTGCTGTGCGAGAAGAGCCTGGCGGCACCCACCGCACTGGCCAGGACCACCGACGCGAGCGGCCCCTACCGGCTGACCGAAGCGGTCCCCGGCGACCACTACACCTACGTCAAGCGGGACGGCTACAGCTGGGGGCCCCGCGGATCCACCGGCGCCGGGCTTCCCGGCAAGGTGGTGTTCAAGGTCGTCGCCAACGAGTCGACCGCGGCCAACCTCCTCATGGCCGGGCAGATCAACATCGCCCTCATCAACGGTGCCGACCAGGACCGGCTCGACGCGGCCAAGGTGAAGTACCGGAGCATGGAGGCGCTGTTCGGACAGTTGCTGTTCAATCAGGCCGCCGGCCGCCCGACCGCCGACCTCGCGGTACGCAAGGCCCTGGTCTCCGTACTCGATCTCGGGCAACTGGGGAACGTCGCCACCGGCGGGAAGGGCAAGCCGGCCACCAGCATCGGCGAGATCGCCCCCACCCCCTGCTCCGGCGACACGGTCAAGGGCAACCTCCCCGCCCATGACACGGCGAAGGCAGCCACCGCACTCACCGAGGCCGGCTGGACGAAGAGCGGCGGCACCTGGACCAAGGACGGCAGGCCCCTCGCCCTCGGGCTCAGCTACGCGACCAACCAGGGCCCGCAGGTCGCCTCGGCGGTCGAACTGGCCGTCCAGCAGTGGACCGCCTTCGGCGTGAAGGCGACGGCGAAGCCCAAGGGCTCCAGCAGCATCGTCGGCACCCTGGCCGGCGGCGACTGGGACATCGCGTGGGCGCCCATCGGCGTCACGCTCCCCGACCAGCTGACCCAGTTCTACGACGGGCCGCCACCGCCGAAGGGCAACAACTTCGGCTCCGTCGCCAACCCCGAGTATCACCGGCTCGCCGCCCGGGCCTCGGCCAAGGACGGCGCCTCCGGCTGCGACCTGTGGGACGCCGCCGACGCAGCCCTGGTCAAGAACGTCGACATCGTGCCGGTCGTCAGCAAGGCCAACCGGTACTACGGCAAGGGCGTCACCTTCGAGGTGGACGGCGGCGGCATCGTCCCCAGCACCCTGCGCCGGAGTGCCGGCTGATGGCGACGATCACCCTGAACTCCCTGGGGACGAAGGCCCGCAGTCCCTGGACCGGATTCGTCCTGCGCCGCACCTGGCGGCTGCTGGTCTCGCTCGCGGCACTGGTCACGGCCGCCTTCGCGATGATCCACCTGATCCCCGGCGACCCGGTCCGGTCGGCGCTCGGCACCAATGCCGCCCCGGCCCTGGTCGCCGCCCGCAGAGAGTCGCTCGGCCTGGACCAGTCACTGCTGAAGCAGTACGGCGACTTCGTCGGACACCTCCTCCAGGGCAGGCTCGGCGAGTCGATCGGCACGCAGATGCCGGTGTCCGACATCATCTCCGGCCGGCTCCCGGCCACCCTGCAGATCGCCGTCCCCGCGTTCGTACTGATCCTGCTGATCGCCGTCCCCGTCGGGATGACGGCCGCGGTGCTGACCAAGGACGGCCGCAGGCGGCGCGGTGAACTCGCCTTCACCGGGGTCACCGGATTCCTGGGCGCGGTGCCCGAATTCCTGCTGGCGGTGGGCCTGATCGCGGCGTTCGCCGTGGCGTGGCCGCTCTTCCCGGTCGCCTCGCGGGGCGGCGTCGACTCCTACGTACTGCCGGTGCTGGCCCTGACCGTCGTACCGGCGGCGACGCTGTCGCGCATCGTCCGGGTGGAGACGCTGCGGGTGCTCGGCGAGGACTACATGCGCACCGCACGGGCGAAGCGGCTCCCGGCCCGGCTGCGCTATCTGCGGCACGCGCTGCCCAATCTGCTGACCTCCTCGCTCACCCTGGGCGGCCTGCTGTTCACCTCGCTGCTCGCCGGCACCGTGCTGGTCGAGAACGTCTTCGCCTGGCCCGGCCTCGGCACCACGATCGTGCAGGCGATCACCGAGAAGGACTATCCGCTGGTCCAGGGCGTCGTGCTGGTCTACGGGGCCGCCGCACTGCTGATCACCTTCGCCGTCGACGTGGCCGTGGCCGTCGCCGACCCCCAGTCCACCGTCCGCGGGAGTTGACGATGCCTCACCAGGACCATGACAGTTCGCTGCGGCACCGGCTCGGGCGCACCCTGCGCACACCGATCGGCGTCACCGCGGTCACCGCCTGCCTGCTGGTCGCACTCGTCGCCGTCCTCGGCCCCGTGCTGCTCGGCGACCGCGCCGCGCAGGTCGACACGGACGCGATCAACCAGGGCAGCAGCGCCGCCCATCTGCTCGGTACGGACCAGCTCGGCCGGGACATCGCCGCCCGTGTCGTGGTGGCGACCCGCCTGACCCTGCGGCTCACCCTGCTGGCCGCCCTGATCGGCGTCGGCGGCGGGCTGCTCCTCGGTGTCGCCCCGGCCGTCGTGGGCCGGCGCCCGGGCCGGCTGATCACCGCGACCGTCGGCGTACTGGTGGCCTTTCCCGGGCTGCTGTTCCTGCTCTTCCTCGCCACGATCTTCGGGGTCGGCACCACCGGGGCGGTGTTCGCCGTGGGGCTGGCCATGGTCCCGCCCATGGCACGGCTGGTGCAGAACCTGACGGCGTCGGTCGCGGGCTCCGACTACGTGGCGGCGGCCCGGATCCTCGGCGTGGGCCGGTTCAGGCTGGTGGTACGTCATCTGCTGCCCAACATCGCCGAACCCTCGGTGCTGTTCGCCACCCAGGCGACCGGCGGCATCCTGGTCGCCTTCTCCGGCCTCTCGTTCCTCGGACTCGGCGTACAGCCTCCGCAGTACGACTGGGGGCGGCTGCTCAACGAACAGCTGAACCGCGTCTTCGTGAACCCGGCGGCCGCCCTGGCGCCCGGTGCGGCGGTCGTCCTGACCGGGCTGATGTTCGGTCTGGTCGGCGAGGTGCTGGCGCAGGCCGGTGGCCGGCGGGCGCCGCGGAAACCGGAACCGGCACCGCGGCAGCCGACGAGCGCACCCGGCGAGAGCGCCGCCGGTGCCGACGACGGCGGGGCCCTGGTCCGGGCGCGCGATCTGCGGGTGACCTTCCCCGGCGGACGGCAGGCCGTACGCGGGATCTCGCTGGACATCGGCGCGGGCGAGGCCGTCGGACTGGTCGGCGAATCGGGATCAGGCAAGAGCCTGAGCGCGCTGGCACTCGCGGACCTCGTTCCGCATCCGGGCAGCGTCTCGGCCGGCATCCTCCGCTTCGACGGGCACGACCTGCGGGCCGACCCGCAACTCGGCACCGAACTGGCCATGGTCTTCCAGGACCCGATGGCCTCGCTGAACCCCGCCCTGCGCGTGGGCAGGCAGCTCGCCGAGGTGGCCGAGGTCCACCTGGGAGCGGGCCGCTCACAGGCGGCGGCGCGCGCGGTCGACCGGCTCGGCGCCGTCCGTATCCCCACGCCGGAGCGCCGTGCCCGGCAGCGGCCGCACGAGTACTCCGGCGGAATGCGGCAGCGGGCCGTCATCGCGATGGGACTGATGGGGAAACCGAAACTGATCATCGCGGACGAGCCCACCACCGCGCTCGACGTGGCGGTCCAGCAACAGGTCCTCGACCTGCTCGCCGAGGTGCGTGAGGACTCCGGAGCCGCGCTGCTGCTGATCTCCCACGACCTCGCCGTCGTCGCCCAGGTCTGCGAACGGGTCCTGGTGATGTACGCGGGTCTGATCGTCGAGGACCTTCCGGTCACCGAACTGCTCGGCGGCGCCGCCCACCCGTACACCCGGGCCCTGGTCGGGGCGGTCCCGACCATGGCCACCGACCCCGGAAAGGAACTGGCCACCATCCCCGGCCGGCCGCCGGAGCCGGGGGAGACCGGCGGGGGATGCCCGTTCGCGCCGCGCTGCGAACGCGCCCGGGAGCACTGTCACGAAGCCGCCCCCGGACTGACCGGCTTCGGACCGGGCCGACAGGTCGCCTGCTGGTACCCGGTCGGGACGGCGGCGGCCGGTGGGGCCGCCGCGGCCACGTCGTACGCAGCGGAGGCAACGTCATGAGCTCACTCGAACTGTGCGGGATCACGGTCCGCTACGGCCGGTTCACCGCCGTGGAGAACGTCGGCCTGCTGGTGCCGGAGGGAACGGTGACCGGTCTGGTGGGCGGGTCCGGGTCGGGAAAATCCACCCTCGGCAAGGCCGTCGTGGGACTGGCGCCGACGCAGTCGGGCCGGGTACTGGTCGACGGGACCGAAGTCACGCGCCGGCGCGGGCGCAGCCCCGTACAGCTGGTGTTCCAGAACCCGTACGCCTCGCTCGACCCACGCATGACCGTCGGCGCGTCCGTGGCCGAGGCGCTGTCCGGGGAGGCGGCCGGGCGCCGGGCACCGGCCCGCGAACGCCGCGTCGCACGCGACGCGGAGGTGGCACGCCTCCTCGAACTGGTCGGCATCGACCCCGCCCGTGCCGCGCTCACCCCGGACGCCCTCTCCGGCGGCCAGCGTCAACGGGTGGCCCTGGCCAGGGCCCTGGCCGCCCGGCCCGCCGTGCTGATCGCGGACGAGATCACCTCGGCCCTGGACGTCTCCGTACAGGGCGCGGTCCTCAACCTGCTGCGCCGCCTCCAGCGCGAACTGGGCTTCGCGATGCTCTTCATCTCCCACAACCTTGCGGTCGTCCGCTATCTCTGCGACCAGGTCGCCGTGATGGACGGCGGACATCTCGTCGAATGCGGCCCGGCCGAACGGGTGCTGGAGCACCCGGAGCACCCGACGACCCGCGAACTCATCTCCTGCGTGCCCGACCTTGCCCACGCCGAGGAGGCGTCATGACCCGACCGCTGAGGATCGACGACTTGTACCGGTTCGAGATCCCGGGCGACCCCGCACTGTCGCCCGACGGCGAACGCGTCGCGTACACCCTGACCACCCAGGACGCCGCGAACGACCGTGTGATCCGCTCGATCTGGGAGGTACGGGGCGCGGGCGGTCCGGCCCGGCGCCTCACCCACGGCCCGGCGGACACCGCGCCGCGCTGGTCCCCGGACGGGACACGGCTGGCCTTCCTGCGCGCGGGGCAGCTCCATCTGCTGCCCGCCGACGGGGGAGAGGCCGTGCCGCTCACCACGCCCGCCGGCTGCCCGGCCGGGGCCGGCACACCGGTCTGGAGCCCGGACGGCTCACGCATCGCCTTCGCCGCTCCCGAGGCGTACCGCGCGGACAGCGCACCGGTGGTCATCGACGCCCTCGGCTGGAAGGCGGACGGGGCGGGCCTGATCGGCTCGCTCCGGACACAGCTGTTCGTGGTGGAGGCGGACTCGGGCGAGGTCGTACAGCTCACAAAGGGCGACCGGCGCGTCGGCCCGCCCAGTTGGTCGCCCGACGGCACACGGCTCGCCTACCCTGCGCAGACCACCCCGGACGCCGCCGTCTTCGGTACCTCGGCCGCCCATGTGGTAGGGGTCGGGGAGAACGCGCCCGGGCCCCGCCGGGTCGGGCCCGCCGACGGTCTCGCCGGTCCGGTGAGCTGGTTCCCCGACGGGTCCGCGCTGCTCGTCGTCGGCCGGGCCTCGTTCGGCGTCGGCCACTCGGAGCTGCTGCGCCAGCCGCTGGACGGCTCCGCGCCTACTTCCCTCAGCGCCGCCCTGGACCGCAACGTCATGGGCGGCGGCCCCGGATACCCGGGCGCGCTCCCGCAGTTCCACGGCGACGACATCGTGTTCTGCGCCCGGGACCGGGGCGCCACCCGGCTGTACCGGGTGGGCGCGGACGGGATCAGCGCCTCCCCACTGCCCGCCGGCACCGGCGTCAGCGGATGCTCGGTCGTCACCAAGGCCGGGCGGGCGGCGGTCGTTGTCTGTGACGCGACGCGTTTCGCCGAGATCGTGCTGCTCGACCTGGACGACTGGACGTCCGGGCGGCAGCCCGCGCGGCTCACCGACCACATGGCCGGGTCGCTGCCCGATATCGCCCTCCACCCGGTCACCGAACGCGAGTTCACCATCGCGGACGGCACGGTCGTGCACGGCATGATCACCCGTGCCGCGGACACACCCCCGGGCGGCCCGCTCCTGGTCGACGTGCACGGCGGCCCGCACAACGCCTGGGCCCCGCACTCCGACCCGGTCCACCTCTACCACCAGGAACTGGCCTCGCGCGGCTGGACGGTCCTCACCCTGAACGTCCGCGCCAGCGACGGCTACGGCGAGGCGTTCTACACGGCCGCCGTGGGCGCCTGGGGCGAGACGGACGAACAGGACGTCCTGCAACCGGTCGCCGCCCTCGTCGGCGAAGGACTCGTCGACCCGGAACGGATCGCCCTCACCGGCTACAGCTACGGCGGCTACCTGACCTGCTGGCTCTCCGCCCGCACCGGCCTGTTCGCCGCCGTCGTACCGGGCGGTGTCCTGGTCGACCTGAAGAGCATGGCCGGCACCTCCGAGGAGGGCCATCTGATCGCCGGCCACGAGATCGGCGACCCGGCACGGCTGGCGCAGCTCTCGCCGCTCAGCCATGCCGACGCGGTACGCGCCCCCACCCTGATCCTGCACGGCGGCGCGGACGACACCTGCCCGGTGGGCCAGGCCGAGCAGTGGTTCCACGCGCTGCGTACCCGGGACGTCCCGGCCCGGCTGGTCGTGTACCCCGGCAGTTCCCACCTGTTCCTTCTGGACGGCCGGCCCTCGCACCGGGAGGACTACTCCCGCAGGCTGGTCGAATGGGTCACCACGCACACCAACCGCTGAAACGAAACGAAACGAAACGGAGAACGACATGACCGATACCACCGAGCTGTCGGCCCGCTGGACCACCCGGCTCACCGAACTCGCCGCCCGCCACTCCGTCCCCGGCGCCTCTCTCGCGATCCTGCACCGCGGCGAGATCGTCGCCGAGGCCGCCGTCGGCCTGGCCAACACCGAGGCCGGGATCGAGGCGACCACCGACACCCTCTTCCAGATCGGCTCGATCTCCAAGGTCTGGACCACCACGGTGGCCATGGCCCTGGTCGACGAGGGTGTGCTCGAACTGGACGCCCCCATCGTCTCCGTACTCCCCGAACTGCGGTTCGCGAGCGAGGAGCTGACCCAGGGTGTGACGCTCCGTCACCTCCTGACGCACACCAGCGGCATCGACGGAGACCTCTTCACCGACACCGGCCGGGGCGACGACTGCCTGGAGAAGTACGCCGCCCTGCTCGGCGACGTCACCCCCAACCACCCGCTCGGCGCCACCATGTCGTACTGCAACGCGGGCTTCACCCTGCTCGGCCGGGTGCTGGAGGTCGTCACCGGCGTCCAGTGGGACGAGCTGATGCGCGAGCGCCTGTACCGGCCGCTCGGCCTGACGCACACCGCGACCCTGCCGGAGGAGGTGCTGCGCTTCCGCGCCGCCATCGGGCACCTGGGGACCCCGCCGGCACAGGCACCGATCTGGGGGCTGATGCGCTCGGCCGGGCCGGCCGGACTGATCTGCTCCACACCGCGCGAGGTACTGGAGTTCGCCCGGCTGCACCTCAACAGGGGTGTCACCGGCGACGGCACCAAGCTCCTCTCCGAGGAGTCCGTCGCCGCCATGCAGACCCCGCAGGTCGAGATCCCCGACCCGCACATCCTCGGCGACGCCTGGGGGCTCGGCTGGTTCCTGGACAATTGGGACGGGCAGCGGGTCTACGGACACGACGGCGGCACGATCGGCCAGAGCGCCTTCCTGCGCATCCTGCCCGAGGCCGAGCTGGCGATCTGCCTGCTCACCAATGGCGGCGACACAGCGAGCCTCTACCGGGAGGTGTACGCGGAGATCGTCCGGGAGCTGGCCGGGGTGACGATGCGCACCACCATCGAGCCCGCGACCGGGCCCGTGGCGGTGGACCCCGCCGACTACGTCGGCGTGTACCAGCGGCTCTCCAGCCGGATGGAGATCGTGGAGCGGGACGGCGGCCTGGTGATGCTGGACCGGATCACCGGCCCCCTGGCCGAACTGACCCCCGACACGGAGAAGGAGTACGAGCTGCACCCCGTCGAGCCCGGCCTGTTCGTCGTGCAGCGGCCGGGGCTCGCGCTCTGGATCCCGGTCGTCTTCTACACACTCGACGACGGCACTCCGTACATCCACCACGGCGGCCGCGCCACTCCCAAGGTGGGCTGACGTGCCCGCGATCGTTTCCGCACTGGAGGCCGGACTGCCGGGCCTGCTGGCCGACATCGAGGAGCTGGTCCGCACCGAGTCGCCCAGCGAGGACCCGGCCGCGGTCACCGACTGCGCCCGTGTCGCCGCCGGGATCGGCACCCGGCTGACCGGAGCGGCGCCCGAGTGGATCGACGGCTCGGGACGGCCCGCCCTGCGCTGGCGCTTCGGCTCCGGCGACCGGGTGCTGCTGCTCGGCCACTTCGACACGGTGTGGCCGGTGGGTTCCCTGGCCGGCCATCCCTTCGAGGTCGCCGGGGGACGGCTCACCGGCCCCGGCTGCTTCGACATGAAGGCCGGTGTGGCGCAGCTGTTCCACGCACTGTCGGTCCTGGACGACCTGGACGGGGTCTCGGTGCTGCTGACCGGCGACGAGGAGATCGGCGCTCCCACCTCGCGCGCCCTGATCGAGTCCGAGGCCCGCCGCACCCGGGCCGTGCTCGTCCTGGAGGCGAGCGAGGGCGGCGCGCTGAAGACCGAGCGCAAGGGGATGTCCGGCTACGGGCTGACCATCGCCGGACGCGCCGCGCACGCCGGCCTGGAGCCCCACAAGGGCGTCAACACGACCACCGAACTGGCCCACCAGGTCCTTGCGCTGTCCGCCCTCGCCGACCCGGCGGCCGGCACCACCGTGACACCGACCGTGGCCTCCTCCGGCCGCACGCGCAACACGGTGCCCGACGCGGCCCGTCTGATGGTCGACGTACGCGTGGCGACGCCCGCCGAGCAGGACCGGGTGGACCGGGCCGTGCACGGCCTGCGGCCGGTACTCGACGGCGCCTCGCTGACATTCTCCGGCGGCCCGGACCGGCCGCCGCTGCCCGCGACCGCCTCGGCCGAACTGTTCGCACTCGCCCGCGGCCACTACGCGGAGCTGGGTTTCGGCACCCTGCGCGGCGTGGCGGTCGGCGGCTGCTCCGACGGCAATTTCACCGCCGGAGCGGGCACGCCGACGCTCGACGGCCTGGGGGCGGTGGGCGGCGGGGCACACGCCGACGACGAGCATGTGATCGTCGCCGAACTGCCCCGCCGCGCCGCACTGGTGGCCTCCCTGGTGGCCTCGCTGCTGCGCAGGTCACCGGCGGTCCCCGACGAGGTGGGACCGTGAACGCCGCGCAGGCGGCCGCCGCGAGGGCCGCCGCGGACCTGGCCGCCGAGCGCGCGGGCGTCACCATCAGGGAACTGCACGGCCTGGACGAGATGCACGAGGCCTGCCGGGTACTGGACCGGATCTGGCGCCCCGAACCCGGAAACCCGCTGATCACGCCGGAGTTGCTGCGGGTCTTCGCCCACTCCGGCAGCTATGTCGTCGGGGTCGGCCGGGGCGGCCGGATGATCGGATTCTGCCTCGGCTTCCTGGCCAGCGCCGGACTCCACTCGCACATCGCCGGGGTGGACGACAGCGTCCGGGGCCGCAACGTCGGCTTCGCCGTCAAACAGCATCAGCGGGCCTGGGCCCTGGCCCGCTCCATCACCACCGTCACCTGGACCTTCGACCCGCTGATCAGCCGCAACGCCTACTTCAACCTGGCCAAACTGGGGGCTTCACCCAGCGAGTACCTCGCCGACTTCTACGGGGCCATGCACGACGAGGTCAACGCCGGAACCGAGACGGACCGGCTGATGGTGCGCTGGGAGCTGACCGGCGAGCACGCCGTCGGATCCGCCGCGGGCAGACCCCACATCGTCACCCTCGACGGCGCGGGTGCCCGCACCGTGGTCGGACTGGACGCCAAACCCGACGGCAGCCCCGTCGTCGGGCGGCAGGACGGCGGCACCGTCCTGGTCCGGATCCCCGCCGAGGCCGAGGAACTGCGCCGGACCGACCCGCCCCTGGCCCGCGAATGGCGGTACGCGCTGCGCGAGGTACTCGGCGGCCTGATGGCCGAGGGGCACACCGTCACCGGATTCACCCGGGACGGCTGGTACGTGATCGACAGACATCAGGAGAGTCAGCCATGAAACTCGTCGGTGTGGAACTGCGCCGGATCGCGATGCCGCTGGTCGCACCGTTCCGGACCTCGTTCGCCACGATGACCACCCGGGAGATCCTGCTGGTCAGGGTCGAGACCGAGGACCACGAGGGCTACGGCGAATGCGTCACCATGGCCGATCCGCTGTACTCCTCGGAGTACACCGCGGGGGCCGCGGACGTCCTGCGCAGCCACCTAGTCCCCGCGCTCACCGCCCTGCCGGACCTCGATCCCTGGGCGGTCGCCCCGGCACTGGCCGCGTTCAAGGGCCACCGGATGGCCAAGGCCGCCCTGGAGACCGCGGTGCTCGACGCCTGGCTGCGCTCCCACGGCCTGTCGATGGGCCAGTGGCTGGGCGCGACGGCCGAACGGGTGCCGGCCGGGGTGTCGGTCGGCATCATGGATTCCGTCCCGGCGCTCCTCGACGCCGTCGACGGCTACCTCTCCGAGGGCTATCTGCGGATCAAGCTGAAGATCGAGCCCGGCTGGGACGTGGCCCCCGTGCGCGCCGTCCGGGAACGCTTCGGCGACGACGTACTGCTCCAGGTCGACGCCAACACCGCGTACACCCTCGCCGACGCCGCACAGCTGGCCCGGCTCGACCCGTACGGGCTGCTGCTGATCGAACAGCCCCTGGACGAGGAGGACATCAGGGGCCACGCGGAACTCGCCCGGCGGGTCCGCACCCCGATCTGCCTGGACGAGTCGATCGTGTCCGCCCGTTCGGCGGCCGACGCCATCGCGATGGGCGCCTGCTCGGTCGTCAACATCAAGCCGGGGCGGGTCGGCGGCTATCTGGAGGCCCGGCGGATCCACGACGTGTGTGCCGCGAACGGAGTCCCCGTCTGGTGCGGAGGGATGCTGGAGACCGGCCTCGGCCGGGCCGCCAACGTCGCCCTCGCCGCACTGCCCGGCTTCACCCTGCCCGGCGACACCTCGGCGTCCGACCGGTACTACCGGACCGACATCACCGAACCGTTCGTGCTGCGTGACGGCCATCTCGACGTGCCGCGAGGACCCGGCCTCGGAATCTCCCCGGTCCCCGGACAACTGGCCGAGGTGACCGCGTCGACGGAATGGATCGGCCGATGACCGGCTCCGGCCCCCGGCCGGCCGGCCCCGCCGTCCACGGACTCCGATCAACTACCTTGTGAAGATGACGGAGCAGCCACGGGCCGTGCTCGGCCGGATCCTCAACGATCTCGGGTCGACATTGATCGAAGTGGTGGCCGGGGAGGCCGACCCGGACCGCACCGTCAGCGGGGTGCTGATCCAGGACCCCCTGGACGAACCGGCGCGGCTGCCCGGGGCGGTGGTGCTCGGCGTCGGTGTGTACGGCGCCGGACCGGTCGCCGCCCTGGTCGACACGGCGGCCGGGCTCGGCGCGGCGGCCGTGGTGGTCCGTTCCCCGGTCCCGGTGGACGGACCCGTCTCCGAGGCGGCCGCCCGCACCGGCCTGACCGTGCTCGGCCTGACGCCCGGCGCGTCCTGGGCCCAGGTGGCCGCGCTGCTGCGGTCGCTGCTCGCGGTCGACGAACTGGGCACGGTGGGCGGCCCCGACGAGGCCGACGGCGCCGAGCCGCTCGCCGGGGACCTGTTCGCCCTGGCCAACGCGACGGCCGGGCTGCTGGACGGCCCGGTCACCGTGGAGGACCGGAGCGGGCGGGTGCTGGCCTTCTCCAGCCGTCAGGACGAGGGCGACGACGACCGGATCGCGACCATCCTCGACCGCCAGGTGCCCGCCGAGAAACTGCGCGCCCTGGAGGAACGCGGCGCCTTCCAGGCCCTCTACCGGAAGGAGGAACCCGTCTACGTCGACGGCATCTCGGACAAGCCCCGGGTCGCGATCGCCGTCCGCGCGGGCGGCGAGATCCTGGGCTCGATCTGGGTCGTGGTCGACGGACCGCTGAGCGCCGACCGGACGCAGGCCCTCCAGGAGGCCGCGAAGGTGGCGGCTTTGCACCTGCTGCGCCGCCGCACGGGCGAGGACGCCGAACGCCGGCTGCGCGCGGATCTGCTCGCCACGGTCCTGGAGGGCGGTGTGCACGCACCGCAGGCCGCCGTGCGACTCGGCCTGTCCGCGCAGCCCGCCTGCGTACTGGCGCTAGCGGTGACCGGCGAGCAGTACGCGCCCGACCGGGTGGCCGCGGGCCACCGCGTGGCCGAGGCGCTCACCCTGCACCTGGCCGCGATCCACCCCCGTACCGCCGCCGCCTCACTCGGCCCGGTCACCTACGCGGTCCTGCCCGCCAGTTCGGACGAACAGGGGCTCCGGGTGGCCGAGGCGTTCCTCGGCCGCATCGGGGCCCGGGTGCCCGCCGTCATCGGGATCGGCCGGCTCGCCGCCCGTCCCGTGGAGCTGCGCCGCTCGCGCGCCGACGCCGACCGTGCGCTGCGGGTCCTCGGCTCCGGCCGTACCCAGCGCAGGGCGGCCCGGCTGTCGGACGTCTACGCCGCCTCGCTGCTGGAGGAGCTGACGGACCGGATGGCCGCCGAGGACGATCTGCCGGACGGCCCCGTCATACGGCTGCGCGCCTACGACGCCCGGCACAACACGGCCCTCACGGACACCCTGGACGCCTGGCTGAGCACCTTCGGCGACGTGGCCGCCGCCGCGGCCGCCGTACACATCCACCCCAACACCTTCCGCTACCGGCTCAAGCGGCTGGCCGTGGTCGCCGGTATCGATCTCAACGACCCGGAGGCACGGTTCGAGGCCATGCTGCAACTGCGGCTGCGTCCGCCGCACCCCTGAGACGCCACCTCGTCGCCGCGGCACGCGGACCCGTACCGGGCGCCTTCCGGCCGGAATGGTGCGAGAGTTGCCGGAGCAGCGGGACACGCGGGTGTCCGCAGGCGCGCGCCCGCGTGTCCGAACGTCGACGATGGGACAGATTCCATGCCTCTCCAGGGAGAGTACGAGCCGAGCCCCCAGCAGTGGGTCCGCGATCAGGTCGAGCTGTTCGAGAGCTCCGGAGGGACGGAGGGGACCACGATGCGGGGCATGCCCGTCATCATCCTCACCACCCGCGGGGCCAAGAGCGGAAAGATCCGCAAGACCCCGCTGATGCGGGTCGAGCACGACGGCACGTACGCCGTCGTCGCCTCGCAGGGCGGTGCCCCCAAGCACCCCGTCTGGTACCACAACATCGTGGCAGACCCCCGGGTGGAACTCCAGGACGGCCCGGACCGCCGGGACATGAACGCCCGTGAGGCCACGGGCGAGGAGAAGGCCCTGTGGTGGCAGCGGGCGGTCGAGGCGTTTCCCGACTACGCCGACTACCAGCGCAAGACCGACCGTCAGATCCCGCTCTTCGTCCTCGAACCGGCGGCCGCGGCGCACTGACGGCTGTCCACCGCCCACACGAGGAGCGCGAGCGCGCTGATCGCGGCACCGAGCAGGCACACCGCGCCCCACCCGGCCATCGCGTGGACGGCCGTCGAGGCGAGGGCACCCGTGGCGCTGCCGACCGAGTAGAAGACCATGTACCCCCCGATCAGGCGGCTTCCGGCATCGGGACGGACCGCGTAGATCAGGCTCTGATTGGTGACGTGGACGGCCTGCACGGCCAGATCGAGGAGGACCGCGCCGATCGCCAGCGCCCACAGCGACTGCCGGGTGAGGGCGAGCGGGAGCCATGACAGGGTCAGCAGGACCAGCGCGGTGCCGGTCGTCCACCCGGAAAGACCCCGGTCGTGCAGGCGTCCGGCCGGCGCGGCCGCCAGCGCGCCCGCGGCTCCCACGAGCCCGAACGCCCCGATCGCGGTGTGCGACAACGAGAGCGGGGGTTCGCTCAGCGGGAGTGCGACGCAGCTCCACAGGGTGCTGAACGCGGCGAAGACGAGCAGGGCGAGCAGAGCGCGGACCCGCAGCACGCGTTCCTCGGCGAACAATGTGAGCGTCGAACGCAGCAGCCTTACGTACCGCATGGAGACCGGGGGTGTCGACCGGCGCGGCAGTACGCGGTACAGGGCCAGGGTGAGTGCGAGGGTCAGCGCGGCCGAGGCCAGGTAGACCGTGCGCCAGCCCGCGAGGTCGGCCAGTACGCCGGAGACCGTGCGGGCGAGCAGGATCCCGATGACGATTCCGCTGGTGACCAGGCCGACCGCGCGGCCACGCCGGTCCGGGGCGGACAGCGAAGCCGCGAAGGCCACGAGCGTCTGGGTCACCACGGCGAGGAAGCCCACGGCGGCCAGGGCGGTGAGCAGGACTGGTGCGGTGGCAGCCGTACCGACGGCCACGAGCGCTGCCGCGAGCAGCGCCAGCTGGGCCACGACGAGGGTCCGTCGGTCGACCAGATCCCCCAGCGGCACCAGCAGGAACAGCCCGAGGCCGTAGCCGATCTGGGTGAGGGTCACGACGATCCCGATGGCGGCCGCACCGATCCGGAAGTCCTGGCTCAGCGTGACCAGGAGGGGCTGCGCGAAGTAGACGTTGGCCACCGCCGCTCCGGAGGCGACCGCGAAGAGCGCGGTGGTGCGTCCGGACAGGGCGGCCGGTGGTGTCCCGCCGCTCGTGTCCGAGGTCATGGTCGTTCTCGCGTCGTCGGTCACGGATACCCCTCGATCGATTCGGTTGCAAGTTGCTACCAGGTGGACGTTAGCGTCGGCTGGTAGCATGTTGCAACCACCAAAGTGAGGGGAACGGCATGGTGAAGCGGACACGTCTCGATGACAGCGACTGCCCGGTGGCCCGCTCGGTCGACGCGATCGGCGACTGGTGGTCGCTCCTGATCGTCCGTGACGCCTTCGACGGCAGCCGCCGCTTCGGGGAGTTCCAGCGCAGCCTGGGCGTCGCGAAGAACATCCTCTCGGCGCGGTTGCGCGAGCTGGTCGGGGGCGGGATTCTCGACATGGTCCCGGCGGCCGGCGGCGGCGCCCGCCACGAGTACGTGCTGACGGCCAAAGGCAGGGACCTCTTCCCGGTCATCGTGGCGCTGAGGCAGTGGGGCGAGGGCCACTACTTCGAGCCCGGCGAACCGCACTCGGAGATGGTCGACCTGCGCCACGGCCGTACGCCCAGGGCGCTGGAGGTCCACGCGGCCGACGGGCGGCTGCTCGGACCGGACGACGTCACCGTGCGGAAGGTGGAGCGGCCCGGAGCGCCGGGGACCGCGTAGCCCCGGACGGACGATCACGACGCGCGTCCACCCGCCCCCCGGGCTCCAATGGACGGGTGACCGCGCCCCCGGACGACTGCCTCGCGCGCAACGAGTGGCTCTGCGGGGCCTATCTCTCCAGCCGTCGCGAGATCCTCTGGGACGCCGTCGTGCAGCACCTCCAGCTGACCGCGGTCTCCGTGCTCATCGGCCTGGCCCTCGCCGTTCCGCTCGCCCTCGCGGCGCGGCACCGGCGCTGGGCGGCGGGCCCGGTGCTCGCCGTGACGACCGTCCTCTACACCGTGCCATCGCTCGCCATGTTCTCGCTGCTGCTGCCGGTGTACGGACTCTCCGCCTCGCTCGTCGTCGCCGGGCTCGTGCTGTACTCGCTCACCCTCCTCGTCCGGAACATCCTCGCCGGACTGCGCGCGGTGCCCGAGGAGACCCGGCAGGCGGCGCGCGGCATGGGGTACGGGCCCCTGCGGCTGCTGCTCGCCGTGGAGCTGCCCCTCGCGCTGCCCGCCGCCATGGCCGGAGTACGGATCGCGACCGTCTCCGCGGTCTCCCTGGTCACGGTCGGCGCGATCGTCGGCTACGGCGGACTCGGCAACCTCATCTACGCCGGGATGAACACCTACTTCAAGGCCCAGGTGCTCACCGCCTCCGTCCTCTGTGTCGTCATCGCCGTCGTCGCCGACCTGCTGCTCCTGCTCGCCCAGCGACTGCTGACCCCATGGACCCGGAGACAGCCGTGAACACGCTCGCCGACGCCTGGTCCTGGCTCACCACCTCCGCGAACTGGTCCAAGGACGGCGGCATCTGGCAGCGGCTGGGCCAGCATCTGTTCCTCACCGTCGTCTGCCTGCTGATCAGCTGCCTGATCGCGCTGCCTGTCGCGGTGGTCCTCGGCCACCTCGGCAAGGGCGGCGCACTCGCCGTCAACATCTCCAACATCGGCCGGGCCGTGCCCACCTTCGCCGTCCTGGTGCTGCTGCTCCTCACCCCGATCGGCGGGCACGGCGAGTGGCCGACCGTCATCGCGCTCGTGCTCTTCGCCGTACCGCCGCTGCTCACCAACGCCTACGTCGGCATGCGGGAGGTCGACCGGGATGTCGTGCGCGCCGCCAGGGGAATGGGCATGACGGGCGGACAGCTGATGCTGGGCGTCGAGGTGCCGCTCGCCCTCCCGCTGATCCTCACCGGGGTACGGATCGCAGCAGTCCAGCTCGTCGCCACCGCCACCCTCGCGGCGCTCGCGGGCGGCGGGGGGCTCGGCCGCATCATCACGGCGGGCTTCAACCTCGCCTCCACCGCCCAGGTGGTCGCCGGGGCGGTCCTCGTCGCGGCCTTCGCGCTGATCGTCGAAGGGCTCTTCGAGGCGGGCCGGCTGCTCGTGCCCGGCCGGTTCCGCGGCGGGGGATCCGGATGAGGCCGTGGACCGCCGTCCCCGCACCGCTGGTGCTGCTCGCGGCCGCCGCGTGCGGCACCGGTCCCTCCCTGGAGGACCGGGGCGAGGTCACCGCACCGCCCGGCGACAGCAAACACCTCACCATCGGCTCCGCGGGCTTCACCGAGAGCGATCTGCTCGCCCAGATGTACGCGCTGCTGCTGGGCCGCGCCGGCTACTCCACGAAGATCATCTCGGTCACCAACCGGGAGATCTACGAACCGGCGCTGGAGAGCGGCCAGATCGACGTCGTACCGGAGTACGCAGCCACCTTCGCCGACTGGCTGAACGCCAAGGAGAACGGCGCCGACGCCGCCCCGGCCGGCTCACCCGACCTCGCCGCAACCATGAAGGCCCTGCGCGCGCTGGCCGCGCCCCGCGGCCTCACCGTCCTCGACCCCGGGCGCGCCGTCGACCAGAACGCCTTCGCCGTCGCCGCCCGGTACGCAGCCGAGCACCACCTCAGGACCCTCGGTGACCTCGGCAGGTCCGGCCTGCCCGTACGGCTGGCGGCCGGTGACGAATGCGTGCAGCGCCCCTACTGCGCGCCCGGCCTGAAGAAGACGTACGGCATCCGCGTCACCGCCGTGGACCCGAAGGGCGTCGGCACCACCCAGGCCAAACGGGCCGTCCAGAAGGGGCAGGACCAGATGGTGCTGACCACCACGACCGACGCCACGCTCGACAGCTTCGGCCTCGTCCTGCTCGCCGACGACAAGCACCTCCAGAACGCCGACTACCTCGTCCCCGTCGTCAACCGGTCCCGGGCCGGCAGCGCCGGCGTACGCAACGCGCTGGGCAGGCTCAACACCGTACTGACCACCGCCGACCTGGCCCGGCTCAACGAGCAGGTCGACAGCTGGCGGCGGCTGCCCGAGGACGTGGCGCGCAACTATCTGGAGTCCAGGAACCTCCTCCCGCGCGGCTGACCGCCGCCTCGCACGCTCAGGCCGTCGGCTTCCCGGGCGGCCGGCCCGGTTGCACGGCCCGCTGGAAGGGGCCGCCGCCCTCGTACCGCGCCGTGTCCGCAACCTGCTGCCCGCGGGCAAGAACATCGGCACCACACACATCACCAACGGGTGCTACCGGCTCCACCCGGTGGAGCGGAACATCGACGAGGTCGCCGGTGCCCCGGCCGCCCACTGCCTCGCCGGGGGCGTCGAACCGCAGCAGGTCCGCCCACCTCTGACGCATCCACCGGTTCACGGCAACCGGGACGCGACGGCGTTCACGGTCCACGACGCCCGCGGGCGGCTCCAGGGGGCTGTCGCCGCGGACCGGCGGTGCAGGGGCTCCCGCCGGCGCAGGGGGGCGGGAGCCCGCGTCCCGCCCCTAGGCGTCCGCGACCGAGTCGAAGGGCACCTCGGCCCGGCCCACGCCCCGCGCGTCCGCGTCGACCGAGCGGCGCAGCGCCTCGTGGAGCTTGGCCGGGGTCAGCACGCCGAGGAACCGGGACCCGTCCAGTACCGCGACCCACCCCGCGTCGTGCTGGAGCATCTCGCTGAACGCCTGCTTCAGCGGGGCCCCGACCGGCACCCAGGCATCCATCCTGCGGGCCAGTTCGCCGACCGTGCCGTGCTCGCCCGCGATGCGCAGCGCGTCCGCCGCCACCCAGCCGTGCAGATCGCCCTCGCCGTTCAGCACCACCGCCCAGCGGGCATCCGTGCCGCCCAGCCGGGCGGCCGCCGCGCCGGCCGGCTCGTCCAGCCGGGCGACCGGCGGCTCCTCCAGGTCCGCCGGCTCGATCGTGGTCACCGAGAGCCGCTTCAGCCCCCGGTCGGCGCCGACGAACCGTGCCACGTACGGGGTGGCGGGAGCCCCGAGCACGGCGCCGGGGGTGTCGAACTGCTCGATGCGCCCCGCCCCGTACACCGCGATCCGGTCGCCCATCCGGACCGCCTCCTCGATGTCGTGGGTGACCATCAGGACCGTCTTGCGGACCGTCGCCTGGAGGCTCAGGAATTCGTTCTGCAGCCGCTCGCGGACCACCGGGTCGACCGCGCCGAACGGCTCGTCCATCAGCAGCACCGGCGGATCCGCGGCCAACGCCCTCGCCACACCCACCCGTTGGCGCTGACCGCCGGAGAGCTGCGCGGGATAGCGGGAGCCGTACGTCTTGGGGTCGAGGCCCACCAGATCCAGCAGCTCGGCCGCCCGCGCCCGGGCCCTGGCCCGTTTCCAGCCGATCAGCGCGGGCACGGTCGCCGTGTTGTCGAGGACGGTGCGGTGCGGGAACAGGCCCACCTGCTGGATGACGTAGCCGATCCGGCGGCGCAGTTGCACCGGGTCGACGCCGGAGACGTCCTCGCCGCCGACGAGGATCCGGCCCGACGAGGGCTCGATCAGCCGGTTGACCATCATCATCGTGGTGGTCTTGCCGCAGCCGGACGGTCCGACGAGGGTGACCAGTTCCCCCTCGGCGACTTCGAAGGAGAGACCGTCGACCGCGCTCGTGCCGTCCGGATACACCTTGCCGACCTGCTCGAACCGGATCATGCCTGCACGGTAGGAGGCACCCGGGCGCCCCGCACACGGGCCGCGACCGACCGGGTCACCGCCGTGTGCTGAACTGTCCGTGGCACATCTGATTCAGGAGCACCTTGTGAGCAGCTACCGGCAGCCCGGCATCGTCTTCACGGACCGCTATTTCACGGTCCCGCTCGACCACAGCGATCCGGGCGGCGAGCAGATCGAAGTCTTCGGCAGACAGGCCGTGGCGAGCGGCACGGCCGGCGAGGAGCTGCCCTGGCTGGTGTACCTGGAGGGCGGCCCCGGCTTCGGCGCCCGGCGTTTCGTCGGCGCGGAGGCCTGGCTGGGGCGGGCCGTGCGGGAATTCCGGGTACTGCTGCTGGACCAGCGCGGCACCGGTCTCTCCGCCCCGGCCAACCGCCAGACCCTGCCGCTGCGCGGCGGCCCGCGCGAGCAGGCCGACTACCTCGCCCACTTCCGGTCCGACAGCATCGTGCGCGACTGCGAGCTGATCCGCCCGCAGCTGACCGGCGGCGAACCGTGGACGGTCCTCGGCCAGTCCTTCGGCGGCTTCTGCGCGGTCCGTTATCTGTCGGCCGCGCCCGAGGGGCTCAAGGCCGTCCTCATCACCGGTGGACTGCCCTCCCTCGACGCGCACGCCGACGACGTGTACCGGGCCGCCTACCCCCGGATCGAGCGCAAGGTCGCCGCCCACTACGCCCGCTACCCGCAGGACGTCGAGCGCGCCCGGGAGATCACCGCCCATCTGCTGGAGCACCCCACCGACAGTGCCGGACACCGGCTGACGGCCGAGGGGTTCCAGTCGCTCGGCATCATGCTGGGCGGCGGCAGCGGCAGCCACCAGCTGCACTACCTGCTGGAGAACGCCTTCGTCCGTACACCGCACGGCACCGAGCTCTCCGACACCTTCCAGGAGGCCGTGCGGACCGCCACCTCGTTCGCCGGGCATCCGCTGTACGCGCTGATGCACGAGGCGATCTACGGCCAGGGCGAGCAGCCCACCGGCTGGGCGGCCGAGCGGGTCCGGGCCGAGTTCCCGCAGTTCGACGCCTCCGGGGCGCTCAAGAGCGACGGTCCGGTGCTCTTCACCGGCGAGAGCATCCACCCCTGGCACTTCGAGGTGGACCCGGCGCTGCGCC
The DNA here is from genome assembly GCF_040652135.1 of Streptomyces sp. NPDC048295. NCBI lineage: Bacteria > Bacillati > Actinomycetota > Actinomycetes > Kitasatosporales > Streptomycetaceae > Streptomyces > Streptomyces sp. NPDC048295. The sequence goes on from NZ_JBEZLL010000016.1 coordinate 123,395, forward strand.
CGCTGCGCGAGACCGCCGAACTGCTGGCCGCCCGCACCGACTGGGCGCCGCTGTACGACTCCCAGCGCCTGGCGGCCAACCAGGTGCCGGTCGCGGCCGCCGTCTACCACGACGACATGTACGTGGACACGGATCACGCGCTGCGCACCGCGGCGGCGATCCGGGGCCTGCGCACCTGGGTGACCAATGAGTACGAGCACGACGGGCTGCGCGCGGGCGGGGAGCGGGTGCTGGACCGGCTGCTCGCGCTGGTCCGGGACGAGGTCTGACCGCCGGCGCGAGGGGGAGCCGGACGGGCAGGCTCCCCCTCACGGGCCCCCGGGTGTCAGCTCTGCAGGGCGTGCAGCGTGGCGTCCAGGCTGGTGGCCGAGTGAGGGGCCCGGTTGTACGGAAGCCTCGACAGGGCCGCCGCCATGCCGCAGGTGTTGGTCACTGCGGAGAACACGAGACCGGAGCCGACACCGGCGGAGATCCAGCGCGCCGCGGGGAAACGCACCCCGGCGAGCAGACCGGCCACCACGAGCGAACCGGCGGCGAGCCGGACCTGACGCTCCATCGGCCAGGTCGTACGCGCCCCGTCCGGGTGGTCGAGATCGCGGCCCTCGCCCTCCCAGGCGGAGGTTCCGCCGGAGAGCGTCGTGGCCTCGACGTCGGCGGCGGCGAGAATGTCGCAGGCCCGGGTGGAGCGGACGCCGGAGGCGCACACCATGAGCAGCGAGCCGCGGGCCGCTGCGGACTTCAGGGCGGGCACGGCCTCGGAGAGGCGGTCCAGGGGGATGTTCAGCGCGCCGGGGACATGTCCGGAGGCGTACTCGCCGGGAGCGCGGACATCGATCACGGTGAACTCCGCGAGGCGGGCCGCGGCCTGGGCGGGGGAGAGGGAGACGGGGCTGGTCACGAGCAGTGTTTCCTTTCGTTCACCGGGGCTCGGGAGGGATGCGGTCCCCCCTTCCCCGGTCAGGCTAGAATACCCCTTGGGGTATCAGGAGGAGGATGTTGTGGAACTGGACATGGCGGCCGACGAACTGAAATCGGTCCTCAACCGCCTTCGCCGCGCGCAGGGCCAGCTCACCGGGATCATCAGGATGATCGAGGAGGGCCGGGACTGCGAGGACGTGATCACGCAGATGGCGGCCGTGTCCCGGGCGCTCGACCGGGCCGGTTTCGCGATCATCGCGACGGGTCTGCAGCACTGCATGGCCGACGGAGGCCAGGAGCCCGAGGACCGCGACCAGATGCGGGCACGGCTGGAGAAGCTCTTTCTCTCGCTGGCCTGAGCCGGCCGGGGGCGACGTCGTGGTTCATGCCACGGCGTCGATGAGCATGAACGCGGCCACCGCCAGCAGGGCCACGCCGAAGATCCGTTGCAGGGCGGTCGTGGACACCTTCGCGGCGAGCCGCCGCCCGTCCCAGGCACCGAGCACCGCCGTCGCCGTGAACGGGGCGATCGTCGCCCAGTCCAGCGCGGTCGGCGTGGCGAGACGGGTGGCCAGCGCGGCCACGGAGTTCACCGTGATGACCAGCAGGCTGGTCCCGACCGCCGCGGTCATCGGGAGGGCGACCACGGTGACCAGCGCGGGAACCACCAGGAACCCGCCGCCCACACCGAGGAACCCGGTCACCGCGCCGAGCCCGGCACCCGTCCGCGCGACCCGTCCGGCGGGCACGCCACCCGTACCGGGCCCGGCCTGAGGCGCCGGCCCGGTCCGCGGCCGGAGCATCCGTACCGCGGCGACCGCCGCGAGCACGGCGAACCCGGCGGTCAGCGCCCCGGGCGGGACCCGCACCGACAGCGCTCCGGCGAGCGCGGCCGGCACGATCCCGGCCGCCGCGAAGAGCCCTCCCGTACGCCAGCGGACCCCGCCCTCCCTGGCGTGGGCGACCAGCCCCGTGAGCGACGTCACGATGACGATGAGCAGCGCGGCGGTGGTCGCGGCGGAGGGAGTGAAGCCGAGTGGATAGATCAGCGCGGGGACGGCGAGCACGCTGCCGCCGCCACCCAGCCCGCCGAGCGCCAGGCCGACCACCGCACCGGCGACCAGCGCCACGATCAGCGCGGTCACGCCGCGAAGGGCCCGGTCGCGGGGGCGGCGACATGCAGGCCGGCTTCCGCCGCCGCGCCGAAGCCGTCGTCGACGGCCACCACCTCGCGCCCCGCCGCGCCCAGCATCGACGCGGCGATCGCCGCCCGCGCCCCGCCCGCGCAGTGCACCCACACCAGGCCCGGCGGCACCTCGCCGAGCCGCCGGGGCAGCTCGTGCAGCGGGATGTGCACCGCCCCGGCTATCGCGCCACCGAGGTGCTCGATGCTGCGGCGCACGTCGAGGACCACCGGGTCCTCGCCGCGCTCCCGGGCGGCCGCCAGGCCCGCGAAGTCGGACCTGGCGAAGGACCGGAGCTCCGTCGCCGGAGTCGCCCAGTCCCCGGGGCCGCCGGTGGCGGCGGCGGCCGGGCGGTCCAGCCCGACGCGGGACAGTTCCCGCTGTGCGTGGGCGATCTCGGCGGCGGTGCTCGCCAGCAGGGTGACCGGCTTGCCCCACGGGATCAGCCAGGCCAGATAGGTGGCGAGCGGGCCCTCGCCCTCGAAGTTGAACGATCCGGCGACATGCCCGTCGGCGAAGGCCACCCGGCTGCGCAGGTCCACCACCCACTCGCCCGCTGCCAGCCGTCGGGAGATCTCCCCGGCGTCGGCGGGACCGGGCGGGGTCAGATCGAGCGGAGCCGGCCCCGCGGCATTGGCCGGGCCCATGTGCGCGTAGTACGAGGGGATGTCGTCCAGGCCGGCGAGCAGCTCCGCGACGAAGGTGTCCACGTCCTTGACCAGTGCGTCGTTCCGACGGCGCTCGTCGCCGATCGTCGTGGCCGACCCCTCTGCCTGCGAGGACGAACAGAAGCTGCCGAAGCCGTGCGTGGGCAGCACGGGCACCCCGTCCGCGAGCTCGTCGGCGAGGCGGTGCACGGAGGCGTGCTGGGCGCGGGCCAGTTCGGCGGTGAGCCGGGGCTCCACCAGGTCGGGCCGGCCGACACTGCCGATCAGCAGCGAGCCGCCGGTGAAAGCGGCCACGTCGCGGCCCTCCTCCACCAGCACGTACGAGGTGTGGTGCGGGGTGTGCCCGGGGGTGGCGAGCGCACGCAGCGCGAGGCCGTCGTCGACCTCGGTGATGTCGCCGTCCGCGACCGGGACCCGGGCGAAGGAGACCTCCGCGGCGGCGGGCACCAGATAGCGCGCCCCCGTGACCCGCGCGAGCTCCAGGCCACCGGTCACGTAGTCGTTGTGCAGATGCGTCTCCACCACCAGGGCGATCCGCACGCCGCGCCGGGCGGCGGCGGCGATGACCCGGTCGATGTCGCGCGGCGGGTCCACGACGACGACGGCCCGCCGCCCGCCCGCCAGATAGCCGCGGTTGCCGAGGCCCGCTGTCTCGATGGTGTCGACGAAGAACACGACACGGCTCCTTCCGTGATGCTTTACCCCAGGGGGTATCTCTGAATCAGGCTAACAGTAATACCCCAGGGGGTATTACTGGTCCCGGGTGAGACGTGCGCTACGTCGGGGAAGTCGTCCGGGGCGTGGGGCGTCGGCGATCGGCGGCGGTTAGCCTGCCGGCATGACGGAGCAGCTCGAACCCATGCCCGCGGACTGGCTGCGCGCCCTGGCCGTGGTCGCGCACCCCGATGATCTGGAGTACGGCTGCGCGGCGGCGATCGCGGGCTGGACCGACGAGGGCCGAGAGGTCTCCTATCTCCTCGTCACCCGTGGTGAGGCCGGCATCGACCGGCTGCGGCCGGAGGAGTGCGGACCGCTGCGCGAGCGCGAGCAGCGGGCGAGTGCCGCCGTTGTCGGCGTCCGCGAGGTGGAGTTCCTGGATCACCGTGACGGTGTGATCGAGTACGGCCTCCCCTTGCGCCGGGACATCGCCGCCGCAATCCGCAAGCACCGCCCCGAGCTGGTCATCACGCTCAACCACCGGGACACCTGGGGCGGCGTCGTCTGGAACACCCCCGATCACCGGGCGGTCGGCCGCGCCACCCTGGATGCCGCGGCCGACGCGGGCAATCGTTGGATCTTTCCGGAACTCGCGGAGTCGGGGCTCCGGCCGTGGAACGGGGTGCGGTGGGTCGCGGTCGCCGGGTCGGGCGCGCCCACCCATGCCGTCGACGCGACGGCCGGTCTTGAGCGCTCGGTGAAGTCGCTGCTGGCGCACCGCACGTACATCGAAGGGCTCACGGAGGAGGACCCCGAGGCGTACTGCCGCACCTTCCTGACCGGTCACGCGCGGGCCGAGGGTGCGCGCTTCGGCGGCCGCCCGGCCGTCGCGTTCGAACTCTTCACCCGCTGATTCCGGTCCGGTTCCGCTCGGCGTTCCGGCCCCGGATGTTCGGTGTCGTGCATATTCGGGTACCGCTTCGGAAGACAAAACCGCAGGTCCGCGAGTCGATGTTGTCCAGACCATTGACATGCAAGCGCCACGATGTTGAATTCGGTGTTGTTCTGCTGCGCGACTCCGGTGACTTGAGTGATCAATGGAGGACCTGTGACGCCTCGCCCACCCCGTCTCACCGCGCTCGGTACGGCGGCGACCCTGCTCGTCGGTGGTCTGCTGACCGCCGTGCCGCCCGCCCAGGCGGCCGGCGGCACCCGCGCCGCCACCCCGGCGAAAGCTGCGGACAGCCGGCCGGTCCCTGTCATCACACCGACCCCGCAGTCCGTGAAGCCCCGGGCCGACCGGATCGTCATCAGCCCGACCGTCACGCTGGTGGCGGGCAAGACCTCCGACGAGTCCGCCCTCCAGGTCGTGGAGAGCGCGCTGCGCCGGGCCGGCGCCCAGCGCGTCGTCCGCAGCGACAGACCCGCCCGGAGCGGGCTCACCGTCCATGTCGGTGATGCGGCCGCGCTCACCGTGCAAGGGATCGACGGCCCGTCCGCGCTGCCCGCCGACGGCTATGTGCTCGGCATCGGCGCCGGTCGCATCGTCCTCGCGGGCAAGGACACCACGGGCACGTACTACGCCGCGCAGACACTGCGTCAGATCCTGCCGCAGGAGAAACATCCGGGTGCCCGGGTCGCCGGGCTCGCGGTGCGCGACTGGCCCGGCACCGCGCTGCGCGGTGTCATCGAGGGCTTCTACGGCACTCCGTGGTCGCACGAGGCCCGGCTCGACCAGCTCGACTACTACGGCGAGCACAAGATGAACATCTACGTGTACTCGCCGAAGGACGACGCGTACCTGCGCGCGAAGTGGCGCGACGCCTACCCGGCCGACCAGCTGGGCCGGATCGAGGAGCTCGCAGACCGGGCCGCGCAGCGGCACGTGGAGTTCACCTACGCGCTCTCGCCCGGCCTCTCCGTCTGCTACAGCTCGGACGCGGACGCCAAGGCGCTGGTCGAGAAGTTCCAGACCATCTGGGACATCGGCGTACGCACCTTCGCCGTACCGCTCGACGACATCAGCTACACCGACTGGAACTGCGCCGAGGACAAGGCGAAGTGGGGGACCGGCGGCGGCGCCGCGGGCGCGGCGCAGGCGTATCTGCTCAACCGGGTCAACAAGGAGTTCATCGCCACCCACCCGGGCGCCCAGCCGCTCCAGATGGTTCCGACCGAGTACTACAACGTCTCCGCGTCGCCGTACAAGAAGGCGTTGTCCGAGCAGCTCGACCCCAATGTCCTGGTCGAATGGACGGGTGTCGGCGTCGTCGCGCCGACCATGACCGTCGCGCAGGCGCAGGCCGCCCGCACGGTCTTCGGCCATCCGATCCTGACCTGGGACAACTACCCGGTCAACGACTACGCGACGAACCGGCTGCTGCTCGGCCCCTTCAGCGGGCGGGAGAAGGGCCTGCCCGGCGAGCTGGCGGGGATCACGGCGAATCCGATGATCCAGCCGTACGCCTCGAAGATCGCGCTGTACACCGTCGCCGACTACGCGTGGAACGACGCCGCGTACGACCCCCGCACCTCATGGGGCCAGGGACTGAAGGAGTACGCGGGCGACGACCCCCGCACCCAGCAGGCGCTGCGGGCCTTCGCCGACGTGAACTACAGCTCGGCCCTCAACAAGGACCAGGCCCCCGAGCTGGCGGCGGAGTTCGCCCGCTACTGGAAGTCCGGGGACGCCGCCCGGCTCACCTCCGTGCTCGGCGCACTCGTCTCGGCACCCGGCAGGCTGCGCGCCGGCCTCCCGGACCGCGGCTTCGTCGCCGACGCCACCCCCTGGCTGGACGCGACCGGGGCCTGGGCCACCGCAGCCCGTACCGCCCTGAGCATGGTCGAGGCGGCCCGCGCAGGGAAGGGCGCCCAGGCCTGGGAGCTGCGCCAGCAACTGCCCGCACAGCTCACCGCGGCGAAGTCCTTCACGTACACCGGGCTCGACGGACGCGCGGTGCCGGTCCTCGTCGGTGACGGCGTCCTGGACCGGTTCGTCGAGGCGGCCGAGGCCGAGCACGACCGGATCCTCGGCATGAACGGCAGGTCCACGGCCTCGACGAACCTGGGCACGTACCAGAGCAACACCGTGGCCCGGATGCTGGACGGCGACGACTCCACCTACTTCTGGAGCGACGGGGCGCCCGCCGCGGGCGACACGGTCACCGTGGACCTCGGCCGGGTCCGTGACATCGGATCCGTCACCCTCGCGATGGCCAAGCCCGGCAGCACCGAGGACTACCTCCACCAGGGGGTGCTGGAGTACTCGGCCGACGGGCAGAACTGGCAGCAGCTCACCGCCTTCTCCGCGAAGCCGGACGTCACCGCGACCGCACCCGCCGGAACCACGGCACGCTACGTGCGGGCACGGGCGACCGCCGGCCAGGACAGCTGGCTGGTGGTACGGGAGTTCAGCATCCCGACGGACGAGGGCGCGGTGACCGGAGGGCCGCCCGCCGCGGCCGGATCCTCGCTGCGCGCGGCCTTCGACGGGGACCCGGGCACCGTCTACCGGGCGGCCCGTGCCCCGGAGGCCGGGGAGGCGCTGGAGCTGGGGCTCCTCGCCGCGCGGGCCGTGCCCTCCGTCACCGTTCTCCAGCCGGCCGGGTCCGAGGGCCGCGCCGACATCCAGCTGCGGGGGACCGACGGAACCTGGCGGACCGTCGGCGCGCTCGACGGCCCGTACGCCCGGATCGACACGGCGGGCCGCACCGCCGACGCGGTGCGGCTCGTCTGGCGCACCGGGTCGGCGGCACCGCAGATCGCCGACGTGGTGGTGGCCGGCCAGGACTGAGGTCCGTACCCGCGCCCGGTCCGGCCCGAAGCCCCTTCGCGCCGGACCGGGCGCGCCCATGTCCGGCTCCGGCCGGAACCGGGACCGGCGAGTTGTTCCCAGAGGGGCAAGCGACCGCTTAGTATGCGCCGGAGCAGTGGTAATGCCGACAGTGTTGTGGAGGCCCCTCATGCAGGCATGGCGAGTGCACCGGAACGGCGAGCCGAGCGAGGTGATGCGGCTGGAGGAGACGGACCGGCCCACGCCCGGCGACGGGCAGGTGCTCGTCGAGGTGCTCGCGGCGAACATCAACTTCCCCGACGCGCTGCTCTGCCGGGGCCAGTACCAGGTGCGGCCGCCGCTGCCCTTCACCCCCGGTGTGGAGATCTGCGGCAGGACGGCGGACGGTCGGCGGGTGCTCGCCAACCCCGCCCTGCCGTACGGCGGGTTCGCCGAGTACGTGGTCGCGGACGAGGCGGCGCTGCTGCCCGCACCGGACACCCTGGACGACGCCGAGGCCGCCGCCCTGCACATCGGCTACCAGACGGGGTGGTTCGGCCTGCACCGCAGGGCGCGCCTGCGGGCGGGCGAGACCCTCCTGGTCCATGCGGCGGCCGGCGGGGTCGGCAGCGCCGCCGTCCAGCTCGGCAAGGCCGCCGGAGCCACCGTCATCGGTGTGGTGGGCGGTCCCGAGAAGGCGAAGACCGCCGACGGGCTCGGCTGCGACCTGGTCATCGACCGCCACAGCGAGGACATCGTCGCCGCGGTCAAGGAAGCCACCGGCGGACGTGGTGCCGACGTGGTCTACGACCCGGTCGGCGGCGACGCCTACGCCAAGTCCGTGAAGTGCGTCGCCTTCGAGGGCCGGGTTCTCGTCGTCGGCTTCGCGAGCGGTGTCGTCCCCACCCCGGCGCTGAACCACGCACTCGTCAAGAACTACTCGATCGCCGGACTCCACTGGGGTCTGTACAACACCAAGGACCCGGCCGCCGTCCGCGCCTGCCACGACGAGCTCACCCGGCTCGCCGCACAGGGCGTCATCAAGCCGCTGATCAGTGAACGCGTCGGGCTGCCCGGGGCCGCCGAAGCGGTCCAGCGGGTCGCCGACGGCACCAGCACCGGCCGGATCGTCGTCCTCCCGGCAGGAGCCGCCCGATGAACGCGCCCGACGCGGCCGGACTCCGCCGCCGCGCCCAGGACCTGCTCGCCGCACACCCCCCGGCCACCACCGGCCGCACCGACTTCCTCAAGGCCCGCTTCGACGCCGGGCTGGCCTGGGTGCACTACCCCGCCGGACTCGGCGGCCTCGCCGCGCCACGCTCCCTGCAGCCCGTCGTCGACGCCGAACTCGCCGCGGCCGGCGCCCCCGACAACGACCCGCGCCGGATCGGGATCGGCCTCGGCATGGCCGCCCCCACCATCCTCGGCTTCGGCACCGACGAGCAGAAACAGCGCTTCCTGCGGCCGCTGTGGGTCGGCGAGGAGGTCTGGTGCCAGCTCTTCAGCGAACCGGGAGCCGGCTCCGACCTCGCCGCCCTCGGCACCCGCGCCGTCCGTGACGGCGAGGACTGGGTGGTCGACGGGCAGAAGGTCTGGACGTCCAGCGCCCATCTGGCCCGCTGGGCGATCCTCATCGCCCGGACCGACCCGGACCTGCCCAAGCACCGCGGCATCAGCTACTTCATCTGCGACATGACCGACCCCGGCGTCGAGGTGCGGCCGCTGCGCCAGATCACCGGCGAGGCAGAGTTCAACGAGGTCTTCCTGACCGGCGTACGCATCCCCGACAGCAGGCGCCTGGGCCCGGTCGGCGAGGGCTGGAAGGTCGCACAGACCACGCTGATGAACGAGCGGGTCTCCATCGGCGGGGCACGCATCCCGCGCGAGGGCGGCATGATCGGCCCGGTCGCCCGCACCTGGCGCGAACGCCCCGAACTGCGCACCCACGACCTCCATCAGCGTCTGCTGACCCTCTGGGTCGAGGCCGAGGTGGCCAGGCTCACCGGCACCCGGCTGCGCCAGCAGCTCGTCGCCGGACAGCCCGGCCCCGAAGGCTCAGGAATGAAACTCGCCTTCGCCCGGCTCAACCAGGAGATCAGCGGGCTGGAGGTCGAACTGCTCGGCGAGGAAGGGCTGTTGTACGACGACTGGACCATGCGGCGGCCCGAGCTGGTCGACTTCACCGGACGGGACGTCGGCTACCGCTATCTCCGCTCCAAGGGCAACTCCATTGAGGGCGGCACCAGTGAGGTGCTGCTCAACATCGTTGCCGAGCGTGTCCTCGGTCTTCCCGCCGAGCCGCGCAACGACAAGGACGTCGCCTGGAAGGATCTGGCCCGATGACCGCACCGACCGAAGAGACCCAGGCGCCCGATCTGCTGTACTCGGAGGCCGAGGAGGATCTGCGGGCAGCGGTGCGTGCGCTGCTCGCCGACCGGGGCGACGCGTCGGCGGTGCTCGCCCGCGTCGAGTCCGGCGCGCCGTACGACCCGCGGCTCTGGGAGGCCCTCGCCGCCGGCATCGGTGCCGCGGGGCTGCTGGTGCCGGAGGAGTTCGGCGGGCAGGGCGCGAGCCATCGCGAGGCCGCGGTGGTGCTGGAGGAGCTGGGCCGCGCGGTCACGCCCGCGCCGTATCTGACCGGTGCGGTCGTCGCCACGGAGACGCTCCTCGCTCTGGGGGCGCCCGACGGACCGGTCGCCGCACTGCTCGGGGACCTCGCCGCCGGCCGTCGGGTCGCGGTCCTCGCGGTGCCGTTCGCCGCCTCGGCGCCCGAGGCCGCTCAGCCGGCCGGTGTCGTGGCCGGGCGGGTGGAGGGGACGGTGACCGGCGTCGCCGACGCGGCCGCCGCCGATGTGCTGCTGGTGCCGACCACCGACGGTCTGTACGCGGTCGAGACCGGTGCGCAAGGGGTCGCCGTGGAGTCCTTGGTGCCGCTCGACCTGACCCGTCCGCTCGCCACCGTCACCCTCGCCGGGGCCGCCGGAACGCGCCTGGCCGACGGTGCGGCAGCGGTCGCCGCCGTACGCCGGGGGCTGCTGGCCGGCGCCGGACTGCTTGCCTCCGAACAGCTCGGAATCGCCGAGTGGTGCCTGACCGAAACGGTCCGCCACACCCGTGAACGACACCAGTTCAACCGGCCGGTCGGCTCGTTCCAGGCGCTCAAGCACCGTATGGCGCAGCTCTGGCTGGAGGTCGTGTCGGCCCGCGCCGCCGCGCGCAACGCGGCGGACTCCCTCGCGACCGGCAGCCCCGACACCGCGTTGGCCGTGGCCGTCGCGCAGGCGTACTGCTCGGGGGTCGCGGTGCACGCCGCGGAGGAGTGCGTCCAGCTGCACGGCGGGATCGGGATGACCTGGGAGCACCCGGCGCACCTGTATCTCAAGCGCGCCAAGGCCGACTCGATCGCGTACGGCACGGCCGGGCGGCACCGCGAGACCATCGCCGGGCTCGTGGAACTGCCCGCGCCGTAGACGAGGAGCGGGAACAGCCCGCAGCGTTGCGGGACTTGGAAGCGGAGGCGTGTGCACGCGCCTCCGCTTCCGCGTTCCCGCGGCGGGCGGGGTACCGGGCACCCCTTTACCTGCTGTTTAATTGCGATGGTTTCGCAATAACATCTGATCTTCAATAAGGGATGTGCAGAGTATGACGGCCCGATCGATACGGGGAGCGGTCGCCGCAGCACTGGCGACCGTGCTGTCGTTGACCGCGGCGGCCTGTTCCCAGCCGGGTGGCCCGGACGGCGGTGGCTCCGGGTCGGGTGCGGGGGACTCGGCGGTGGTCGGTATCGCCTACGAGCCCGACAGCCTCAGCCCGCTGCTCGGATACGGCAAGGACGGCAACTCCAAGATCTTCGACGGGCTGCTCGCCCTCGACGACGGCATGAAGCTGCGGCCCGCACTCGCCACCGCCCTGCCCGAGGTGAGCGATGACGGACTGACCTACACCTACAGGCTCCGCAAGGGCGTGAAGTTCAGCGACGGCGAGCCCTTCGGCGCGAAGGACGTCGTCTACACCTACCGGACCATCCTCGACGAAAAGACCAACAACGCCTCCCGCACCGAACTCGACGCGGTGAAGAGCGTCGAGGCGGCCGGCGACGACACCGTCGTCTTCACACTCAAGTACCCCTACGCGCCCTTCGCCCAGCGCACCGTCCTGCCCATCGCACCCGAACACATCGCGGGCAAGCAGGACGTCAACACCGGCGACTTCACCACCCACCCCATAGGCACCGGACCGTATCTGCTCACCAAGTGGTCCAAGGGCGAGAAGATCGCGTTCAGGGCCAACCCCGGCTACTGGGGCGGCGCGCCGAAGGTGAAGAAGTTCACCATGGCGATCATCAAGGACGACGACGTACGTGCCACCCGGCTGCGCTCCGGCGAACTCGACGGCGCCATCCTGCCGCCCAACCTCGCCAAGGGCTTCGCCCGCGCCGGCGGCACCCGGACGTACGCCGCCACCACGTACGACTACCGCACCGTGACCCTGCCCACGCAGAACGAGGTCACCGGCGACCTCGCCGTCCGGCGCGCCCTCGACATCGCCGTCGACCGGAAGGCCATGGTCGACTCCATTCTCAACGGCGAGGGCCGGCCCGCCTACGGGCCCGTGCCCACCGACAGCGAGTGGTTCACCAAGGGCACCGAGCGCCCCCACGACCTCGCCGCCGCGAAGAAGATCCTCGACGACGCGGGATGGAAGCCCGGCAAGGACGGCATCCGCACCAGAAACGGCGTACGCGCCGCCTTCCCGCTCTGGTACCTCACCGGCGACAAGCTGCGCCAGGACCACGCGCTCGCCTACGCCTCCGACGCCAAGAAGGCCGGCATCGACATCACCACCGAGGCCGGGACCTGGGAGGTCATCGAGCCCCGGATGAAGCGGGACGCGGTCCTCGCGGGCGGCGGATCGCCCGCCGACCCCGACTTCGACCAGTACACCCTGCTGAAGTCCTCGCTCGCGGGCGACGGCTTCAACAACATGGCGTGGTACGACAACAAGGCCGTCGACCGGGCCCTCGAAGCGGGCCGCAGAAGCGGTGACGCCGCCGCACGCAAGGCCGCCTACGACACCGTCCAGCGTGAACTGGTGAAGAACCCCGGCTACACCTTCCTCACCCACATCGACCACCTCTACGTCGTCAAGGACCGCTTCGGCGCCCTGACCACCCAGGTCGAACCGCACGACCACGGACTGGCATCCGGCCCGTGGTGGAACGTCGAGGACTGGACGCCGAAGAAGTGAGCCGGCGCCTCCCCTGGGGGCCGATGGGCAGGATGGCGGGACGGCGGGTGCTGCTCGCCGTCCCCGTCCTGGCCGCGGTGACGTTCGGCGTCTTCGCCGTCGCCGCCGCCTCCCCCTTCGACCCGGTCAAGGCATACGCGGGCACCGCCGGGCTCACCGCGTCACAGGAGAACCTCGACCAGTTGCGGGCCAACCTCGGCGTCGACCAGCCGCTCGTCAGCCGCTGGTGGAACTGGCTGAGCTCCGCGCTCGGCGGCGACCTCGGCGACTCCGCAACGATGCGCCAGCCAGTCGCCGACGTCATCGGTGAACGCCTGGGCTGGTCCGTGCTGCTCGCCGCGACCGCCTTCGCCGTCGCCGTACTGCTCGGCACGGGCCTCGGCGTACTGGCCGCCCGCAGGCCCGGCGGCCTGCTCGACCGGTGCGTCGGCTCCGCCGCGTACACGCTCGAAGCCGCCCCCGCCTTCTGGCTCGGACTGCTCGCCATCTGGTTCTTGGCCCTGGAGCTCGACGTGCTCCCGGCCGGCGGTCTCACCGACGCGGCCAGCGACACCGTCACCTTCGGGCAGGTCGCCGTGCATCTGGTGCTCCCCGCGGCCGTGCTCGGCGTCTCCCAGCTGCCCTGGTTCTTCCTCTACGTGCGCCAGGGCGTCGCGGACGCGCTCGGCGAGGACCCCGTGCGCGGCGCCCGCGCCCGCGGACTGCGCGAGCGCACCGTACTGCTCGGCCACGCACTGCGCTCCGGGATGCTGCCGATGCTCACCCTGATCGGCTCCCGTGTCCCCGAACTCATCACCGGCGCCCTGCTCGTCGAGACGGTCTTCAGCTGGCCGGGCATCGCCGCCGCCACCGTGCAGGCCGCCACCTCCGTCGACTTCCCGCTGCTGGCCGCACTCACGGTGCTGGCGACCGTGGCGGTCGTCCTCGGCAATCTCCTCTCCGACCTGCTGTACGCGATCGCCGACCCGAGAGTGGGCTTCGATGGCTGAAACCGTCCTCGGATCCGCGCGTCGCACCACCCGTCGCATCCGCGTGATCGCCTCCGCCGGGATCGTCGCCGCGGTGCTGCTCGCGGTCCTGCTGGTGCCGCCACTGGTCCAGCTCGACCAGCAGGCCGTCGACCTCGCGGCCAGGCTCCGGCCACCGTCCTGGGAGCACCCCTTCGGCACCGACGACGTCGGGCGTGATCTGTTGCTGCGCTGCGTCTACGGGCTCCGCGTCTCGCTGCTCGTCGGCGTCGTCGCCGGGCTCACCGCGACCGTGATCGGGACCGCGGTCGGCGCGCTGGCCGCGGCCTTCGGAGGATGGACCGACCGCGTCGTCATGCGGCTCGTGGACACCTTCTCCTCCGTGCCGCATCTGCTGCTCGGCATCTTCATCGTGGCCATGTTCCGGCCCGGCGTGGGCCCGGTGATCGTCTCCGTCGCGCTCACCCACTGGCTGTCCACGGCCAGGATCGTCCGCTCCGAAGTGCTGTCGCTGCGCTCGCGTCCCTTCATCGACGCGGCGATCTCGGGCGGGGCCTCGCGCGGACGGGTCGTCGTCCGGCATCTGCTGCCCGCGGTGCTTCCGCAGGCGGGTCTGGCGGCCGTGCTGATGGTGCCGCACGCCATGTGGCACGAGTCCGCGCTCTCCTTCCTGGGCCTCGGACTGCCCACCCACCAGGCGAGTCTGGGCAACCTCGTGCAGACGGCGCGCGGTTCGCTCCTCGCCGGGGACTGGTGGCCCACGCTCTTCCCCGGCCTGTTCCTGGTGATACCGACCCTCGCGCTGGCGGGCCTCGCCGGTGCCTGGCGGGAGCGGATCAACCCCCGCCGCCGATCGGAGCTGATGCTGTGAAGAACGACCCCGGCCCGAAGGCGCCGGTCCTCTCCGTCCGCGGCCTCTCCGTGCGCTTCCGGATGCGGGGCGGCCGGCACATCGCCGCCGTCGCCGACGCGCACTTCGACCTTGCGGCGGGGGAGTGCCTGGCACTGGTCGGCGAGAGCGGCTGCGGCAAGTCCGTGCTGGCCTCGGCGCTGCTGGGACTGCTTCCCGGCAACGCGCGGACCGCGGGCTCGGCGGTGCTCGACGACGGCACCGATCTCCTCGGCCTGGACGAGAAGAGCCTCGCCCGCACGGTACGCGGCCGCCGCATCGGACTCGTACCGCAGAGCCCCGCCGCGCACCTCACCCCGGTCCGCACCGTGCGGGCCCAGCTGGAGGAGACCCTGCGCGAACTGACCGGCACCCGCAGGCCCGCCCTGCGCCCGGCGGCCGAACAGGCCGCGGCACGCGCCTCGTTCCCGTCCGGGCACCTCGACCGCCATCCGCACGAACTCTCCGGCGGCCTGGCCCAGCGGGCGGCGACCGCGCTCGCCCTCATCGGCGACGCACCCCTGCTCCTGGCCGACGAGCCCACCACCGGACTCGACCGCGAGCTGGTCGAGCGGACCGTCGACGAACTGCGCCGCCACACCGACGGGGGCCGGGCGCTGCTGATCATCACCCACGATCTCGCGGCGGCCGAGCGGATCGCCGACCGGGTCGCCGTGATGTACGCGGGCCGCATCGTCGAACTCGCCGGCGCCGAGGATTTCTTCGGGGAGCCAGGACCGCGCCACCCGTACGCGCGCGGCCTCCTCGACGCCCTGCCGGAGCGCGCCTTCGCACCGATCCCCGGAATGCCGCCCGAGCTCGGGGCACTTCCCGAGGGGTGCGCGTTCGCGGCCCGCTGCGGCCGCGCGGACGACCGGTGTTCCGTACTGCCCCTGTTCGACGGCCGTCTCGCCTGCCACCACGGTGTGCGGGCGAACGGGGAGGAGCCGGTCCGTGCTTGAACTCACCCGCATCACCGCCGGGTACGACCGACGCGATCCCGCCGTCCGCGAGGTCTCGCTGAGCCTCGCGCCGGGGGAGTCCCTCGGACTGCTCGGCCCGAGCGGCTGCGGCAAGTCCACCCTGGCCAGGGTAGCGGCCCTGCTGCACCGCCCGTACGCGGGCACGGTGGTGCTCGACGGCGAACCGGTACGAGGCTGGCGGCACCGTGCCCCGCGTGCGCAGCGCACCGCCGTCGGCGTCGTCTTCCAGCAGCCCCGGCTCTCCGCCGACCCCCGGCTCACCCTGCGCGAACTCATCGCCCAGCCGCTGCGGGCGACCGGACGACGCTCGGAGGTGGCGGACCGGGTGGCCGGGCTGGCACCGTCGGTCGGGCTCACCCCGGAGCTGCTGGGCCGGCGCCCGCACGAGGTGAGCGACGGCCAGTTGCAGCGTGCCTGTCTGGCGAGGGCCCTGGTTCTGCGGCCGCGCTGGCTGATCTGCGACGAGATGACCGCGATGCTCGACGCGTCGACGACCGCCGCTCTGGTGGCGGTCGTCGAGTCCTACCGGCGGGAGTCCGGGGCCGGACTGCTGGCCGTCGGCCACGACAGGGTGCTGCTGGAACGCTGGTGCGACCGCACGGTCGGCTGGCGGGAGTGCTCCGGGCCGGGCGCACCGCAGGAGTCCATGAGCCCGACCGGATAAGTCCATGCCCCTGGTGCGTGGCACACCCCCACCCTTGTTGACGAGTCCATGACCAAAGGGCGGTTCCGTCCGCCCGGACAAGGAGTGGGAGATGCGCAGAACACGCGCCACCGTCGTGGTGGTGATCCTCGCCGTCGCCGCCTGCCTGGGGCTGGCCGGGCCGTCCGCCGCGGCCGGCCAGACCCCGGGTTCGTACAGCAACTACACCTTCCCGGCCGGTACCACCGCACTCGACGAGGTCACCTTCGGAACGACCGTCCAGTCGGATCCCGGCCGCGCGAACGTCTTCTGGTCCCACCAGTTCGGTTTCACCAACGGGGTCGGCGGCTACATCGGCATGCAGCGCAACCGCGCCGGCGGCGGCCTGTTCCTCTTCTCTCTCTGGGACTCCACCGGAGGCCGGCCGGGAAGCACGGGCACCTACTGCCAGACGTTCGCCGAAGGCGGCACCGGCTACACCTGCCGCCTCGGCGAACGGTTCACCGCCGGGCACCACTACCGTTTCCGTGTCGCACCCGACACCACGGCCGGCTGGTACCGGGCCACGATCACCGACGACACGGCCGGCACCTCGTTCGTCCTCGGCAGCCTCCAGACCGGCACCGGAGCGAAGATCGCCACCAGCGGCATGGTCGACTGGGTCGAGTACTTCGACTGGAACAACAACGCCGCGACCTGCGCCGACTCCCCGTACTCCAAGGCCCTCCTCGACCTGCCCGCCGGCACCGTCGGCAGCCAGGCCGTCACCGCCGCCCTCGGCTCCACCAGCGTCAGCAGCACCTGTTCCAGTGGCGCCGGGGTGAGTGCCCGGAGCGGCGGCAGTGTGCACGAGGACGGCATCGGCAACTCGTCGTCCGGATCCCTCACCGGCATCGGCGGCGCCTGCGTCGACATCCCCGGCGGCACGACCGGAACGCAGCTGGAACTCTGGACCTGCAACGGCGGCAACAACCAGAACTGGGTACGCGCGTCCGACGGCACGCTGCGCGCGCAGTTCCACTGCCTGACCGTGAGCGGCACCACCGCAGGGACCGCGGTCTGCGACGGCTCGGCCGCCCAGCAGTGGCGGACCGACGGAGCGGCCCTGCTGAATCCCGCCACCGGAAAGTGCCTCGACGCCTACGGGGGCGGCAGCGCCAACGGCACCCCGCTCGGCATCTACACCTGCACCGGCGGCGCCAACCAGCGCTGGACGCTTCCGGCCTGACCGGGGGAACGCCAACCGACGGGCGGACGACGAACCGGTCAACTCTTGTGCGGCGGCCGCTCGTTGCGGTGGGTGCCGCCGCATACTCGGTCGCGTCCGCCCGTCCGGTCCACCACTCGCCCCGGGAGAATCCATGGCGTTCCCGACCCGCCGAACCGTCTTCACCACCGCGCTCGCCACCGTGGCCGCAGGCGCGCTGCTGTCCCCGCAGACGGCCGTCGCGTCCGAAGCGGCCACCGCGTCACCGGCCGCACGGCGCCACCGCGCGCAGCCGCTGCGCCGGGCCCACGCACACAACGACTATCTGCACACGCGCCCCCTGCACGACGCGCTCGGGCACGGATTCACCAGTGTCGAGGCCGACATCTTCCTGGTGGACGGGGAACTGCTGGTCGCCCACGAGGCCACCGGCCTCGACCCCGCCCGCACCCTCGCCTCGCTCTACCTCGACCCGCTGCTGGCCAGGGTCCGGGCCAACCACGGCACGGTCCACCCCGGCCACCACGAACCCGTGCAGCTGCTGATCGACATCAAGACGGACGGCGCCGCGGCCTATCTCGAACTCGACCGGCAGCTGCGGCACTACCGGCGGATGCTGACGTCGTACCACCACGGCCGGGTACGCCCCGGCGCCGTCACCCCCGTGATCTCCGGCGACCGCGCCGCCCGCGCCCCGATGGAGGCGCAGCACACCCGCCACGCCTTCTACGACGGCCGCCCCGAGGACCTCGGGACCTCGGCCACCGCCTCGTTCATCCCGCTCATCAGCAGCAGCTGGACCGACGACTTCGGCTGGCTGGGCGCGGGCCCCTTCCCCGCCGCGGAGCGGGACAAACTGCGCGCGCACGTGGCCCGGGCCCACCGGAGCGGCCAGCGCGTGCGCTTCTGGGCCACGCCCGACGCGCCGGGACCGGAGCGGGAGGCGGTCTGGACGGAGCTGCTGGCCGCCGGGGTCGACCACCTCAACACCGATGACCTGGCAGGGCTCGAACACTTCCTCCGCATCCACGACCGGGACATCCGGACCGGGGCCGCCCGCCTCGGTGGCTGACCGGGGCGCACGGCCCCGAGCGTGACAGCCAGTCAATACCCGGATGGCGGACACGCCAGTGCGCCGGACGGCTCCCTCGCTGCGCCACACTGGCGGCCAAATGCCGCATTCCGGCGCGGCGGAGGAGGTTGGCCATGGCCATTTCGATCTCACTGGTGCTGCTTCTGCTGATCCTTGCGGTGATCTTCCTCCGCAACGGCGGGCTGAAGCTCTCGCATGCGCTGGTCTGCGCCATGCTCGGGTTCTTCCTCGCGGGTACGAGCATGGCGCCGACCATCCAGGACAGCCTGGCCGCCACGGCCGACGTCGTCAGCAACCTCACACCCTGACCCCGGCGCCCTGCCCGGCGATCAGGAGCGGCTGGTCAGCCCCCGTCCGGGCCGGCCAGCCGCGAACGGATCAGGAACCGCACCCCTTCAGGGGCCTCCAGCGAGAAGCCGCTGCCCCGCCCCTCCACCACGTCGACGATCAGCCGGGTGTGCGCCCACACCTCGAACTGGCTCCTCGACATCCAGAAGGGGATGCGCTCCGCCACCCCCTCGACATCGAGCGAGGCGACGAGCACATCGGAGCCACCGGTGCGGAACTCGCCGTCCTGGTAGCACATGGGAGCGCTGCCGTCGCAGCAGCCGCCCGACTGATGGAACATCAGCGGCCCATGGGTCTCCCGCAGCCGCCGCAGCAACTCCGCGGCCGCGGGGGTGAGCTCCACCGGCGACACGCCCGACGGGCTCATCGCAGCGGCTCCGGACGGAGGTCCGCCCACGCGTACCGGTGCTCGGGGCGGCCGGTGTCGCCGTACTTGAGGCTGAGACTGATCCGGCCCGCGCCCTCCAGATACTTCAGGTACCGCTGCGCGGTGGAGCGGCTGAGCCCCGCCCGTGCGGCCACCTCGTGCGCGGACAGCGGCCCCTCGGCGGCCGACAGGACATGGCGGATGACTTCCGCGGTCGGCGCGGTATGTCCCTTGGGCAGCCCGCCGGCCGGGCCGGAATCCGTGGTGCGCAGGGCGCCGAAGATCTGGTCGACCTGCTCCTGCCCGGCCTCGCCGCGGCCCCCGCCCACTCCTTCGAGGGTCCGGCGCAGGGCCGCGTAGCTCTCCAGCTTGGACCGCAGCCCGCCGAAGCTGAACGGCTTGACCAGGTACTGCAGCGCCCCGTACCGCATGGCGGCCCGGACGGTCGACACGTCGCGGGCCGCGGTCACCATGATCACATCGGCCGGGTGGCCGAGCTGGCGCAGCCGCCGCACCAGCGTCAGCCCCGTCTCGTCCGGAAGATAGTGATCGAGGAGCACGAGGTCGACATGGTCGCGCTCCAGGAAGGACAGCGCCTGAGCGGCGGTGTGCGCACGGGAGATGACCCGGAAGCCCGGGACCTTGGCCACGTACGCGGCATTGATCTCGGCGACCCGGAAATCGTCGTCCACCACCAGGACATCGATCATCGCGACTCTCCTACTTCTGTCAGCGGCCGGACGGTGAGTGCCTCGGGCAGGACGACGGTGAAGACCGCGCCGCCGCCGGCGCGGGCCGTGACGCGGGCCGCGCCACCGTAGCGCTCGGCCAGCCTGCGCACCAGCGCCAGACCGAGACCGCGCCCGCGGTGCGCGGGGGACTCCTTGGTGGACCAGCCCTCGGTGAAGATCTGCTCACGCATCGCGGGCGGCACTCCGGGACCGTTGTCGCTGACCCGCAGGACCGCCGTGCTGCCCTCCGCGAGCAGCTCCACCTCGATGAGCGTGGCGACGTCCAGCGCGTTGTCGATGAGGTTGCCGAGAACGGTCACCAGATCGCGCGGGTCCACCACCACGTCCGGGAGCCGGGTGCCCGGCGAGACGCGCAGGGACGCGCCCCGCTCCGCCGCGATGGCCGACTTGCCCACCAGCAACGCGGACAGCAGGGGGTCGTTGACGCGCTCGGCGACCTGCTCCGCCGAGGCCCGGTGACCGTCGGTGACCTCCGCGACGAACTCCACCGCGGCGTCGTGCCTGCCGAGCTCCAGCAGCCCGAGCAGGGTGTGCAGCCGGTTGGCGTGCTCGTGGTCCTGGGCACGCAGCGCGTCCAGCAGCCCATGGGTGGAGTCCAGTTCACGGCCCAGCAGTTCCAGCTCGGTGCGGTCGCGCAGGGTGACCACGGCCCCGCCGTCCCCGGTCGGCATCCGGTTGGCGATCAGTACCCGGCCCCGGCAGACGGTGATCAGGTTGGCGCCGTCCACCCGCCCCGCCAGCACCTCCGCCGTACGGCCCGGCGGCAGCACCTCGCCCAGCGGGCGTCCGACGGCCTCCTGGTCCAGTTCCAGCAGGCGCTGCGCCTCGTCGTTGAGCAGCCGGATCCGGCCCCGTGCGTCGAGGGCGAGCACCGCCTCGCGGATGCTGTGCAGCATGGCCTCGCGCTCGTCCAGCAGCGCGGAGATGTCGGCGAAGGCGAGCCCGTGCGTGCCGCGCTGGAGCCTTCGGGAGACCGCCAGCGCGGCCAGCACACCCACGGCGAGCGCCGCGCCTGCGTAGAGCAGCAGACCGGGGATGGTCCCCAGCAGCCGGTCGTGGACGCTGTCGTAGGCGATGCCCACCGACACGGCGCCCACGATGTCCTGGTGCCCGTCGCGGAGCGGAACCTTCGCCCGAGCCGACCGGCCCAGGGTCCCGTCGTCGATCTGCATGATCTCGCGGCCGCCCAGCGCGGTGCTGGGGTCGGTCGAGACGTGCCTGCCGATCTGTGCGGTGTCGGTGTGCGACCAGCGCACCCCGCGGGTGTCCATGACGACGATGTACAGGGCTCCGGTGGCCCGCCGGATCCGTTCCGCCTCGGCCTGCACCGGGCCGCCGGGGCTGGGGTCGGTGCTCCTCAGATCGCGTACCAGACCGGGTTCGGCGGCGGTGGTCTGGGCGATGGAGAGTGCCTGGTGCATCGCCTGGTTGTCGAGCTGGTGGCTGAGGGGGGCCAGGAAGAGCCCCGTGATGAGCATGATCACTCCGGTGGTGATGGCCACCTGGGTGAGGAGCACCTGGGCGAAGACACGGCGGGGCCAGTGAATGCGCATGTGCTCGCCCTCTGCCTTCCTCCGGCCAGGAACATGATGCTCCGTTTCGTCCTTGTGTGAACGCAACGTAAACGTCACGGTCGCCGATGGCCAGTCCCCGTGTCGCATTCGTTGCCGGAGCGCGAGCAGAACGAGCAGAACCCCGCGTTATGGGCAGAACCAGGAGTTGTGGGCGCAAGGGTGCCCGCGTCCTCGGGGCGGCTCTAGCGTCCCGCCCCATGAACAGCGAAACGAGCCCCGCCATCGAGCTGCGGGGGGCGAGCAAAGCGTTCCGGACCCCGTCGGGGACGCTCCACACCGCCGTACGGGATCTGGACCTCACGATCGGGCGCGGCGAGTTCGTCGCCGTGGTGGGTCCCACCGGATGCGGCAAGTCGACCACGCTGACCCTGGTCAGCGGCCTGGAGGAGCCCACCGAGGGCGAGGTGCTGGTGGCCGGGGAACCGGTGCGCGGCATCGGCGACAAGGTCGGCTTCGTCTTCCAGCAGGACGCGGTCTTCCCGTGGCGGACCGTCCTGTCCAATGTGATGGCGGGTCCCCGCTTCCGCGGCGTGGCCAAGCCCGAGGCGAAGGAGCGGGCCCGGGACTGGCTCGCCAGGGTCGGCCTCTCCTCCTTCGAGGACCGCTACCCCCACCAGCTGTCCGGCGGTCAGCGCAAGCGTGTCGCACTCGCGGCGACGTTCGTCAACGACCCCGAGATCCTGCTCATGGACGAGCCGTTCTCCGCGCTCGACGTGCAGACCAGGGCCCTGATGTCGGACGAGCTGCTGGAGCTGTGGGCCGGCACCGGCGCCTCCGTCGTCTTCGTCACCCATGACCTGGAGGAGTCCATCGCGCTGGCCGACAAGGTCGTGGTCATGACCGCCGGGCCCGCCACGGTCAAGGAGGTCTTCGAGATCGATCTGCCCCGTCCCCGCAAGGTCGAACAGGTGCGGCTGGAACCGCGGTTCGTCGAGATCTACCGGGAGATCTGGTCCTCGCTCGGCGAAGAGGTCCGCATCACCCGCGAGAGGGGTGCCCTCGATGTCGCCTGACACCATCACCGCGAGCGCCGCCGTCACCAAGACCGAGCGGAGCCGGGCCAGGGCGCGGGCCGCCAGGAACCGCACGTACCTGGTGACGGGCAGCCGGATCGCGGTCCTCCTCCTGGTCGTCGGACTATGGGAATGGCTGGCCCGCGCCGCGGTCATCGATCCGTTCAACTTCTCCATGCCGTCGAAGATCTGGGACCAGATCCGCACCTGGGTCGTCGACGGAACCGCTCAGGGCTCCCTCTGGGAGCAGATCTGGTACACGCTCTACGAGGCGCTGCTCGGCTGGGTCATCGGTGTGCTCGCCGGTGTGGTGCTGGGCATCGCGCTGGGCCGTGTCCGGTTCGCGGCCGATGTGCTCGGGCCGTACATCAAGGTGCTCAACGCACTGCCCCGTATTGTGCTGGCACCGATCTTCCTCATCTGGTTCGGTCTCGGCCCGGCCTCGAAGGTCGCCTCCGCGGTCGTCCTCGTGTTCTTCCCCGTCTTCTTCAACGCCTTCCAGGGCGCACGCGAGGTCGACCGCAATCTCGTGGCCAACTCCCGCATCCTGGGGGCCAGCAACCGACAGGTCACCCTTCAGGTGGTCATCCCCTCCGCCACGTCGTGGATCTTCACCAGCCTGCATGTGAGCTTCGGCTTCGCACTCATCGGCGCGATCGTCGGTGAGTACATCGGGGCCACCAAGGGACTCGGACTGCTGGTCGCCGCTTCCCAGGGCACGTTCAACGCCGCCGGCGTCTACGCCGCGATGGTCATCCTCGCGATCGTCGCGCTGCTGGCCGAAGGCCTGCTGACCTTCCTGGAGAAGCGGCTCTTCCGCTGGAAACCGGCCGAGGCCGACAGCGCCCGCTGACGCCCCACGGCCCTCCGTAACCCCGCCCCATTCTTCACAAGGACGTGAATCAGATGCGTACATCCACCAGGATCCCGGCCCTCGCCGTTGTCGGCGTACTCGCCCTGACCAGCCTCACCGCCTGTGGCGGCGACTCGACCTCGGCCTCCGGTGGCAAGGACGACAAGGTCAAGATCATGGTCGGGGGCCTGGACAAGGTCATCTACCTGCCCGCGATGCTGACCGAACGGCTCGGCTACTTCAAGGAGGAGGGCGTCTCCGTCCAGCTCCTGACCGAGCCCGCCGGCGTCCAGGCCGAGACGGCGCTGGTCTCCGGCGACGTCCAGGGCACCGTGGGCTTCTACGACCACACCCTCGACCTCCAGGTGAAGGGCAAGCAGGTCGAGTCCGTCGTCCAGTTCTCCCACGCCCCTGGCGAGGTCGAGATCGTGTCCAACCAGGCGGCGGACGACATCAGGTCGGCGAAGGACTTCAAGGGCAAGAAGCTCGGCGTGACCGGCATCGGGTCCTCCACCGACTTCCTCACGAAATACCTGGCCGTCAACAGCGATGTGCAGACCAGCGAGTTCACACCCGTCGCGGTGGGAGCCGGCCAGACGTTCATCTCCGCCCTCCAGCAGGGCTCCATCCAGGGCGGCATGACCACCGACCCGACGGTCGCCACCATCCTGGACAAGAAGCTGGGCAAGATCCTCATCGACATGCGGACGCCCGAGGGGTCCAAGGAGGCGCTCGGCGGGCTCTACCCGTCGTCCAGCCTCTACATGCAGACCGAGTGGGTCAACAGCCACAAGGCGACAGTCCAGAAGCTGGCCAACGCCTTCGTCAGGACGCTGAAGTGGATGTCCACGCACAGCGCGGACGAGATCGCCGCGAAGATGCCCGCCGACTACGCCCAGGGCGGCGGCAAGGCCCTGTACGCACAGGCCATCAAGAGCACGCTGCCCATGTTCACCAAGGACGGCGTGATGCCCGCGGACGGCCCCGCCACCGTCGAACGGGTCCTGAAGGCCTTCAACCCGAACCTGAAGGACGCCGAGGTGGACCTCGCCAAGACGTACACCACGGAGTTCGTCGAGAAGGCGAACTGACCGCGGGGCCGACGGCACCCGCCCCCACGGGCAGCGCGACTCCGGCCGGAGCCGCGCTGCCCGTGCGTTCGGCTACTGCTTCCAGTTCGGGGGCTGGGCGGGGTCGAGGGTCCGCCACTGGGCGAGGACCTTGGGGTCCTGCGCGTCGAGCCAGTCGGCCAGTTCGCGGAAGGACACGCAGCGGACCTCCTTGCGGGGGCAGACCTCGCGCATCGTCTCCTCGGCGGCGTCCATGTAGATGCCGCCGTTCCAGTCCTCGAAGTGGTTCCCGATGAACAGCGGCGCCCGGCTGCCGTGGAAGACCCGGTCGAAGCCCGCGACGTACGCGTTCCGTGCCTCCTCACGCCAGGTCGCGTACTTGGCCGGGTCGCCCTCGGTGCTGCCCTCGGACTGGTTGTAGAGGAAGTTGAAGTCCATCGACAGTACCTGGAAGTCCTTGCCGGGGAACGGCAGCATCTGGAGCGGGAAGTCCCAGACGCCGTCCTTCTTGGAGGGCCAGATCTGGAAGTCGCCCGGGGAGCTCGCGTCGTAGCGCCAGCCGAACGGCTTGGTCGCCGGAAGCAGCGTCTTCTGGCCCTCCAGACAGGGAGCCCGGCCGCCGACGACCTCACGGGTGGGGTCGAAGGGGAGCGGATCGAGGTCCTTGTAGCCGGTGTTGGTCTTCCAGTTCTGCACGAAGGAGTAGAACTGGCTGATCTCACTGATCCACTCGTTCTTGCTCCAGTCCCCACCGCCCTTCTTCTCGCAGAAGTGGCCGTTGAAATGGGACCCGATCTCGTTGCCCTCCTTCCAGGCGCCACCGAGCTGGTCCAGCGTCATCCGGATGTGCTCGCGCGTCGGGTACGAGATCGCGGCGGCCCCGGTCTTGTGCTGGGGCGGCTGGTAGAGGTCCCGCTTCTCCTTGGGGAGGAGGTAGATGCCGGTGAGGAAGAACGTCATGTGGGCATTGCTCTCCTTCGCCGCACGGCGGAAGCGCGAGAACATGTGGTCGTCGCCCTCCAGCGCGCCGTCCCACGAGAACACCACGAACTGCGGCGGCCGTTCACCGGGCTTGAGCCGCTCGGCCTTCGGCCGGTTCGGCTGCGGCCCGGTGTAGGACGTGGAGCCGTCCCCCAGGATCTTGACCTTCCCGTCCCAGTTCTCCTCCTCCGCACTCGCCTTGTCCCCGCGGTGCTCGGTGGCGGTCGGCTTCGGCGCGGCGACGGTGCGTGTGCCCTGCTGCGGGGTCCGGCGGTCCGCGTCCTCGCCGGACATCAGCGGAACGAGTGCCGCGGAACCCGACACCGCGAGACATGCCGCGATCCCGAGGACGACCCGGGGCGTGAGCCGGGCCCGTATGCGGCGAACAGTGGAATTCTCTCTGGTGTCTGTCACTTCGTCGTGGCTTCCGTGTATGTGTTCCAGATCTGGGCGGGGAGTTTCCCGTCGTCCGCCGGACCACCGGCCAGCCCCTTGAGCGGCAGTGGCGCGAGGCTCTTCGTCAGGTCCATCCGGTAGACGACGACGGCGGTGGACGCGACGGGGCCGTATCCGACGTACCAGCGGGCGGTGTCGTCCTCGGTGGTTCCGGTCTTGGCGGCGACCGGTGCGGCGGAGGCGGCGCCCTTGGGGCCGTCGGACCGGTCGAGCGCCGAGGTGACCTCGTCGGCGACGTCGGAGCGGACGGCGCGCCTGGGGCGGGGCAGGTCGAGCCGGACCGGCTCGCCGTTGCGGGTGACCTTGCGGACCGAGTAGGGGTCCGTGTGCACGCCGTGGGCCGCGAACGTTCCGTACGCGTCGGCCATCCGGATGGCGCTGGGTGTGGAGTTGCCCATCGCGAACGCCGGAACGGGCGGGCCGAAGCTGGAGGGGAGCAGCCCCGAGGCCTCGGCCGTGCCGCGGACCAGCTTCAGGCCCGTGTCCATGCCGAGTTGCAGGAAGGGGGAGTTCACCGATTTCGCCATGGCGTCGTGCAGGCTGATGCGGCCGTAGGAGGTGTCACCGTCGTTGCGGCCCTTGACCATCTTCCCGCTGCGGTCCCAGTAGGGGCCTTCGGGCGTCATGACGGGGATGTCGTCGTCGCCGTCGTACACGGTCGACGGTGTGACGGCGGAGCGTGGGCTGTTGCGTTTGTGCGTGATCCCGTGCTGGAGCCCGGCGGCGTAGACGAAGGGGGTGAACGCCGAACCGGCCGGCACGGTCCCCGCGTTGGACTCGTTGAACGCCTGCCGCTCGAAGTCCGGTCCGCCGTACACCGCGAGGATCCGGCCGTCCGGGGCGACGGAGGCGGCCCCGAACCGCACGAACCGGTCGGCCTTGCGCTCGTCGGGGTCGAGTGCGCCGCGCGCGTCGCGGACGGCTCGGGTGAGGGCGGTCATCCGCGGCTTCTCGAACGTCGTGTAGATCTGGTAGCCGCCGAGGTCGAAGCGTGCGTCGGAGATGTGTCCGGCCCGCTTGGCGTACGACTCGGCGAGCTGGACGAGATAGCCGTCCTGTCCGCCCGCGCTGTTCGGGCGGTGCGGGGGCTTCGGTTCGGGGAAGGTGGTGTACGTGGCCCGTTCGGCCGGGCTCAGCCTGCCGATCTCCACCATGCGGTCCAGCGTCCACCGCCAACGCTCGACGGCCCGCTCGCGGTTGCGGGGGTTGACGGCCGGGTCGTACAGCGAGGCCCCCTTGAGCAGGGAGGCGAGGAACGCGCCCTCGCTGGCGTTGAGTTGGGTGACCTCTTTGCCGTAGTAGGCCTGCGAGGCACGCTGGAGGCCGTAGGTGCCGCGGCCGAACCAGCTGGTGTTCAGGTACTCCTGGAGGATCTTGTCCTTGCTCAGGCGGCGGTCCAGCTTGACCGCCATCAGCATCTCGGTGAACTTCCGGGAGAAGGACTGGTCCTGCGACAGATAGACGTTCTTGACGTACTGCTGGGTGATGGTGGAGCCGCCCTGGGTGTCACCGTCACCGACCGTGCGCCACAGCGCGCGGGTGATCCCTTGCGTCGAAATCCCGTGGTCGGAGTAGAAGTTGGCGTTCTCCGCCGCGAGTACGGCCCATCGGACGTGGTCGGGGATCTTCGACAGGGGCATCTCCTGGCGGCTCACCCAGCCGGTCCGGGCCATCGGCGTGCCGTCGGCCCAGTAGTAGACGGTGTCCTGCTGGGTGGCGAAGGCGTTGAGGTCCTCGGGTATGTCCGTTCGCGCGTAGGCGATGCCCACCACGGTCGCCAGTGTCCCGGTGAACATCAGGACCGAGCCCAGGGCCAGCCGCCAGGAGGGCACCCATCTTCGCCAGCCCTGCCGGCCCGCGCGCGGGAAGTCCGGTCTGCGCAGCAGGCGGACGGACGGGCGCTTCGTCTGTTTCCGGCGCCCCGTTCCCGGGACCAGCACCGTCCGTGCGGCCCGCGCCGTCCTGCTGAATATGTTGTGCTGTGTCATTCCGTCCAGCCATGACAGGCCGGGCCGGCCGCAGACCGCGACCGTGCCCGTGCAGTGGTCATTGAGCGTCCGCCGCCGCATGCCGGCACGTCGACTCAGCCGGAGTGAAGGCCAAAGGATGACCGAGAGTTCCGGCGCGAAGTCACGTAAAGATAACAGGCCGCCGCGAGCGCACCTGCCGGGTTGGCTCCGCCCGTGACAGCGGCCCGGTCGTCGGCCGTCCTGCCGCCCGGCCCGCCCGGCATCGAACCGGCCAATTCGATTCACCGCGCCCGCCCGGGCCGGCCGGAACGCCGGGCTGTCTCCGTGACCTGCCGGGCCCGGCGACGGCCGGGGAACGGGACCGACGGAGCGTCAAGCGCCTTCCGGCCAACCGTGGCACGCGCGCGCGGGGGTGCCGTGGCGACACCGGGGCCACCCGTCTAGGGTCCGATGGCGCGCTGCCGGGCCCGACGGCCGGTGCATCGCCATGGTCAGACGACGCATCGCGCAGGGGGAAGCAGTGTCCCGTGTGGAACCCGTCCCCGGCCACCGGCAGTACCTGCCGCTGGTGCAGGGCGCCACGCTGATCGAATGGACCGGAACGGGCCTCTTCCTCGCCGTCTCGACCATCTACTTCGTCAAGGTCGCCCATCTCAGCACCTCGTCCGTCGGAACGGGTCTGACCATCGGCGGGGCCGTCGCCGTCGCCTCCGCCGTGCCCATCGCCCGTCTGGCCGGACGCTTCGGGCCGAAGCCAGTGCTGATCGGCGTGATGCTGCTGCGCGCACTGGCCACCGTCGGCTACCTCCGGGTGGACGGCTGGTGGAGCTTTCTCCTCGTGGTCGCCGTCATCGCCGTCACGGAGCAGTCCTCACCCCCACTGGTGCAGTCGTACGTCGGTGCTCGTGCCCCGGAGAGCCTGCGCGCGAAGGTCATGGCCGTGCAGCGCACCGTGGTCAACCTCGGGATCAGCCTGGGCGGGCTGATCGCCGGACTCGCCCTGGGCTCCGGCGCGCCGGAAGCCTTCCGGCCGTTGCTGATCGGGGGCGCGGTCGCCTACGTGGCGGTCGCCGCGGTGTACGCCACCGCGCGACGGGAGGAGGAGGCGGCGACGGCGGCGGCCGGGAGTGCCCGGGTGACGGACCTGCTCAAGGACCGCCGGCTGCTCGGCTTCACCGCCTACAACGCAATGGTGTCGCTCTGGATGCCGGTGCTCAACGTGGCCTTCCCGCTGTGGCTCGTCACCGGGACGGACGTACCGGAGCGTTTTGTCGGCATCCTGTACGCCGTCAACACCGTGCTCTGCATCGCCCTCCAGTACCCCCTCAACCGCTGCTACGGCACCACGCGCCGGGCCTGGCTCTCGTATGCCGCCTCGGCCCTGCTGCTCAGCTGCGGCGCCCTGGCCTTCGCCGCCGCGCCCGGCCTCGGGGCACGGGAGGCGCTGCTGGTGTTCGGCGCGGCCGTCGTCCTGCTGACGTTCGCCGAGCTGCTCCAGGTCGGCGCCTCGTGGACCCTCTCCTTCGACCTGGCACCGGAACAGGCGCGCAGCGCCTACCTGGTGCTGTTCAACACCAGCCGGACGGTGGCCAACAGGGTCGCGGGCCCGGTACTGATGACCGGCGTCGTCCTCGCCCTCGGCACGGCCGGCTGGATCGCACTCGCCGGTGTTCTGCTGCTCGGCGCGCTCGTTCCCTTCGTGATCCTCCGCTCGGGAGACACCACCGGCGGCCGAGCCCGCTCCAGTGCGGCGCGCCGGACCGTCACCCCACGCTGACCCAGTCGAGGGTGCGCTCCACCGCCCGCTTCCAGTTGGCGTAACCCTCCGCCCGCTGCTCCTCGCTCCACCGCGGCTCCCACCGCTTCGACTCCTGCCAGTGGTCCCGCAACTCGTCCTGGTCCCGCCAGAACCCGGTGGCCAGACCGGCCGCGTAGGCGGCACCGAGCGCGGTCGTCTCGGCGACGACCGGACGGCTGACGGGTACGCCGAGGACATCGGCCTGGATCTGCATGCAGAGGTCGTTCGCCGTGACCCCGCCGTCGACCTTGAGCACGTCGAGATGGACGCCGGAGTCCTGTTCCATCGCCTCCACCACGTCCCGGCTCTGGTAGCAGATGGCCTCCAGGGTGGCCCTCGCCAGATGGCCGTTGGTGTTGTAGCGGGCCAGGCCGACGATGGCACCCCGGGCGTCCGAGCGCCAGTACGGGGCGAAGAGGCCCGAGAACGCCGGTACGAAGTACATCCCGCCGTTGTCCTCGACCGTCCGGGCGAGATGTTCGCTCTCGCTCGCGTTCGAGATGATCTTCATCTGGTCCCGCAGCCACTGCACCGCGGACCCGGTGACCGCGATGGAGCCCTCCAGGGCGTAGACCGGCGGGCTCTGCCCGAACCGGTAGGCGACGGTGGTGAGCAGGCCGTGCTTGGGCCGGATCAGTTCCGTGCCGGTGTTGAGCACGAGGAAGTTGCCGGTGCCGTACGTGTTCTTCGCCTCGCCCGGCTCGAAGCACACCTGCCCCACCGTGGCCGCCTGCTGGTCGCCGAGCACCCCGGTGACCGGGATCGCTGCGCGCAGCGGCCGGGAGGTGCGCGTGCGGCCGTACGCCTCGGCGTCGGAGGAGGACCGGATGGCCGGGAGCATCGCCCGGGGGACGCCGAAGATGTCCAGCAACTCGTCGTCCCAGTCGAGCGTCTCCAGATTCATCAGCATCGTCCGGCTGGCATTGGTCACATCGGTGGCGTGGATCCCGCCGTCGGGGCCGCCGGTGAGATTCCACAACACCCAGCAGTCCGTGTTCCCGAACACGGCGTGTCCCTGCTCGGCGGCCGCGCGGACCCCTTCGACATTCTCAAGGATCCACTTGATCTTCCCGCCGGAGAAGTAAGTGGCAGGGGGCAGGCCCGACTTGCGCCGGATGATCTCGCCGTATCCCTCGTTCTCCAGGGCCTTGGCGATCGAGTCGGTGCGGGTGTCCTGCCACACGATGGCGTTGCAGTACGGCCGGCCGGTGCGGGGGTCCCAGACGACCGTCGTCTCGCGCTGGTTGGTGATGCCGATGGCGTCGAGATCCGTGCCGCTCAGACCTCCGGTGCGCAGAGCGGTCTGCATCACCGAGTTGGTGCGCTCCCAGATCTCCACCGGATCGTGCTCCACCCAGCCCGGCCGGGGCAGGATCTGCTCGTGCTCCAACTGGTGTCTGGCCACTTCGTTGCCGCCGTGATCGAAGATCATGAAGCGGCTGCTGGTGGTGCCTTGGTCCACTGCGCCGATGAAGTCCGCCATGGCATGCTGCCTCTCCTGAGTCCGGGCTCGGTGACGGGACCGGGCGTCACTTCTCCGGGAGTACGGGGATGGTGCCTTCCGGTTCCTCCTCCGCCGAGGGCAGGAAGCGGCCGATGAAGGCCTTGTAGACGAACGCTCCCACCAGGCCGCCGACGAACGGGCCCACGATCGGCACCCAGAAGTAGAAGTTCCCGTACTGGTCCCGCCAGGCCCCTCCGTAACCGGTGAGGAAGCTGGCCAGCCGGGGGCCGAAGTCACGGGCGGGGTTGATCGCGTACCCCGCGTTGGTCCCGAACGCCATGCCGATGGCCACCACGATGAGGCCCACGATGAACGGGCTGAGATTGACGCCCGGCGGGGTGTTGAGGAGGTCGGTGACCGCGAAGATCAGCAGTACGAGAATGGCGGTGCCGATGACCTGGTCCCGGAAGGCTCCCCACTCGTGGACCGGAAGTGCGGGGTTTCCGTTGGCGGGCAGCGTGGAGAACACGAACTGTGTCTTGATCGTGTGTCCGGGATCCGCCTTGGCCAGCGCCTCCGTGTAGTTCCAGCGCACCAGCAGGGCCGCGACGAACGCCCCCGCGACCTGCGCGAGGGAATAGGGCGCCACCTTCTTCCAGGGGAAGTCCTTGAACGCGGCGAGCGAGAGCGTCACGGCGGGATTGAGATGGGCTCCGCTCAGTCTGGCCGCCACATACACACCAAGAGTGACACCGAGACCCCAGGCCCAGGCGATGCTGTCGTGATTGCCGAGGCCGCCCGGCGGATCGGTGAGCGCACCGCCGGCCACGACCTGCGCCACGACGCCGCAGCCGATGAGGATCAGGATCATCGTGCCGAGGAACTCGGCTGAGAGTTCCCCGACGATTCCGGACTTCTTGAGCCGCTCCATGGAGAGCTCGCTTCCTGTCGATCAACGACTCCTGGCGGCATAGATCCACATCTGAGCGTAAACGGCAGGAAAAGGTTCCGCATGCGGTGGCGGACGCGCCGTTTCGTTACGTTCCGGAGCAGTGCCCCGTGCGGTCTCAGTCCACGTCGACCTGGTCGAAGAGGTCCAGCATCCTGCCGAGCACCCGTACGCAGGCCGTCACCTCGGCATCGGTCAGATCTCCCTCCACCCGGCGCAGCAGGGACTGCTCGCGGGTCACGGCCGCGGTGATCGCCGCCCTGCCGCCCTCGGTCAGCCGGACCAGGGAGGACCGCTGGTGGGCGGGGTTGGGGATGATCTCGGCCAGGTGCCCGGCCACGGCGTCATTGACCATGCGCTGCACGAACTGCCGGCTCAGCGCCTGTGCCCGGCCCATCTGCGGAACCGTCATCGGGCCGTGTTCACGCAGCAGGTCCAGCACGGCACGGACGCCCACGGAGAGGCCCTCGATCGGGGTGGCCTGCTCCACCTTGCGCTGCACACGCCGGTAGAGGGGGCCGACCAGGGCGAAGACCTCCGTGAGCCGTTGGGCCAGTTCCTCGGGTGCCAGGGGCGGATCGGTGTCGGTCATGCGGCCATCATGACACCTTGGTTGTCAGAATGGCGAGTGGATGGCACCTTGGTTGTCATGAATGCTGCCTCCGAGTTGAAGTCCTTCGAGACCGACGACGGCCGTCTCGTCCACCGCGACACCGGGAAGGGCCCGCTGCTGGTGCTGCTGCACGGTGGATTCCTGGACCACGGGATGTGGGACGACCAGGTGCCGGAGCTCGCACGGGACCACCGTGTGATCGTGCCGGACGCCCGCGGGCACGGTGGATCGTCCAATGCGAGCAGGCCCTTCCGTCACACGGACGACCTGGCCGCCCTGCTGCGCCGGCTCGACGCCGGCCCCGCCGTCCTGGTCGGAGTGTCGATGGGCGGGGCCACCGCGGTCGACACCGCGCTCGAACATCCTGGTCTGGTGCGCGCGTTGGTCGTCAGCGGGGCGGGTACGAGCGAGCCCGAGTTCCACGACTCCTGGTCCTGCCGGGTCCTGGCCGAGCAGGCCCGTGCCCTGGCCGCAGGTGATGTGGCGGGCTGGATCGACGCCTTCATGCTCTTCGCGGCGGGCCCGCACCGCACACTCGACGACGTCGACGGCGCCGTTGTACGGCGTCTGCGCGCGATGGCCGAGCGGACGCTGGCCAAGCACACCGCCGACGAACCCGACCTGCTCGTGCCCGTACCCGACACCTGGGCGCGGGCGGCGAAGATCGGCGTCCCGGTGCTGACCGTCACGGGCGGCATCGATTCCGACGACCACCTCGCCATGGCCCGGCGCCTCGCACGGACGGTCGCCGACGGTCGCGAGGCGAGCGTCGAAGGAGCGGCGCACTATCCCAACATGGAACGGCCGGACGCCTTCGGCGAGATCCTCGGGAACTTCCTGACGGACGTGTTCGCGCGGGGGGACGGCGCCGTGTGACGCGCGGCCCCCGGGCTCAGTGCGCGGCCGGCACCGTGTCACCGGCCTCCGCGGCTCCCCGCGCCGGGGCGTCGTGGAGGCCGAGGCGCAGGTGCTCAACGTGGAAGAGAGCCTGGTCGAGGAGTTCGGCCACGTGGTTGTCGTACAGCGCGTAGCTCACCGAGCGGCCGCGCCGCTCGCCGGGCACGAGGGCTCCACCGTCATCGTCGGCCTCAACGGCCTGCGCCTGCTGCGCGACGCCGCCTGGACGCGGGCCGGCAGCGACGGCTGAGGCCCACACCGTGGCGGAGGCGGGGCGCCACGCCATGGGAAACCCGGTGGGGGTATCGTCGGGCCCGCACCGCACGACCCGTACGACCGAGCATTCGAGGCAGCCGTGGATCGCGGACGGACACGCACACCGGGAACGTCCCGGCTGCTCGTGCTGTGTGCCGTCCTGTGCGGACTGTTCCTCATGCACGGCGCGCCGGTGAGCGCCGCGGAGGGCTGTCATGACGCGATGGCCATGAGCGCGGCGACGCCCATGTCCACGACGACTGCCGACGGCCACCTCGCCGTGCGGGGCGAGCACGACGCCGCGCATGTGGCCGCCGCCGTGCCCGCGACGAACGGGGAGTCGTGCGTATTCACCCATGCCCGTGACCGGGTGCTGCCGCTGCTGATGGCATGGGGCCTGGTGCTGCTGGCCGTAGGGGTGCTCGCCGGGCACCGCACGGCCGTACGCGGTCCGGCCCGGCGGGGACCGCCGTTCGCCGGCAGGGATCTGCTGCTCCAGGTGTGCGTCGCGCGGACGTGACAGGAATCCGCCGGTCCACGGCTCTTCGGGCCCGGACCGGCCGGACGGTCCTGTACCTTTCGCGCGCCATGGATGTGGCGCGTCCACCTGGAAAGAACCTGTGATGTCCGCTTCCCTGTCCTTCGCCGCCCGCCGCCGCACGCTCGCGGCCGCCGGCGCCGTGGCCGCCCTCGCTCTGGCACTCGCGGCCTGCGGCTCCTCCGACGGCTCGAAGTCCGACGGCTCGTCCATGCCCGGCATGGACCACGGCTCGGGCAGCGCGTCCGCACCGGCCGAGCCCGGCGGTACGTTCAACGACGCGGACGTGAAGTTCGCGCAGCAGATGATTCCGCACCACCAGCAGGCCATCGAGATGGCGAAGCTGGCCGACGGCCGCGCCGCCGACCCCGAGATCGAGAAGCTGGCCGCCGCGATCGAGAAGGCCCAGGACCCCGAGATCAACACGATGAAGGGCTGGCTGACTTCGTGGGGCAAGCCGCTGCCCTCGGACTCGTCCTCGATGGGTGACATGCCCGGGATGGACCACGGCACGGACGGTTCGGGAATGCCCGGAATGATGTCCGACAAGGACATGAGCGATCTGTCGGCCGCCAAGGGCAAGGACTTCGACAAGAAGTTCGCCCAGCTGATGATCGGCCACCACCGGGGTGCGGTCACCATGGCCGAGGAGGAGCGGAAGAAGGGTGACAACGCCGACGCGAAGAAGCTCGCCGGCGCTGTCATCACCGCTCAGACCGCCGAGATCGAGCAGATGAACAAGATCATCGACAGGCTCTGACCGCAACGCGGGTGCGGGCCTTCGCACGACCGTCCGGATGGAGTCGTGCGAAGCCCCGCACCCCATGGTGCTTCCGTTCGGATCACACCGGGCTCGCGTGTTCCGGAGCAGCGAGCAGGCCGGCCACCTCCTGAGCGGTGGTCTCCCGGAGCTCCTCCCCGACCAGCAGCCACCGGGTGATGCCCAGCGATCGAAGGAAGGGCAGATCGTGACTGGCGATCAGGAGCGCCCCCTCGTACGACTCGAGTGCGCCGGTCAGCTGCCGCACGCTGGCGACGTCGAGGTTGTTGGTCGGCTCGTCCATCATCAGCAGCTGCGGCGCCGGCGCGGCGAGCATCGTCGCCGCGAGGGCGGCACGGAAGCGTTCACCGCCCGAGAGGGTGCCCGCAGGCTGTTCCGCGCGTTTCCCCTGGAAGAGGAAGCGTGCGAGCTGGGCGCGGATGTGGTTGTCGGTGACCCCGGGGGCCATCCGGGCCACGTTCGCCGCAACGCTCAGCTCCTCGTCCAGCACATCGAGCCGCTGCGGGAGGAACCGCGTCGGGACGAAGGTCCTGGCCTCGCCGGACAAGGGGGCCAGCTCACCGGTGAGGGTGCGCAGCAGCGTCGTCTTCCCGGCGCCGTTGCGGCCGACGAGTGCGATCCGCTCGGCCCCCCGCACCTGGAGGCTGCCCTCACGGAGCCTCCCGAACCGCGGGCGCAGCTCGTGCAGGCTCAGCACGGTGCGCCCGGCCGGCACCGCCGTGCGGGGAAGGTCCACACGGATCTCGGCATCGTCACGGATGGCCTCCGCGGCCTCCTCGCGGCGCTCGCGCGCCTGGCCGAGCCGTTCCTCGTGGACGCCGCGAAGCTTGCCCGCCGACTCCTGCGCGGACCGCTTGCGGCGGCCGGCCAGGATCTTCGGGAGGCTGCCTTCGGCCTCGGTCCTCCTCCCGTTCCTCTGGCGACGGGCCAGCTTCACCCGGGTCTCCTCCAGTTCGCGTTTCTGGCGGCGAAGATCGGCCTCCGCGGCCCGCAACGTCCTCCCGGCGGCCTCCTGTTCGGTGGCCACGGCTTCCTGGTACGCGGACCAGCCACCGCCGTACCAGTTCACGGATCCGGCGCGCAGCTCGGCGATGCGGTCCACGCGCTCCAGCAGTTCGCGGTCGTGGCTGACCACGACCAGCACGCCCGAGCGCCAGGAGTCGACGGCCTCGTAGAGTCTCCGGCGGGCGAACACGTCGAGGTTGTTGGTGGGCTCGTCAAGGAGCAGTACGTCGGGACGGTCCAGCAGCAGTGCGGCCAGGCGTAGCAGCACGGTCTCGCCACCGGACAACTGGCCTACTGTGCGGTCCAGTTCGATGTCTCCGAGCCCGAGTTGGCCCAGGGTCGCCAGGGCCCGTTCCTCGACGTCCCAGTCGTCGCCGACCGTCTCGAAGTGCTTCTCGTCGACGTCCCCGGACTCGATGGCGCGCAGCGCCTCGCGCCGCTCGGCGATGCCCAGGGCCCGGTCCACCCGCAGTGTGGTGTCGAGGGTGATGTTCTGCGGAAGGTGGGCGAGGCTGCCGTTGACGGTCACCGACCCCTGGGAGGGGCGGAGCTGACCGGCGAGCAGGTGCAGCAGTGTGGACTTTCCCGCGCCGTTGGTACCGACGAGGCCGACGCGGCCCCGGCCGATGGCGAGCGAGAGTCCGTCGAGGACGGTCGTGCCGTCCGGCCGGCGGAAGGACAGGGCCGAGCAGGTGAGGGAAGCGCCGGGGGTGGTGGGTGTCGCCATGGTGTTCCTCGCATTCGCAAGCGCGGTGAGTGGGGGCTTCGTATGCGAGCACCACGCGGCGACCGGGCAGCGGAGGGGGGTACGGCGGTCCCGAAGATCGAGGGACGGCTCATGCACCGAGGTCGCATCCACGCGGGGTCACGGGCAGTGCGGAGCACTGCTACGGCGTGACAGACGTACGGGCGGTGCCGTACGGCGTGATGTTCGCGAACCTCAGATGCGCAACGTCCACCTCTATCGGAGACAACAGGACATCAGAACCATAACGGTGGGGAGGGAGGGATGGCAATGCCTCCGGGCGTCGGGCGGGGCCGGCTGTGCGAGCCCTCCGTCGCGGTATGTCCGTCCCATTGTGGGTGGTTCAGGCGAATTGCCCCTTTGGAGTGCCGGGTGAATTGCACCTTTTGTGAATTCGTGGCGCGAGTCACTTCCCATTCCCTCGAAGTCGCGTCACATGATGCGGACCCCTTCCCGTGCAAGGGGGGAGGCGCGCTCGATGTGAGCTGGA
The DNA here is from genome assembly GCF_040652135.1 of Streptomyces sp. NPDC048295. Lineage (NCBI taxonomy): Bacteria > Bacillati > Actinomycetota > Actinomycetes > Kitasatosporales > Streptomycetaceae > Streptomyces > Streptomyces sp. NPDC048295. The sequence goes on from NZ_JBEZLL010000016.1 coordinate 160,523, forward strand.
TTACCACAATTCCAATGTCTTGATCTTGTAAGTGAATTGCGTGCGGAAATCAGGGTCTTGTCCCTTTCGGTTCCTCTCGCCTACGGTCACCGTCAATCCGGACGGAACGCCGAATCCTGCCGCCGCCCGGACATCCGACCCACTCGTGTACGGCAGGAGCGGGGGACCCAGATAAGCCGCCGGCCCGGTATCCGGAACGGCTCGGGTGAAGCCGCGCTCAGCGCGGCCAGGCATCTCCAGCCTGAACCCGACAGCTCACCTCGCAGGCGACGGAGAGGAATCCAGCATGTCCGCAACGCGTACGTACCGTCGTCTCAGGTCCACCTCGCTGACCCGGGGCTTCATCGCCGCGGGTACGGGTGCGGCCGCCCTCCTGCTGCCGTTGACCGGCGCCGCCACGGCCTCGGCTGCGCCAGTACAGTCCGTCAGCGCCGCGGCGCCCGCAGCGCAGCCCGCGGCGTACACCAACAATCTGGACGGCTGGATCAAGGAGTCGCTGGCCGTCATGGCTGAGCACGGCATCCCCGGCAGCTACAACGGCATCCACCGCAATGTGATGCGCGAGTCCTCCGGCAACCCCCGGGCCATCAACAACTGGGACTCGAACGCCGCAGCAGGAACACCGTCAAAGGGTCTCCTCCAGATCATCGACCCGACCTTCCGGGCCTACCACGTGCCCGGCACGGCGATGGACGCCTACGATCCCGTCGCCAACATCACCGCGGCGTGCAACTACGCGGCCGACAGGTACGGCTCCATCGACAACGTCTTCGGGGCCTACTGAGGTACGGAACCCGGCCGCGGGGGCGTCCGGTCGGCACGGCACAGGATCGTGCCGACGGTGACGCGGGACGGCGCGAGTCGCAGTGACGTGTTCCGCAGCGCGACGGCCGCCGGACGGGACAGCCGCTGACCCGTCCGGCGGCCCGGCGGGCGGACGGGCGGCCGACTGGCTGCGGGGCCGGCGCTCGGCGTCGTAGCGACCGAGCGCCGGCTCGACGATGGGTCCGGCGCGCAGCGCGGCGGCCGGTGTCGCCGCGTCCTCCAGCGCCTGGCAGGGCCCCTGGCAGGAATTCGGGGTCATGTCATGGGCGGCGTCGCCGAGGAGGGCGATCCGGCCCACGGTGCAGCACGGCAGTCGCACGACCATCTCATTGCCGCGCCGGCGTCTCGCGGCATCCGTTCGTCCGCGCGGGATCCTCACTCCGGGGCGCGCTGCGTCGGCCTCGCCGGTCCCGAGCGGGGCATCACGGGAACGGTCGCCGCCGACCCGGCCCGGACCGCCTGCACCACCGCGTCGTGCAGGCGACGGCTGTCCTCCTCCGAGGGGCACGCGACGGGGCTGCCCGACATCGTGAACCAGTCGATCGCACCGGTGTACTGCACGGTGACCTGGGCCGTGTCCTCCGCCCAGGTCGTGTGCACGGTCAGGTCCCCGGACAGGACGCCGACCTCTTCCGTCAGCACGCCACCGTGCCCGGAGAACACACCGCGAGTCGTCCATGACGCCCAAGCCATGACTCCAGGCTGGCATCAACACCGCGGATGCGCGACCCGCGGGCTCGCCACTCCGGCCCCGCGCCCCGCCCGCCCCGTCCGTGCGGGAGGTCGTCCCGCCTTCCGGATGCTGGATACGGGCGAAACTTTCCATCGGCCCGGGCTGCGGTTCCCGCACCCCCCGATCCCCGGACTATGACGCGTTGTTAACGCCAAACCGTCGAATTTGGCCATCGGAACAACGAATTCCGAAGGTGAACGCCTCTTGACCTGCGGAACACGTCGGGATTGCATATCGCGCTGGGAGCGACGAAACCACTCACCACGTCCTCGTCTGGAGGCGATACCGCTCCCGTGCTCAGACACCGCACCTGTTGATCGGAACCGCACGATGACCGACACGCTCAGCGCTCCCCAGGCGCTCGCCCCAGCGACCGGCCCCACTCCCCAGAAGCTCAAGCGTTCCATCGGCGTCGTGGGCGGCACACTGCTCACGCTCTCCTGCGTGACGCCCGCCTCGACCCTCTTCGTGGTCGTACCGGACCTGTTCTCCACCCTCGGCACGTACACCGCCCTCACCATCGCCATCGGCTCGCTGCTCTGCATCGCGGTCGCCTTCTGCTACTCGGAGCTGGGCACGCTCATCCCCAGCGCCGGCGGCGAGTACGCCATGGTGTCGACCATGGCGGGGCGGCTCGCCGGGTGGCTCGTCTTCGTGCTCTCGCTGCTGGTCGTGATGATCGTTCCCCCTGTGATCGCCATGGGAACGGCCGACTACCTCGCACCCATCGTGCACATTCCGGCCCCCGTCGCGGGCGCCGGCGTCATGCTGCTCGCCACCCTCGCCGGCCTCCTCGACCTGCGCGCCAACGCGTGGATCACCGGGATCTTCCTCGTACTCGAAGTGATCGCGGCAGGCGTCGTCGCCGTTCTCGGCTTCGCCCACTCCGAACGAGGCGGATCGGCGCTGGTGCACGGGTCGGTCGCCTCGTCGGGCGGCACGAGCTCGACCGTCACCGCGATGATGGTGGTCTCCGGGCTCGCGATCGCCCTCTTCATCACCCAGGGCTTCTCCACGGCCGTCTACCTCTCCGAGGAACTGGAGAACCCGCGGCGCAACGTGGCCCGCACCGTGCTCGCCACCCTCGCCATCTCCACCGCGGTCATCCTCGTCCCGGTCATCGCGATCACCCTGGGCGCCCCGGACCTGGAGGCCCTGACCTCGGGCGACCTCAACACGATGGTGGCCGCCTGGTCCAACTCGGCCGTCGGCACCTTCGTCAGCCTCTGCGTGGCCCTCGCGATCATCAACGCGGGCATCGTGATGGTCATCCAGAACTCCCGGGTGCTCTTCGCCTCCGCCCGTGACAAGGCCTGGCCCGCACCGATCAACAACGCTCTGGCCCGGCTCGGCCGGTTCGGTTCCCCGTGGGTGGCGACCCTGCTCGTCGGCATCCCCGGCGCGGCGCTCTGCTTCGTCAACCTCGACACGCTGTACGGCGTCACCGGTGTGTCCGTCACCGCCATGTACCTGCTGGTCGCGGTCGCGGCCCTGCTCTGCCGCCGCGGCACGCACCGGGAGACACCGGCCTGGCGGATGCCGCTGTGGCCCGCGATCCCCGTGCTGCTGATCGCCGTGCTGACGTACATCCTCACCCAGCAGGAGACCGAGTACCTGCTGTGGACCGGCGGGATCACAGCGGTCGCCACGCTCTACTGGGCGCTCTACCTGCGGCCTCGCCGGGAGACCCGCTGGCTGGTCAGCATCCCGGAGGACGCGCACTCCTGACCCTCCCCGGACGTGTTCCGCGCGGTGTCCGGCCCGTCGGTGAAGAGCGGCCGCCGACGGGCGAAGACACCCCGGATGCCCTCACAGTGGAGTGAGGGACGTCGTCGGAACACGGGGAGTCGTGGCGGGATGAGTGTCGAGCGCGTCGGAGTCGTCGTTCACCAGGGCCGTCCCGAAGCCGTCGTCGCGTCGGGAGTCGTACGCGACTGGTGTGCCCGTGAGGGCATCCCGTGCACGGACCTCGACGTGTGGCGCGACGACGAACGCAGACGCGGCGGGCGCGAGGAAGCCGATGTCGCGGGCAACCCCGATCTCATCGTGACGCTCGGCGGCGACGGGACGTTCCTGCGCGGCGCCAGGATCGCCGCCAAGAACGACGGAGCCGTCCTCGGGATCGATCTGGGCCGCGTCGGCTTCCTCACCGAGGTACCCGTCGAGGACGTGGTCCGGGCGCTCGACGCCGTCCACCGGGGCCGGGCGGAGGTCGAGGAGCGCATGACCCTGACCATGCGAGCCTCCCGCGTACTCGAAGTGCCCCCGGACATCGACGCCCTGATGGGCTACGGACAGCGCCCCATGCTGCCGCCACCGCAGATCGCCCTCGACGAGGAGGCCGCGGCGGAGGGCTGGGGCGTTGCGCTGGATGTCACCGCACTCAACGATGTCGTCGTGGAGAAGCTCGCCCGCGACCGGCAGGTGAGCCTCGGCGTCTACATCGGCGGCCGGCTCCTCGCCTCGTACTCCGCCGACGCGGTCATCATGGCCACCCCCACCGGCTCGACCGCCTACAGTTTCGCCGCGGGCGGTCCGGTGGTCTCACCGCGCATGGACGCCGTCCTCTTCACGCCCGTGGCGGCACACATGACCTTCGACCGCACCGTGGTCGCCGCGGCCGACGAACCCATCGCGGTACGGGTCCTGCCGCACTCGGGACAGGGCGCGGTGACCATCGACGGCCAGCTGCGCGGCGTACTGGCCGCCGGGGACTGGCTCGGCGTGTACGCGGCACCGCGCCGCCTGCGGGTCATCAGGCTCGGCCCGAACGACTTCTACGGACGGCTGCGCACCCGCCTCCGCCTCACGGACGCGCCGGCCACGGCTGCCGACGGCGAGAGCGCACCGCTCTTCCGCCCCGACGGACCGGTCCCGCACGACCTGGCCCATCTCCATCTCTCCACGGCGGTCAGGGAATAGGGCCTGCCCGGCGGATCAGGGCCGCAAGGCCGAAGTGCCGTACGACAAAGGAGTCGTCATGCCCGACAGCGCAGGCATCCCCACGTCCACCGCCCCGCCGGTTCCCGATACCGCACTGGCCGCGGCGGCAACCCAGTTGGTGCGTGACACGACCGACGACCTGATCTACCACCACTCCCGCCGCGTCTACTTCTTCGGCGGACTCCGGGGACACCGGGGCGGGCTGAGCTTCGACCCGGAACTGCTCTACGTAGCGGCCATGTTCCACGATCTCGGCCTCAACGAGGAATTCCGCGGCAGCGGGCGCCGGTTCGAGGTGGACAGCGCCGACGAAGCGCGGCGGTTCCTGCAGAGCCACGGGGTGCCCGAGGACAGCGTCCGGCGCGTCTGGACGGCCATCGCGCTCCACACCACGCCGGGAATCCCGTCGTTCATGGAACCCGAGGTCGCACTGGTGACGGCCGGTGTGGAGTACGACGTGCTGGGCATCGGGTACGACGACATCAGCGAGGCGGACCGGGCGGCGATCGTCGCCCTGCACCCGCGCCCCGACTTCAAGCGGCGCATCCTCAAGGCCTTCACCGAGGGAATCGAGGCCAAGCCGGCCACCACGTTCGGCAATGTGAAGGCCGATGTCCTGGAGCGTTACGTGCCCGGGTTCGAGCGCGCCAACTTCGTGGACACCATTCTGGATTCCGCCTGGCCCGAGTGACGCGGACGAGCAGGCCACGCACCCTGGTGGAGACGGCACCCGTCGTTATAGTTGGCGCCTACAGGAAAGTGACGGTGCGGAGGAGGGCCGTGCGGGATCAGCGAGTCCGGCCACGCCACGCCCCTCGCCCCTCTCGCCGTTCCTCCGCCACCCACGGAAGGGCCACGCGATGCCGGCCGTCCTCGTCCTGCTGCTCTCCGGAACCTGGCTGCTCTCCGGTGCCCTGGTCACCGGAACCGATCCGCTGATCGTCGCCGTGGGCCGGACCGCCGTGTGCTGCGCGGTGCTCACCGCCGTCGCCGTCTCCACCGCGGACGGCCGGGCCGACCTGCGCCGGGCCGCCGCCCGGCCGGGCACCGTGTGGCTGCTGGGCCTGCTCGGATTCGCCGGGTACGCGGCAGGAACCCTCCTCGCCATCCCGCGCATCGGGACCTCGCTCACCAATCTCGTCGTCGCGCTGATGCCGTGCGCCTCGGTGGCGGTCGGCGCGTTGTTCTTCGCCGAACGGTCCGGGCCGCGCAAGGCGGCGGGGGCGGTGCTGGCCTGCGCGGCGGCCGCCGGGTACGCGGCGCTCGGCGCGGACGCGGGTGATGCGGACGGGGCGGGGCTGCTGCTCGTGGCGGCGGCGACCGTGGCCTTCGCCGTCTACGGATTCCTGTACCGGGCCAGGCTGTCGGGACTGCCGCCGCTCGCCGTGCTGCCCGTGCTGCTCGCGGCCGCCACCTGTCTGCTGCTCCCGATGGCCCTGCCCGCGCTGATCGCCCACCCGCCGACCCCCGCCGCTACCGGGGGCATCGTCGTGCTGGGCGCAGCCGTCTACGCACCCGCCTACCTGGTGCAGCACCGGCTCATCCTGGTCCGCGGTCCGGTCTTCACGGCCGCCGTGCAGCTGGCCGTTCCCTTCACCGTCCGACTGGGCGACTGGGCGCTGGACACCGCGCCCGCCCCCTCTCCCGCCGAGCTGCTGCTCCTCGCGGTGTGCTGCGGCGGGATCGCGCTGGTCACCGTCCAGCCACAGGCCCGACTCGCCGCCGCCGAATGACCGCGGGACGGTTGCCGGGGGACGGACCGGGAACCGGCGGAGGATCGACCGGCTCGGATCCCGGACCGATTCCCGGCCCTCGTCGCGCCGACCACCAGTGTGTACGGGTGGGCGTGCATCCCGGGTGAGTCCCGTCCGTCGGCCACCTGGGCCGCGGCGGCGGCGCCCGATCCCGCCAACCCCATGTCGACGGCGGTGAGATGACGGGTGTGCTGGCCGCTGATCACGTACTCCCAGTTGTTCACACCGACCAGCGCGACATCGTCCGGGACTCGTCTCCCCGACTCCAGCAGGACCGACTCCGCGCCGAGCACGATCTGGTCGTTGCCGCAGAAGACGGCGCCGAACCGGGCGCCGGAAGCGATCAGCCGGCCTGATCCGGCTCCACGCGATCGGCCCGGCCGACGGTGTGACCCGGGTCTACTGGTACGACCTGGTCGACGACGGCAGCGACCCCTCCGAAAAGGAACAGAACTTCGGCATGCTCCGGCAGCCCGTGACCGCCACCACCGCGAACCCCGTCCCGGTCACCGCCAACGCCCCCGAACCGGCCGCGGTCGTCCAGGCCGTGGCAGCCCGGATGCCCGGCGGCAGGACCTACGCGGGCACCGACGGCCTCTCCGCACCGGCCGACTCGATCCGCTTCACCGGCAGCGGCACGACCCGCGTGGTCCGGGCCACCGCCGCCCGTGACCTCACGGTGTCCGCGACCGGTCCGGTCACCCTGGTCGGCTCCTGGGGCCGACGTACCGTCAGGCAGCCGACGGACGGCCGGTTCACCCTGGCCGCGGACCCGTTCCCGGTGTTCGTCGAGGGCCCTGTGAACGGCGTCGGAGTCGCGACGCCGCAGTGAGACCGGCGGGGAAAAAACGGCTCGACAGGCGAGTGCCGGGCACGCTGTGATGACCGGCACCGCCCGCCGTACCGAGCGGGCCGCAGGCAGGAGCCGGTCTTGACCGCCGGGCGAACGACGGACATCCACCCCGCGATCGACACCGCACTCGTCCGGCGTCTGGTCGACACACAGTTCCCCCGGTGGGCGGGGCTGCCGCTGAGGCCGCTCGACCGGGCCGGCTCGGAGCATGTGATCCACCGGCTCGGCGAGCGGCTCTCCGTCCGGCTGCCCCGGCACGCAGGGGCGGTCGGGCAGGCTCTCAAGGAGTCCGTGTGGCTGCCCCGGCTCGCCCCGCGCCTGCCGCTGGCCGTCCCCGTGCCGATGGCGGTGGGGGAGCCGGACTTCGGCTACCCGTGGCCCTGGTCGGTGTCCCGCTGGCTGGACGGCGAGGTGGCGACCGTCGAGGGCCTGGCGGACTCGGCCGAAGCCGCCGTCGGGCCGGCGGGGTTCCTGGCCGCGCTCCAGAGGACCGAGCCGGGGGAGGATCGCGAGGGCCTGGCCGTGCAGTCGCCGGCCGACCGGGACGGTGCGACCCGGGCCGCCATCGCGGAGGCCTCCGGCACGTTCGACGCGGCGGCCATGACCGAACTGTGGGACGCGGCGCTCGGCGCGCCCGGGTGGGACCGTCCGCCGGTCTGGTTCCACGGAGACCTCCACACCGGCAACCTGCTGACCACCGCCGGCCGGCTCAGCGCCGTCATCGGCGTCGGCGGGCTCGGCGTCGGCGACCCGTCCTGCGATCTGACCATCGCCTTCACCCTGATGTCCGCGGGCGCCCGGACCGTCTTCCGCGAGGCGCTGGGCGTGGACGAGGCCACCTGGACCCGGGGGCGGGGCTGGGCGCTGACCACCGGCCTGAACGCCTACACCGCGTACGCCGCCGGCGACCCCCGGATCGCCGCGCAGACCACCCGCCAGATCACCGAGGCCCTTGGCGCCCCCCGGACGGCCCCGCTGCCCGGGGCGGTGCCCACCCCGGGCAGCGGGGCCGTGCGGATGCGTACCGGGTTCAGAAGGTGACGTCCGAGCAGGCGTAGAACGCGTTGCCGGTGTCGGCGATCGTCCAGACGCCGAGGATCAGGTGCTTGCCGGACTTCTGCGGCAGGACTCCGGCATGGGTCACGGTGGACCCCGGCAGCCGGCCGCCGAAGGGCACGGTCAGGAACGGCTGCGGCTCCAGGTCGGCCCGGGTGAGCGGCTTGGCGGGGTCGTAGCCGTCCTTGGTGATGTAGTAGCGGAAGTCGGTCGTGGCGTGCCGGGCCTCGATGCGCCAGCGGAAGGTGTAGCTCTGCCCGCCGGTCACCTGCGTAGCCGGCCAGGCACCGCCACGCGGGTCGTCGAGCTCGGAGAACCGGCCATTGCCACCGGCGCAGATGGTGCCGTCGACCGGGCCGCGGGCGGGGAAGCCCTTCGGGCCTTCGACGCTCGGCGGCTCCCACTGGATCTGGCCGCAGTTGCGCACGGTGCCGTTGCCGCAGAGCTGCTGACGGCTGATGGGGGCGTCGGTGTAGCCATGGCTCTGTGCGCTGCCGGAGGTGACGAGCAGGGAGGCCCCGGCGATTCCGAGACCGAGTAACAACGAGGTGATCCTTCTGCGCATGCTTCGCTCCTGAGGGAGGTGTGGGGGCGCTGCGAGACGAGTGGGGCGCGCTCCACCCCACTAGGTCTAGACCAACTTCGAGATTAGCCAGGGCGATTGGTCATGTCCATACCAGCAGTGCACCGCCGCGCGACCCGCCGGTAACCGTTCCGGCCGGACCGACGGGGTGGCACCGGCACGCTGGGCCGGCCGGTGAAGCAGGCGTACGCTGACAAAAACGCCTGCACATCGCGAGTGAGTGATGGAGGCGGCCATGACCGACCCGCACGGCTTCCTCAAGTTCCCCCGCCGGCCCGTCCCCGCACGACCGGTGCAGGAACGGCTGCGCGACTGGAACGAGGTCTACGCGGGACAGGCGCGGCTCCCGCTCGTGTCCGAGCAGGCCGGGCGCTGCATGGACTGCGGGATCCCGTTCTGCCACAGCGGCTGCCCGCTGGGAAACCTCATCCCCGAGTGGAACACCTACGCCGGACGGGCCGACTGGCGGGCCGCCGCCGAGCGGCTGCACGCCACGAACAACTTCCCGGAATTCACCGGCCGGCTGTGCCCGGCACCGTGCGAGGACGCCTGCGTGCTGACCATCAACGCCGATCCGGTGACCATAAAGAACGTCGAGCAGGCCATCGCCGACCAGATCTGGGAACGCGGGTACGCGTCACCGCGGCCGCCCGAGCGGCTCAGCGGGAAGACCGTCGCCGTCGTCGGCTCCGGACCCGCGGGTCTGGCAGCGGCCCAGCAACTCACGAGAATCGGCCATACCGTCGCCGTCTACGAGCGTGCCGACCGTATCGGCGGACTGCTCCGCTACGGCATCCCCGAGTTCAAGATGGAGAAGCGCCATCTGGACCGCCGCATCGAGCAGATGAGGGCCGAAGGCACCAAATTCCGCACCGGGGCGGACATCGGCAACGACCTCGACGCCGCCGAACTCACCGAGCGGCACGACGCGGTCGTGATCGCGGTCGGCGCGCGAGGGCAACGGGAACTGCCCGTCCCCGGCCGTGAGCTGCGGGGCATTCACCAGGCCATGGACTACCTGACCCTCGCCAACCGCGTCACCGAGGGCGACTGCGAAGTGCCCGCCGTCACCGCCGAGGGCAAGCACGTGGTGATCGTCGGGGGAGGGGACACCGGCTCGGACTGCATGGGTACCGCACTGCGCCAAGGGGCCCTCTCCATAGTGCAGTTGGACATCAACCCGGAGCCCGTCGACACCCGGCGCGACAGCGAGCCCTGGCCCGTCCGCCCGAAGGTCTACCGGATATCCCATGCCCACGAGGAGGCCCGGGGACGGGAGGGGAAGGATCCGCGGCTCTTCGCCTCGGCCACTCTCCGCTTCGAGGGCGACCGTTCCGGACGGGTGCGGGCGCTGCGCCTCGCGGAAGTGGAACCCGAGGGCAGGAGCCCCCGTCCGGAGACCGAGCGGAGCATCCCGGCGGACCTGGTGCTGATCGCCCTCGGCTTCTACGGCCCCGAACGCGGCACCGGGCTGATGGGACAGCTCGGACTCACACTGGACGAACGAGGGAACTTCGCCCGGAACGACGGTTTCGGGGCCGAGACGAGGGAGCCGTCCGGGCGGGCGGCGCACGCCCGGACCGAAGGGATCTTCATTGCCGGAGACGCGGGGCGGGGCCAGTCCCTCGTGGTGTGGGCCATCGCCGAGGGGCGGTCCGCCGCCGCCGCGACGGACCGCTACCTGAGCGGTTCCACGGTGCTTCCGGCCCCGATCACACCCGAGGACCGGCCCCTGGTGGCCTGAGCGTCCAGGCGCGGACGCGGGCTTTCCCTGCCGTTCCTCGCCGTCCGGGGAGCGGCGCCCGGAAAATCGAGAACACTCGTCAGTGTTATTAGTAATTCATATTCACGGTGGACCGGTCGATCCGGGTGTCAGTCGTTATTCTTTCCATGGGTGCCACCCCCGCCGCCGGGCATCGCGACGAGGCTTGAATTCGACGGTTGAGGTCGGCGAGTAGGGAAAAATTAGTAGAGCGGGCCCCCGGCGACAGCAGCTGGGGTCCGCGGGGCCCAGGAGACGGCTCGCACCACACTTCATCCCACATTCCCCGCACGTGACAGGTGGCGTCCGGCGCCCCGGTCCCGTGCGTCCGCAGGTAGTCATCAGTTTCTCCTTCACGGTCCGTGCGCTTTGCCGTGCACGCTTCCGTGCTGGTTCCTTTCGTGAAGGTGCTTGAGTGGAAAGTTGCGAGCCGCTGCCCGGCGGTGATCCGGAGGTGAATTCCGGTCGGGTCCGGAGGAAAGAGGCCCCGATGCCCTCCGTGCGCGCTGTCATGCGCGTATCGGCGTACCCTTTCCTGCTGGTGGGTACGGTTTCGGTGGCCGTGGCGGCGTTGTATCTCGACTGGGATCCCGACCGTGTGAGCCCGCTCTTCCTGCTCGGAGTCATTTCCTATCTCACGGCGCTCGAACGCCTGATTCCGCACCGGCGGTCCTGGCACCCGAACGCCGGTGAGTGGCGTTGGTACGGCATCTATTTCGTGTTGACGATGGTGGCCAGTGCCTTTGCGCAATATCTGGTCTCCGCAGTCGTCTCCGTGGTGTCGCCGAGCGAGCCGGCACTCACTCTCTGGGCGGAAATCCCCGCGGCTCTGCTGACCGGTTCACTGGCCAGTTATCTGGTGCACAGGCTCGGTCACACCAACGCGATACTCTGGCGTGTGCACGGTGTGCACCATGTGCCGGAAAAGGTCAACGTCGCCAATAACGGCGTCAATCACGTACTTGATATCGTGCTCGCGCAGGGAACCGTTCAGCTGGCTCTGGCCCTGGTCGGTTTCTCCCGTGGCTCGGTGCTCGTCGTGGGTCTTTTCGTGGCCGCCCAGGGCTATTTCGTCCACGCCAACATCGACGTGCGCATCGGCCGGCTCAACCATGTTCTCGCCAGCCCCGAGCAGCACCGTCTGCACCACAGCACCGAACTGTCCGAGGCTGGCCACTACGGCTCGGACCTGTCGATCTGGGACCACTTCTTCGGCAGTTACACCTGGCGGCCCGGCCGTGAACCGGTCGCGGTCGGCCTGGGCGACCCCGCGTCCTTCCCTCGTACCGGGGAGATCGTTTCCAGCCTTCTCCACCCCTTGCGCCGCGCGAAGGGGCCCGGGACCGGCTCTGCCTGAACTGCCCTTCACATATGCCGTGCCGCGGCGCCACGACTCTAGGAGTACAGCCTTGCCCGACGTGAACAGTGCCTCTGTGAGCGACAAAGTAGCGATCATCGGCATGGGGTGCCGACTGCCCGGCGGTGCGTCCGACCACCGCGCGTACTGGCAGAATCTCATGGAGGGCAAGGACTGCATCACACCGACACCGGCCGATCGCTACGACGTCGGCAGCCTCGGCAGCAGACACAAGGAGAAACCCGGACGTCTGATCGGCGGACGCGGGGGATACATCGACGGATTCGACGAGTTCGACCCCGCCTTCTTCGGCATCAGCCCGCGCGAGGCCGACCACATGGACCCGCAGCAGCGCAAGCTGCTGGAGGTCGCCTGGGAGGCACTGGAGGACGGTGGCCAGCGGCCCGCGGAGCTCGCCGGCAGCAACACCGCAGTGTTCGTCGGTGCGTTCACGCTGGACTACAAGATCCTGCAATTCTCCGACCTGGGATTCTCGTCACTCGCCGCCCACACCGCCACCGGCACCATGATGACGATGGTCTCGAACCGACTCTCGTACTGCTTCGACTTCCGCGGGCCCAGCCTTTCGATCGACACCGCGTGCAGTTCCTCGCTGGTGGCGGTGCATCTCGCCTGCCAGAGCCTCAACAACAGGGAGACCGATCTCGCGCTGGCCGGTGGCGTCCTGCTGCACATGGCGCCGCAGTACACCATCGCCGAGACGAAGGGCGGATTCCTTTCGCCCGACGGCCGTTCACGCGCCTTCGACGCCACCGCCAACGGCTACGTACGGGCCGAGGGCGTCGGTCTGGTCGCGCTCAAGCGGCTGGACGACGCCCTGCGCGACGGCGACCCCATCCACGCGGTGATCCTCGGCGCGGGCGTCAACCAGGACGGCCGGACCAACGGCATCACCGTGCCCAACGCGGACGCCCAGGTCTCGCTCATCCGGCGGGTCTGCGGCGAAGCCGGCATCACGCCCGGCGACCTCCAGTACGTGGAGGCGCACGGCACCTCCACGCCCGTCGGCGACCCCATCGAGGCGAACGCACTCGGCCGGGCGCTGGCCGAGGGTCGCCGGCCGGACGCCCCCTGCTACGTGGGCTCCGTGAAGACGAACATCGGGCACACCGAATCGGCGGCCGGTATCGCCGGGCTGATCAAGACCGTGCTCTGCCTCAAGCACCGCCTCATCCCACCCCACATCAACCTGGAGAACCTCAACACCGCCATCGACCAGAGCTCTTCCCCGTACCGCATCCCGACCGAGCCGACCGCATGGCCCCAGCACGAAGGACCCGCACGGGCCGGGGTGAACTCCTTCGGATTCGGCGGCACCAACGCGCACGTCGTGCTGGAACAGGCACCGGAGCGGGGCGCGCCCCCGGCCGCGACCGGCGAACGGGCCTGGAACGTCCTCCCGTTGACCGCCCGTGCCCCGGAGGCCCTGCCGGAGGTGGCGGCCGGCATCCGCCGCGAGCTGGCAGGCGTCGACGGGCCCGGGGTGTCCCTTCCCGACCTGGGCCACACACTGGCCCACCGCCGTCAGCACCTGGAGTCGCGGCTCTCCGTCGTGTACTCCTCACGGGCCGGGCTGGACGAGGCACTCGCCGCCTTCCTGCGCGGCGAACCGCACCCGGGGGTCGTCCAGGGCAGGCAGCTCGAAGCCGAACAGCGCGGCCTGGTCTGGGTCTTCACCGGCATGGGACCGCAGTGGTGGGGGATGGGCCGCCAACTGCTGGAGAGCGACGAGACGTTCCGGGACGCGGTCACCCGCTGCGACCGGGCCATCCGCTCGATCGCCGGCTGGTCCCTCATCGAGGAGATGAAGGCCGACGAAGCCGGGTCGCGCATGGGCGAGACCTGGCTCGCACAGCCGGCCAACTTCGCCGTCCAGGTGGGACTCGCGGCCATGTGGCGTCAGTACGGCGTGCGGCCCGACGCCGTGGTCGGTCACAGCACCGGGGAGGTCGCCGCCTTCTACGAGGCAGGGGTCTACACCCTGGAGGACGCGGTGAAGGTGGTGGTGCACCGCAGCCGGCTCCAGCAGAAACTGACCGGCACCGGCACCATGCTCGCGGTGAGCCTGCCCGAGGAGGAGGCGCAGTACCGGGTGGCGGCGCTCGGGGACCGGGTGTCCGTGGCCGCGGTCAACAGCCCCTCGGCGGTCACCCTGGCCGGCGACCGCGACGCGCTGGCCGCGCTGGCGGACGGGCTGCGGGCCGAGCAGGTCTTCAACAAGTTCCTCACGGTCCAGGTTCCGTACCACAGCGCCGGCATGGAGTCGATCAAGGACGAACTGCTCACCTCGCTGGAGGGACTCGACCCCCGCGCGGCCACGGTTCCGGTGTACCTGACCGGGCAGGAAGGCACGGCCCACGGCAGCGAACTGGACGCGTCCTACTGGTGGAAGAACGTCCGCCACCGGGTCCGCTTCCGCTCCGCCGTCGACCGGCTCGCCGACGACGGGTACGGACTCTTCCTGGAGATCGGCCCCCATCCGGTGCTCGGCCACTCCATCCGCGAGTGCCTCGAAAGCCGGGGAGCGGCCGCACGGACCCTGCCGTCGATCCGCCGTCAGGAGAACGAACCGGAGCGCTTCGCCGCTTCGCTGGCGGAGCTGCACAACCTCGGCGTACCCGTCGACTGGGACACCCTGCACCCGACGGGCAGACCGGTGGTCCTGCCCCGCTACCCCTGGCGACGCGACCGCTACTGGACGGAGCCCGCGCCCGTCGCCCAGGTCCGTCTCGGCCGCGCCGACCATCCTCTGCTGGGCCGCCGCACCGACGACACCGAGCCCACCTGGCACGCCACACTGGACACCGAGCGGCTGCCCTACCTCGACGACCACCGCATCCAGTCCACGGTGGTCTTCCCGGCGGCGGGCTACCTGGAGATGGCCACGCAGGCGGTTCGCGCCCTGACCGGCGGCACCCATGTCGTCCTGACGGACATCGAGTTCCGCAAGGCCCTGTTCCTGCCCGAGGGCGAGGACCGGGCCGTACGCCTGACCCTCTCCTCGCAGAACGCCGCGTTCACGATCGCGTCGGCGAGTCAGGACGAGAGCGCCCGGCCGGTGCACGCGAGCGGCGTCGTGCGCTCGGGGCAGCCGCGCCCGGCCGGACCCCCCGCCGACACCGAAGCACTCCGGGCGCGCACCCGGCGCCGGCTGGGCGGCGAGGACTGCTACGCGGCCCTCGCCGGCCTGGGCTACCACTACGGTCCGGCGTTCCGGGCCATCGAAGAGGTGTGGATCGGCTCCGGAGAGGTCCTCGCCCGGCTCCGTCCGCCCACGGTGATCGGTGACGACGCCGCCGGACACCACATCCACCCCGTGCTGCTCGACGCCTGCTTCCAGTCGCTGCTGGCGACGCAGCTGCCCGACACCGGAGCCGAAGGCGTGGGCGAACCGGACCGGCGGACGACGGGGATCCGCCTTCCCCTGTCGATCGACGAGCTGCGCCTCGCCCCGGTGGGGGACCGGCCGATCTGGGTGCACGCGACGGTGACCCGCGGCGACGCGGACGAGCTGGTCGGGGACATGACCCTCTACGCGGAGAGCGGCGAGCCCCTCGGCGGCATTCACGGCTTCCACGCAGCCGACGTGGAGAAGGCGTCCACGGCGGTCGGCCTCGGCACGATCGACTCATGGCTCGCCGAGACCGTCTGGGTCGAGAGCCCCTCCCGGTCCGCCGAGGAAGCGGCCGAGGACGGCGACGGCTCCGGCGACGGCTCCGTCTCTACCGGCGGCGACTGGCTGGTGTTCGCCGACCGCGAGGGCCTCGGTGACGCCCTGAGCGACCTGCTCACCACGCGCGGCGAGCGCTGCCACCTCGTACGCCCGGGTGACACGTACCGAAGAGACGGCGAAGGCGGCGGGTTCACGGTCGTCCCGGGATCCGCCACGGACCTGGAGCGGCTCTTCGCCGACCTGGGCGAAGGCAGCGAAGGCAGCGGCGGCGGGGGAGCCGTCGGCCACATCGTGCATCTGTGGAACCTCGACCTGCCCCACCTCGCCGAGGCCACACCGCAGGACCTCGTACGGCACAGTGGCACTGGGGCGTACTCGCTGATCGCGCTCGCCCGCACGCTGCTGCGCCGCGAGGCGGCCGGCCGGCTGCACATCGTGACCCGAGGTGCGCAGAACGTCGCGCCCGGCGAAACCGTCGAGCCGCTGGGCGCACCCGCGTGGGGAGCCGGACGGGTGCTCCGGCACCAGGAGCTGCTCTCCCACCCCGGCAAGCTGATCGACCTGGACCCCGGCGCGCGGTGCGTCGACGACGGACGCCGGGCCGAGGCCCGGGCGCTGCTGCGTGAGTTCCTGACCGACGACGAGGAGGAGATCGCGCTGCGAGGCGCGGGCCGCCTCACCTGCCGGATCCGGCAGGCCGAGCAGCTGACGCACCCCCTTCCGCTGCGACTGCGCACCGACGGGAACTACCTGGTCACCGGTGCTTTCGGAGCGCTCGGACGGCTGCTCTGCCGGACCCTCGTCCGGCGTGGGGCGCGCAGTCTGATCCTGGTCGGACGCACCGTCCTGCCGGAGCGCTCCACCTGGCGGGCCCTGGACCCCGGCACCGCCGAAGGCCGTGCCACCGCCTTCGTCAAGGAGCTGGAGGCGCTCGGGGCGCGGGTCGTCCTGGCGCCGCTCGACATCACCGACGAAGCCGCGTTCACGTCCTGGCTGGATGCCCACCGGCGTACCGACCCGCTCCCGGTCCGCGGCGTGTTCCATCTCGCCGGCCAGGTCCGCGACACGCTCGTCGGGGACATGGACCGCCGGACGTTCGCCGAGGCCCACGACCCCAAGACCGTCGGTGCCTACCTGCTGCACCGCCACCTTCGGGACGAACCGCTGGACCACTTCGTGCTGTTCGCCTCGATCGCCTCCCTGCTGACCACGGCGGGCCAGACCAACTACGCCGCGGGCAACGCCTTCCTGGACGCACTGGCCCACCACCGCCGGGCACTCGGGCTGCCGGGGCTGAGTGTGGACTGGGGCCCGTGGGCCACCGGCATGATCGAGGAGCTGGGGCTCGTCGACCACTACCTCCACAACCGCGGGATGAGCTCGCTCGCCCCTGACGTCGGCATGGCCGTGCTGGAACGCGTCATCGGTCAGGACCGCGCCCAGCTGCTCGTCGCGACGGTCGTCGACTGGCCGGTGTTCCTCGCCTGGTACGCCTCACCGCCCTCACTGGTCGCCGATCTGGCGGAGGCGGCCCCCGCCGGTACGGCCACCGGGCCGGGTGAGGGCGTCCTCGACACCTTCCGCGAAGCGGACCCGGTGGAACGACTGACCCTGGTCACCGGACGTTTCATCGCGCTGACCGCCTCGGTGCTGCGGACCGGGCCCGAGCGGATCGACGCGCAGGCGGGGCTCAACGCGCTGGGACTCGACTCGCTCCTGGCGATGGAGCTGCGTGCCCGGCTCAGCTCCGAGCTCGGCGTCGCCCCGCCCGTGGTGGCCCTGCTCAGCGGAACTCCGGTTGTCGAGCTGATCACCCAACTTCATGACAGCCTTGCCGAGTTGGTGGCTCATCAGGCCGGCGGTGCCGACACTGCCGCGGTGGAGGTGTTCGAGGACGAACTCCGCCACCCGCTGACGCAGAACCAGAAGGCCCTGTGGTTCCTCAGGCAGCTCAACCCCGAGGGCTACGCGTACAACATCGGCGGCGCGGTCGAGATCCGGGTCGAGCTCGACCCCGACCTCATGTTCGAGGCCGTCCGCTGCATGGTGGCGCGCCACCCCGCGCTGCGGACCAACTTCCTCACCGTGGACGGCACCCCCATGCAGCAGGTGTCGCCGGAGGCGAGCGCGGACGTCGCGCTGTTCGACGTGCAGGACCAGGAGTGGGAGGACATCCACAGCACGATCGTCGCGGAGTACCGCAGGCCGTACGACCTGGAGCGGGATCCGCTGTTCCGCTTCCGTCTCTTCAAGCGCGCCGACGACCGCTGGGTGATCATGAAGGCGGTGCACCACATTGTCTCCGACGCGATCTCCACGTTCACCTTCATCGAGGAGCTCCTCGCGGTGTACGAGGGGCTGCGCCAGGGGCACGCCCCCTCGCTGCCGCCCGTCACCGCCCGCTACCTGGACTTCCTCAACGCCCAGAACCGCTTCCTGGCCGGGCCCGCCGCGCCGCGCATGCTCGACTACTGGCGCTCGCACCTGCCGGCCGAGGTCCCGACCCTGGAGCTCCCCGTCGACAAACCCCGTCCCGCCGTGCAGACGCACAACGGGGCGTCGGAGTTCTTCGTACTGGACACCGCGCTGACGGCCCGGGTGCACGCCCTGGCCCGTCAGCACGACGTGACCCCCTTCATGGTGCTGCTCGGCGCCTACTACCTTCTGCTGCAGCGCTACTCCGGCCAGGACCAGGTCATCGTGGGCAGCCCCGTGACCGGCCGGACCGAGCAGGAGTTCGCCTCCGTCTACGGCTACTTCGTCAACCCGCTCCCACTCCACGCGGATCTGTCCGGCGACCCCTCGGTCGCCCGGCTGCTGCAAGAGGTCCGTACGACCGTGCTGGGCGGCCTGGACAACCAGGAGTACCCGTTCGTCCTGCTGGTCGACAAGCTGGGACTGCAGCACGACCCCAGCCGCTCCGCGGTGTTCCAGGCCATGTTCATCCTGCTCACCCACAAGGTCGCCACCGAGAAGTACGGCTACCGGCTCCAGTACATCGAACTCCCCGAGGAGGAGGGGCAGTTCGATGTGACGTTGTCCGTCTACGAGGACGAGGCGGAGCGTCGCTTCCACTGCGTCCTGAAGTACAACACCGACCTCTTCCTGCCGGAGACCATGCGGCGGATGGCATCGCACTACACCGCACTGCTCGACAGCATGACCCGGGCCCCGGCGGACCGGCCCACCTCCCGGCTGGAGATGCTGGACGCCCGGGAGCGCGAGCTGCTGGTCGGCGAGTGGAGCAGCGCCGGGCGCACCGGGCCGCCCCCGGGCACGGCAGCGGGCGAGACGGAGGCCTTCCGGCCGGTGCACCGGCTGATCAGTGAGGCCGCCGCCCGCCGCCCGGACGCGGTGGCCGTCACGGCTCCGACGCCCCACGGGACGGCCCATCGGATGACGTACGGGGAACTGGACCGCAGGTCCGGAGAGCTGGCCCGGCGGCTGCGAGGCGCCGGGGCCGGCACCGGCTCGGTGGTGGCGCTCTGCCTGGACAAGTCGCCCGAGCTCGTCGTCGCGCTGCTCGCGGTCCTCAAAGCCGGCGGCGCCTACCTCCCGGTCCCGGCCGACCATCCGGCCGACCGCGTCGCCCGGACCGTAGAGGCCGCGGGCGCCACCCTGGTCGTCACCGAGGACGATGCGGGCCGCGACCGGATGGCGGGACTACCGGTTCCGACACTGACGCTGCGCGAGCTGCACGGGGCCGAGCCCGCAACGGACGACCGGAGCGGGACCGGTTCAGGCGCCGAGCACCCGGTGGGCCCCGACACGCCCGCGTACGTGATCCACACCTCCGGCTCGACCGGCATCCCCAAGGCTGTCCGGGTCAGCCACCGCAACCTCGCCTCGGCGTACGGAGCCTGGCTCCAGGAGTACCGGCTGGACCGCGATGTGCGGGTGCACCTCCAGATGGCCGCCCCGTCGTTCGACGTCTTCACCGGAGACGTGGTGCGTGCGCTGTGCTCGGGCGGGAGCCTGGTGCTGGTCGACCGGGATCTGCTCTTCGACACCGAGCGCCTCTACACCACGATGCGCAAGGAGCGCGTGGACTGCGCGGAGTTCGTGCCCGCCGTCGTGCGCGGCCTCATGGACCACTGCGAACGCCGGGGCCTGCGGCTGGACTTCATGCGTCTTCTGGTCGTCGGATCCGATGTGTGGAAGGCCGGGGAGTACCGCAGGCTGCACGAGCTGTGCGGGCCGGGGACCCGTCTGGTCAACTCCTACGGGGTCACCGAGGCGACCATCGACAGCGCCTGTTTCGAAGGGCCCGTCGACGACCTGGAACCCGGGCGGACGGTGCCGATCGGACGGCCTCTGAGCAACAGCACACTCCATGTGCTCGACCGGCACGGTGAACCTGTGCCGCCGGGGGTGCCCGGCGAACTATGGATCGGTGGGGACGGCGTCGCCCTCGGCTACGCGGGCGACCCCGAGCTGACGGAGCAGCGTTTCGTCACCCGGACCCTGAGCCGGGAGCCGGGCGCGAGCCCCGTACGTCTCTACCGCAGCGGGGACGCGGCGCGCTGGGACGCGGACGGGCGGGTCCATCTGCTCGGCCGGGTCGACGGCCAGATCAAGCTCCGGGGCCACCGGATCGAACTCGGTGAGATCGAGGCCCACCTGGCCCAGTGGCCGGGCCTGGTCCGCGCGGTCGTCACGGTGCGTCCCGACGCCCGGGGCGAGGACGTCCTCTGCGCCTACTGCGTACCGGCCGAAGGAGCGGTACCGGACCGGCGCGCGCTGCGCCGGCACCTCGCCGACCGGCTGCCCGCATACATGGTTCCGGCACACTTCGTCACCCTGCCGGAGCTGCCGCTGACCGCCAACGGCAAGGTCGACCACGCCGCCCTGCCGGCGCCCCGGTTCGACGCGGACGACGAGCCCGAGGAGAAGCCGCGCACACCCTTCGAAGTAAGCATGGCCCGGCACTGGAAGGAACTGCTCGGACTGGAGCGGGCCGGGCTGACACACGACTTCTTCGAGGCCGGCGGCAGCTCCATCAAACTGATCGAGCTGATCCACCGGCTGCGCAAGGAGTACGGCGTCGGCATCCCCGTCAGCCTGCTGTACCGGGTGACGACCCTGCACGGGATGGCCGCGTCGCTGGAGCGCATCGCCACCGGCTCGGACTTCGACGACCTGCCCTGCCTCAGCTTCAACAGTGATCAGGAACGGACCGTGTTCTGCTTCCCGCCGGCGGGCGGCCACGGACTCGTCTACCGGGAGTTCGCCGCCAGGCTGCCCGAGTACCGGCTGATCGCCTTCAACTACGTCCCCGGCGCGGACAAGGTGGCCCAGTACGCCGACCTCGTCGAGGCCGACCGGCCCGAGGGCCGCTGCCTGCTGCTCGGCTACTCGCTCGGCGGCAACCTCGCCTTCGAGGTGGCCAAGGAACTGGAGGGCAGGGGACGCGAGGTCGCCCATGTGATCGTGCTGGACTCGCACCGCATCCTCGAACCGTACGTACCCGGCCCCGAACACATCGAGTTCTTCGAGGCGGAACTGGCCGAACACCTGCGCAAGCACACCGGATCGGACGCCGTCGCCCGCGAGACGCTGGACCATGCGGCGGAGTACCTGGCCTTCAGCGGCCGCACACCGAACCTCGGAACGGTCGCCGCGACCGTCAGTGTGGTCACCGACCAGGAGAAGACGGCCCTCTACGCCGCCGACGCACGCGGCACCTGGCACGGCAGCTCGATCACGGCCACGTCCGTGCTGCGTGGCTCCGGGATCCACGCCGACATGCTCGACCCCAAGCACGCGGCCCGCAACGCCGAGCTGGTGCGCGGCATCCTCCAGGAGGGGGGCCCCGATGCCCGATGAGGCGGAGGACGAGTGGAGCACCCGTGACCGGGCGGAGGGCGACGGCCCCCGGGTCATCGTCATCGGCGCCGGCGTCGCGGGAATGTCCACCGGGTGCTACGCGCAGATGAACGGGATGCACACCCGCATCTTCGAGAAGCACGTACTGCCCGGTGGCTGCTGCACGGCCTGGTCGCGCGACGGCTACATCTTCGACTACTGCATCGAGTGGCTGATCGGCACGGCCGCCGGCAACGAGGCCAACCAGGTCTGGCGCGAACTGGGGGCGCTCGACGGCAAGAGCATCACCAACTTCGAGATGTTCAACCGGGTCGTCGACGAGACCGGCCGCTCCGTGACCTTCTACAACGACCCCGACCGGCTGGAACGCCATCTGCTCGAACTCTCGCCCGCCGACGCCCGGCTGATCCGCTCGTTCTGCCGGGACCTGCGCAGGTTCATCGACATCGAGCTGTACCCGTTCCTGACCGCCCCCGCCCTGCGGACCGTACGCGAGAGAGCGGCATTGCTGCGCACCGTCCTGCCCGCGTTCCGGCTGTTCTGGCGCACGGCCTCGACGCCGATGCACGCGTTCGCCGACCGGTTCCAGGACCCGCTGCTCCGCCGGGCGTTCCGCAACATCTTCTTCCAGGACCCGGAGGGCTTCCCGCTCCTGCCGTACCTGTTCAACATGGCCGGCGCCCACCACAACAACGCCGGTTTCCCGCAAGGTGGTTCGCTGGGCCTGTCCCGTTCCATCGAGGAGCGCTACACCTCGCTGGGCGGCCGGATCAGCTACCGGGCACGCGTCGAACGGATCCTGGTCGAGGACGGGCGTGCCGTAGGCATCGAACTGCGCAACGGCAGGCGGTACTACGCCGACCACGTCGTCTCGGCCTGCGACGGCCACACCACGATCCACGGCCTTCTGGAGGGCCGGTTCACCGGACCGCGGATCGACAAGCTGTACGACGAACTGCTGCACCGCCCCGGCGCCCTGTTTCCCGCGGTGGTCTCCGCCTTCGTCGGCATCCGGGGCGAGCTGGGCCCCGGCCGTCCCCACAGCACCACATATCTGCTCGCCCCGGAGGATGCCGAGCGACTGCCCGGCGCGCTCCAGAACAGTGTGGTCGTGCAGCTGCGCTCCGACTACTCGGACGGATTCGCCCCGCCCGGCAGATCGGTCGTCCACTGCACCTACTTCAGCGACTTCGGGTACTGGAAGGAGCTGCGGGCCGCCGACCGCAAGGAGTACCGCGAGAAGAAGCGCCAAGTGGCCGACTTCGTCAGGGGATTCCTGGAGCGCCGGCTGCCAGGGGTGGGGGAGCGCATCGAGCTGGTCGATGTCGCCTCCCCGGCGACCACCCGGCGCTACACCGGCAACCACGACGGCTCCATCCTGGCCTGGAAGGCGTTCTCCGAGGCCGACGACATCGCTGCCAAGCTGGTCGGCAAGGACCGTATGCGCCTGCCAGGCCTGCGCGGATTCTCCATGGCCGGGCAGTGGGTCGGCATGGGCGGACTGATCCGAGCCGCGTCCACCGGGCGGTTCGTCGTCCAGTACCTCTGCGACGAGCTGGGGCGCGGGTTCACGGCGTCCGAGAGCCGAGGCACCGAGCCCTGGCACACCGGGAAGCTGGGCCGGCTGCCCCAGCTCGACAAGTGGTCCATGCGTGGTGAAACCCGCACATGAACACCGAGGAGAACAGGGACATGCCGCGTACCGAACGAGAGTCGATGATCATCATCGGCGCAGGGCTGGGCGGTCTCTCCACCGGCTGCTACGCCCGGATGAACGGCTACCGGACCCATGTCCTGGAGATGCACGAACTGCCCGGCGGCTGCTGCACCGCCTGGGACCGCGGAGACTTCAGGCTGGACCCCTGCGTCAGCTGGCTGCTGGGCAGCGGCCCCGGCAATGAGATGCACCAGATCTGGCTGGAGCTCGGCGCGCTGCAGGGCAAGGAGGTCCGGCACTTCGACGTGTTCAACGTCGTGCGCGGAAGATGCGGCCGGGCGGTGTACTTCTACTCCGACCCCGACCGGCTCCAGGCCCACCTCACGGAGCTCTCACCCGCCGACTCCGCCCTGATCAGGGAATTCTGCAGACAATTGCGCGCCTTCCGCAAATGCCTCGCCGTCTATCCCTTCCTCAGACCGGTCGGCCTGATGCCGCCGATGGAGCGCTGGCGGATGCTGGCTTCCTTCATCCCGTACTTCAACGTCGTGCGCAAATCCATCGGCGTCCTCATGACGGATTTCTCGGCCAGGTTCAAGGACCCCCTGCTGCGCGAGGCGTTCAACTTCATCCTGTACGAGAAGCACCCGGCCTTCCCCGTGCTGCCCTTCCACTTCCAGCTCGCCTCGCACGCCAACCTCTCCGCAGGCGTCCCCGAAGGCGGATCGCTCGGACTGGCCGAGTCGATCGAGCGGCGCTACCGAGGGCTCGGCGGCGAGGTGACCTACAACGCCAAGGTCGAGGAAGTACTGGTCGAGGACGACCGCGCGGTGGGGGTACGGCTCAGCGACGGGCGTGAACTGCGCGCCGACATCATCGTCTCGGCCTGCGACGGACGCACCACGATGATGGACCTGCTGAAGGGCCGCTATCTCAACGAGGCGTACCAGCGCCTCTACACCCGGACCATCGAACAGCCCGGCATGGTGTTCCCGGGATACTTCACCCTCTTCCTCGGCCTGCGCCGGGAATTCCCCGACGCCGACCCCTGCACCACCTATCTGCTCGACGAGACGGAGGCGGCCGCACTGACCGGCATCCGGCACCCCAGCATCAACGTCCAGTTCCGCAACAGGCACTATCCCGAGCTCTCCCCGCCCGGGACGAGCGTCGCGTACGTCACCTACTTCTGTGACATCGCCCCCTGGCGTGCCCTGGACGAGGGCCCGGAACAGGCGACCCGGACCCGGGGCGGGAAGGAGCTCCATACGCTTCCGGTACGCCACGGCCGCGGCTACTACGCGGCCAAGCGCCGGGCCCGCGAGACACTCGTGGCATTCCTGGAGCGACAGCATCCCGGCATCTCGGACGCCATCGCCGTACGCGACGTGTCCAGCCCGCTCACCCAGGTCCGCTACACGGGCAACTACGACGGCACGGTGCTCGGCTGGCAGCCGTTCGTGGAGAGCGGGGAAACGCTGGAGGAGCTCGTCAAGAAGCATGGCCCCGGTCTGCCCGGGCTGCGGAACTTCTACCAGTCCGGTGTCTGGGCCACCACGGGCGGTCTGATCCGCGCCGCGGCGGCCGGCCGGCACGTGATGCAGTTCGTCTGCCGCGACGACGGGCGCGAGTTCACCGCGTCCGTCGACCGGAGCGGTCCGCCACCGACACACCGGGTGATCGAGGTGGGGCCGCGACCGGTGCCACGGCCCGTCGCAGAGGGCCGCCCGGCCCTCGTCGAGAGAGAGGGAACGGGATGAGGGCCAGGAAATGGGTGGTGCGCGAGCACATCGAGGGCGTTCCCGACGTCGAAAGGGTCTACGGGCAGGTCGAGGAGGAGATCGACACCGAACTGGCCCCGGACGAGATGCTCCTGAGGACGCGCTACGTATCGGTGGACCCCTACCTCCAGGGCATCGCGCTGGACACCCCGCTCGGTGCGCACATGGGGGCCGACTCGATCATGGAAGTGCTGGAAGCGGGTCCGCAGGCGGCCCATCGCCCCGGTGATCTGGTGCAGGGGTTCGGCGGCTGGCGCACCCATCTCGTGAGCAACGGCGCGCCCACCCCGTGGCAGACCGGGACCTTCCCGATGGTCTTCCCGGCCTACCGCCGCCTGGACCCCGGCTGGTACGACGAGGCGCTGCCGCTCCCCACCGCGCTCAGCGTCATGGGCGGCCCCGGCATGACCGCCTGGGGCACCCTGACCAAGTTCATGTCGATCAGCCCGGGGGACACCGTCGTGGTCAGCGGCGCCTCCGGCTCGGTCGGCTCACTGGTCGGCCAGCTGGCCAAGCTCGCGGGCGCCCGGGTGGTGGGCACCACGTCGACGGCGGAGAAGGCGGACTACCTCGACGAGCTGGGATTCGACGCGGTCGTCGTCTACCGCCACGGCGACGACAGCGAGGCCGTACGGGACGCCCTGCTGTGGGCCGCGCCGGACGGCGTCGACAAGTACTTCGACAATCTGGGCGGCACCGTCACCGACGCCGTGTTCTCCATGCTCAACATCGACAGCCAGGTGGCCGTGTGCTGGCAGTGGGCCACCCAGGTCGGCCGTGACGTCACGGGGCCCCGGCTGCTCCCGTACATCATGTTCCCGCGCGCCCATGTACGGGGCATCTTCTCGCTGGAGTGGTTCACCGACGAGAACTGGCGCGCGCTCCACGACGAGCTCGGGGGCCTGATCCGGCGGGGCGAGGTGCGCTGCGGGCACACCCTTCACCACGGCTTCGAGAACATCCCTGACGCCTATCGGAGCCTCTACCAGGACACCGGGGCCAGCCGGGGCAAGGTGCTGGTCGAACTCTGACGCCGGCCCCGCAGACTCCGCATCCCGCCCGTACCCGCGCAAGCATGGAGGTCCCGTGTCCTGCCCCGCCGACGCCGATGCCCACGTCCGCCCCGGCCCGCAGATGCCCCCGCTGCACCGTCTGGCGTTCGACCCACCCGGCCCGCCCCGGCCCGTCGAGTTACCCGATGGAACACGGGCCTGGCTGGTGAGCCGCTACGCCGACGTCCGCAAGGTCCTGACCGACAGCCGATTCGGGCGCGCACTGCTGCACCCGCCGGACGCCCCGTCGCTGTCGGGCGAATCCGGGCTGGTGAGCAGCCTCGACCTGATCTTCAATCAGGACGGCGAGGACCATCTGCGCCTGCGTCGCACCATGCGGCGTGCCTTCACCCCGCGGGCCGTCGCCCGCTGGCGGCCCTGGATCGAGTCGATCGTCGAACAGTGCCTGGATGAACTCGCTTGCGGCGGAAGGCCGGTGGACCTGGTGGCCGGCTTCACCCTGCCGCTTCCGGTCGCGGTGATCAGCAGACTGATGGGGCTCGACACCGAAGCCCGGGAGCAATTGCGCCACTGGAGTCAGTACGCCTTCTCCGACGGCTCCCACCCCGAGGAGGAAATGGCCTCCGCACTGTCGGAGTTCGCCGCCTTCGGAGCGAAGCTGCTCTCCGAGCGGCGCGCCACACCGGGCGAGGACCTGACCAGCATGCTGGTCAGGGCTGCCGACGAGGAGGGCGGCATCCCGGAGGGACAACTCGTCGATCTGGTATGCGGGTTGGTCGTCGGCGGCCATGACAGCACCATGACGATGCTGGGCAATTCGCTGCTCTATCTGCTCGGTGAACGGCCGGAGGTCTGGCCCCGTCTTGGGGCGGACGAACAGGCCGCCGGGGCTCTGGCGGAGCGCCTGCTGCATCTGATTCCGCTCGGTGACGACCGGGGGACCGCGCGCCACGCCTCCCTCGACACGGAGGTCGGCGGCGTGACGATCCCGGCGGGTTCGGTGGTGCTCGCCGACTGCGGGGCGGCCAACCGCGATCCCGATGTGTTTCCGCCCCGGCCGCTCGACGACCTCTTCGCACCCCTGGCGGCGCCCACCCTGGCCTTGGGGGCGGGCTCGCACTACTGCCTGGGGGCCTGGCTGGCCCGGCTGGAGCTCCAGCTCGCCCTGCACCGGATCGCCGCCCGGTTCCCCGGCCTGCGTCTGGCCGCGCCCGCGGAAGAGGTCGAGTGGCACCTGGGCACCACTTCCCGCAGCCCGCGACGGATCGCCGTCACCTGGTAGGAGTGGCCGTTCGCGTGGGCGGGCGTCAGGCGGGCTTCGGCCAGTCCTGTGCGTCCGCCCACGCCGCGTAGGAGGTCCAGGGGACGGCGGGGAACTGTGTCCGCAGCGCCGCCATGTCCACCTGGTAACCGCTGTCCACGAAGAACCTGTACATGGCAAACATATCGGGGTTCGCGGTGCGGAGGTCTTCCAGCGAGGACTGCCGGAACGCGACCGTGCCACCCGCGGCCCGCCCGATCTCCGCAGCCATCCGGACCGGCGTGGGATCGTCGCCCGCCACCTCGATCCGCTGTCCGATCCAGCGGTCCGGATCGGCGACGACCGCGGCCACGACACGGCCCAGGTCCTGCCGCGCCACCTGCTGGATGGGGGTGTCGCCGGGAACCGGCATGGTGAGCAGACCGGCGGCCACCTCGTCCACGGCACCCAGGGCGTTGTCGTAGAAGTAGGACGGTGCCACCACCGTCGCCGGCAGCCCCGAGGCGGCCAGCAGCTCCTCGGTTCTGGCCTTGGTCTCGAAGTGCGGGACACCCGTGTCGCGGTCCGCGCTGGCGACGGAAGCCATCACCAGATGCGGCAGAGCGGCATTCGTCGCGGCCCGTACGATCGCCGCGCCCTGGGCGACCTCGGCGTCCAGGCCGTCCTGGAACGGGGTGGTGACGGCGAACGCGGCGGTGGTGCCCCGGAACGCATCGGCGAGCGAGGCCGCGTCGAACAGATCCCCCGGTACGACCTCCGCCCCGGCCGCAGCCAAGGCCCTGGCCCGTCCGCTGCCGGGATCGCGGACCACGGCGCGCACGGCGCGTCCCGCCTCCAGCAGGGCGGCGGCCACCGCACCGCCCTGGCCACCGGTTGCGCCGAGCACCGCGACGGACATGGGATCTCCCTTATCGACTGACATGTGAACATGTTGGCCAGAAGCGGCCGTGGTTGCCACCGGGACGGATCAGCTGCCGGAATTGGCGGCGTTGCGCCGGGCGGTGAGGGCCGGAGCCATGTACGTACCGGGGTGGTGCTGCTCGATCCGGGGCAGTGCCAGGATTCTGCCGTGCCTGCGATCAGCGGCGCCACCGTCCCGACGGGCAGCGCCCCGTGTGCGACGACCGTGTCGGGCGAGCGGGGGACCGGCCACGTACGCGGTGGCCGGCCAGGGCCGTATGGTTTCGGTGCCTTGCGCAGGGGCGGGCCGTCGGTGCCCGTTGTGGCCATGTGCTCAGAACCGCGAGGACGCCGGCGGTGGTGAACCCGGTCGCAGATCCGGGTCGGGCGGCAGTCTGCGGGCCGCGTACGTGCCCGCGCACGCCGCCAGCAGCATCACGCAGCCCGCGAAGATCAGCCCGGCCTGGCGCAGCCCGAGCCAGGTGGCCATGGCGCCGACCCCGACCACCGGAAGGGAGATCCCGCCGTAGGCGACGACGAAGAACGCCGAAATGGTGCCGCCGCGATGCTGCGCCGGAGCCGCGCCGCTGATCAGGGTGAGCGCGGCACGGAAGGC
The DNA here is from genome assembly GCF_040652135.1 of Streptomyces sp. NPDC048295. NCBI lineage: Bacteria > Bacillati > Actinomycetota > Actinomycetes > Kitasatosporales > Streptomycetaceae > Streptomyces > Streptomyces sp. NPDC048295. Next base: position 189,137 of record NZ_JBEZLL010000016.1, read on the forward strand.
CAGGCCCTGGCCGGCGCCGCCGCACAGGGCGCCCAGGACCAGCAGGGGCAGGGACTCGGCGAGCAGCGAAGAAGCCACCAGCAGCAGGCCGACGACGAGGACGCCGCAACCGACCGGGAGCGCGAGGCGTGCGCCGATCCGCTGGGTCAGGGACTGCCCGGCGGTCGAGGCGAGGAAGACGGAGAAGACCACGGCGCCCGAGACGGCCAGATTGTGCACACCCAGCGTCCGCGCGGCGAAGCTCGGTGCGACCGCGGTGAACAGGCCGAGCAGCGCGAATCCGGCGAAGGCCGCCAGTGAGGCGGGCAGGAAGACCCCCTTCACCTCGGGGGGAACGGACAGCCCCTGCGGCTTCAGGGGCGGCCGCCGCTTCGGCTCGGCAACGGTCTCCGGGAGGAGCCAGGTGATCCCGCAGGCAAGTGTCACCAGTCCCAGATGGACCCAGAACGGAAGCGTCAGCGGCCAGGGCGTGTACTGCGCGAGGATCCCGGAGAGCAGTGGCCCACAGCCCAGACCGCCCATGTTCGCCGCGGTGGCGGCGAACCCCGCACGCGCCTTGTGCCCGGGCCCCGCCAGTTCGATGACGGCTGCCGTCGCGGCGCCGCTCAGGAGCCCGGCCGCGCAGCCGGACAGCAGCCTCCCCGCGAAGAGCAGGGGCAGACCTCTTTCCAGCAGGAAACACCCCGCGCTCGCCGCCGACAGCGCCAGCGCGCACAGGAGCACAGGTCTTCGGCCGGCCTCGTCGGAGTAGTTCCCCGCCACCAGCAGCACCGTGATGACCGCGATGGCGTAGACGGCGAACACAACGGTCACCATCAGTTCGGAGAACCCGAGCTGTTCCTGGTAGAGACCGTACAACGGGGTGGGCAGGGTGGTGCCCGCCATTCCGACGGCGAACACCAGCGCCGCTGCCACGTAACCCGGCCGCCACTTCCCACCGACTGCTTGTGTGCATTCGCGAACCCTCACGCGCCTCACCTCGCGGCCGGTGCCCCGTCGCGGCCGGGTCCGGGGCGGGTCAGTCCCAGAGGTCGTGCGTCATGACCCGCTCGGTGTACGCCGGCCTGCCTTCGGTGTAGACGAGGTGGAGCCGGGTGAACTGCCGCAGCTCGGGATGGGACCGCCAGGTCTCCGGGCGGTCCAGCCGGATGATGACGGGATACGAGTGGAACTTGCCGGCCGCGCAGTAGGGCTGACAGTCGTTCACCGCGTCGAGCGCCGTGCCCGTGGCGGAGTCCGGCCCCCAGCGGGACCAGTGGATGTCGATGAGGCGATTGTTGCCGTCCCCGCAGGCGAGCAGGAAGTCGCCGGGGCGTACCTGCGCGTTCGAGAAACAGTCGACGGCCACGGTGCGAGCCGATGGGCGGGAATCCGTGGACGTGGGTGCTGATGCGGAAGCGGATGCCGGAGCGGGGATCGCCGCTGCGAACGCGGCGGCGGCGCACAGCATGACCGCTGTCCTGAGGTTGCGTAGTTGCATATCGGCTCCTCGGCTGCCTCATGTCGGGCCCACACCGCCCGGGGCGGTCGCCGGGTGTGACGCCCTTCTTCCAGCCGTCGTTCCTGAATCGACAATATGGCCACACCCAGTGATACACCACCCGTAAGGGTGATAACAGTGCAAAAATGGTGCGAAAGGTGTTCGATCTGTCGCCCGAATGCCGTTCGTTACCGGATGAGGCTCTCTACGGGTCGCTCCGGCTGTCGCGGGTGGTCAGGCGGCATGGCCGGCGGACCCCGTGGCCGACTCCCACTCCTTACGCCCGGGGCCATCGAACGCGGGCGTGAAGTCGGGGTGTTCGTCGAGCCACTGCGCCAGCCGGGCGCGTACCTCCTCGGTGCCGTATGCCTGATCGGCCCTCAGGACGAGATGGCGGACCTTCGCCCGTGCGCGCATGACCAGTGGGTCGTCGAAGGCGCAGGCGGCGAGGGCGGCCCTCTCGCGCCCGGCCGCGGTGGGGGGTTGTGTCGACGCCCGTGCGGGATCGCCGAGTCGAGCCGCATCGGCCCGGTCGGCGGCGACCTGGGCGTCGAACCACGGGCGCAGATCGCGCGCCGCCCAACGGTGGTATCCGGCGGTGAACGACGCCGGGTCCGGGGCCGCGTCCGCATGGCGGGCCACCCACTGTCCCGCCCTCAGTGCCATGGCCACTCCCTGTCCCATCGTGGGATTGGTGTACGCGAGTGAGTCCCCGACGGCGACGAGACCGGTGACCACGGGGCCGTCGGCGTCGGTCATCGAGGTCCAGCGATTGTGCAGGCCGCCCATCGTCAGTACACCGGAGACCGGCTCGGGCTCCAGGCCCAGCCATGCCGCGATGGCGGGAAAGGTCCGGGCGGCTCTTTCGAACACGGCGGGGTCCCGCAGGGCCGCGCGGGTGGGATCGGCGGTGGAGACCGTCATGGATGCCGCGAAGATGCCGTTGTCCGACGGGAACACCCCGCCGACCGCGAAGGCCGAGACCGAGCCCGGTCTGATGCGCCCGGGATCGCGCGGCCCGTCGGCGCGCAGCCGGTACCAGCGGCAGAAGTACGCGATCGGGACGCGGTGGTTCTCCACGACCGCGTCCCGGCAGCCCTCCTCGGAAAGCCACCGGGCCACCGGGGACCGGCGCCCGCCGGCATCGAGCACCAGATCCGCACGGTGCGTCCGCGAAGCGGAACGCACCCCCGTGACCTGCGGGATGTCGCCGTGCCGGTCGACGACGAGTCCTTCGGCGGCCTCTCCGAGCCGCACATCGACGCCAGGTTCGCGGTGCACCGCGTCGTGCAGAGCGGCCTCCAGGACGATGCGCCGGGTTTGGACCGTCACCAGATCCTCGTCCCCCGGGCGGGCGGGCGGACGCTCGGCGAACCAGTCGAGCTCGTTGTGTTCCCGGGCCCCCATGCGCAGCATCGCACGGTACGCGTCCGGAGCCTCCGCGCGCAGCACGGTCCGGACGGGGGCCAGGAGGCCGTGCGGCTGGACCGCCTGCGGCACACCGGGGCGGTGCCAGTCGAAGAAGTCCCCGTCGAGGTCACGCCCCGGCCGGTGACCGTCCCGCTCGAAAAGGGTCACCCGGTGGCCCCGGCGGCCCAGGAACAGGGCTGCGGCCAGGCCGCCTATCCCGCCGCCGACAATCGCAACCCGCGTCAATGCTGTTCCCTCCGCGCCGTGTTGCCGGCCCACCGTATCCCAGGGCCCCCCGGGGGTGAGGCGCAGGGGCGGGCATCGGGGCGGGGCGTCGCAGGGATCAGCCCCGCTCCACCAGCCGCTCGGTCGCCGACAGCGCCATGCGCAGCGCACTCGCCCGGTCCGCTCCACGCTGGCCCAGGACGACCCTTGTGCTCAATCCGTCGAGCAGGGCGAGGAGTTCGGAGGCGCGCACCTGCGTATCGAGGTCCGCGGCGAAGCGGCCCTGTCGCACGCCCTTGGCCAGGAGCGCTTCGAGGTCCTCCTGCCAGCCGCGGTCGATCTCGGCCTGGGCCTGTCGCAGCGGCTCGTTCGACGCCGTGCGCGCCCACAGCTCGATCCACAGAGTCCAGCGCGGATCCCGGGGCCCACGGGGGAGGTACAGCTCAAGGAACTGGGCGAGCTCGCGTTCGGTGCCGGCTCCGCTCGCCAGCAACGCCCGGCGCTCCTCGGTGAGCGCGTTCTCGCTCCAGCTCAGCACCTCCAGGAGCAGTCGGTCCTTGCTGCCGAAGTAGTAGAGGATGTGGCCGCCGCTGGTGCCGAGGCGCTTGGCGAGCGCCGACATGGTGAGTCCGGCCAGGCCGTCCTCGGCGATGGCCGTCATCGCCTCCTCCAGCATGCGTTCCCGGGCCAGATGCCCGTCCCGCCGTCGCGCCGTCGCCGCCACGCAACCCCTCCTCGTCCGTGAACCCCGGTGACGACCTTAGGCCCTGCCGTCGAACAGGGCCGAGCCCGCCTCCGCCCACCGATTTCGGCAGAGGTCTTGACGGACCCCCGCAGAGACATCTTGAATGCCGTTCTAACTTTTAGAACGGCATTCAAAGTACTGCTCCGGGACTCCCGGAGCACGCACGGATGAGGGGCAGGCCGCATGACGCAGCAGGAGACGACCGCGAGGGCGCCCGGCGCAACCACGGCCACCGACCAGGCCTTCCAGGTCGAGACACACGGCATCGACCCGATTCCCGACGAGGAGCGCCACGGCAGCGCGAAGGATGTGTTCTGGCTCTGGTTCGGCTCCAACCTCACCTTCACCTACGTCATCAACGGCGCCCTGGCCGTCGCCTTCGGGCTCTCCTTCTGGCAGGCGACCGGCGTCGTCGTCACCGGCGGACTGGCGTTCTTCGCCATCAGCGCGGCCGGACTCAGCGGCATACGCACCGGCACCGCCACCCTGGTGATCTCCCGCGCCCCCTTCGGCGTCCGCGGCAACTGGCCCGCCGGCATGCTCAACTGGGTGGTCAGCATCGGCTACACGATCCTCAACACGGTCGTCGGCACGCTCGCCCTCGAAGCGTTCCTCGCCGATCTGGGCTGGGCCTCCGGCCACACGGGACGGGCCCTCGCCCTGCTGATCACGCTTGCGCTGACCTTCCTCGTCGCCCTCTGGGGCCATGCCACGGTCCAGCTGGCCGAGCGCTGGATCGCGTACGTCCTCGCCGTCGGGTTCGCCGCGCTCCTCGTGTTCCTGCTGCCCGGCGCCGGCACGGGCGGGGCGGCGGTCCACCCCGGGGCGTCCGGGTGGAGCCTCGCCTTCGTCGTGATGCTGGCCGGGCCGTTCAGTTACGTCCCCATGCCCGCCGACTACACGCGCTACCTCCCGAAGACGACCTCGATGCGCTCGCTCACCTGGTACGGAGCGCTCGGCGGCTTCGTCTCCTCGGTGGCCCTGGGAATGGCCGGGGTGGCCGCCGCCACGCAGACGGACATGACCGACGCCGTGGCAGGCACCGAGAAGCTGCTGCCGGGATGGTTCCAGCCGCTCTTCCTCGCCCTCGTCCTCGGTGGCTCGGTCACCAACTCGATCGTCACGCTCTACTCGTCGAGCCTGAACCTCCAGGTGCTCGGCGTCCCCTGGAGCCGCTCCAAGGCCATCGTCATCAGCGCGGCCGTCACCGCGGCGGGCTCCCTCTGCGCGCTCTTCCTCACCGACTTCACCAGCTCGCTGCTGTCCTTCCTCTCCCTGCTCATCATCGTGTTCGCGCCCTGGGGCGGAGTGTTCCTCACGGACATGGTGATGCGCCGCTGCCACTACGACGCACCCTCACTGCACACCGGACCGAACGGCGCCTACTGGTACCGCTCCGGGTACCATCCCGCCGGCATGACCGCGCTGCTCGCCGGCATGGTCTTCGCCGCGCTCACCTGCGACTCCGAGCTGTGGACCGGCCCGCTGGTCGCCCCCCTGGGCGGCGCCGACCTCACCCTGCTCGGCGCCGTCGTCTCGGGCCTCGTCTACTGGCTGCTCGCCCGCCGGACCGTCGCACCGCACACCGGACCCTCCTGACCGGCGGCCACGCCCCGCCCGGACCACCGACCGACCGCACCACCGCACCACAAGGAGTCACCCCACATGGCCAGCCCCGCCGACCTCGTCCTGCGCAACGCCCGCATCCACACCGTCGACCCGTCGCTTCCCGAGGCGCAGGCCATGGCGGTGGTCGACGGCCGCATCGCCCGGCTCGGCACCGACGACGAGGCGAAGGGATGGACGGGGCCGGACACGCGGGTGATCGACGCCGGGGGCAAACTCGTGCTCCCCGGGTTCATCGACGCCCACAACCACGTCCGGCTCGGCTCGGACGACGCCTGCGTCCAGCTCTCCGGCGCCCGGACCCTCGACGAGATACACGCCCGCATCCGCGCCTGGCACGGGGCCAACCCCGGTGCCGAGTGGATCGAGGCGGAGGCCTTCGACTACTCGGCCATCCCGGACGGCCGGATGCCCACCGCCGCCGACCTCGACCCGGCCACCGGCGACGTACCGGCCTTCGTGCTGAGCTACGACGTGCACACCGCCTGGGTGAACACCGCCGGCCTGCGCCGTCTCGGCATCGACCGCGACCGCACCCGGCTGCCTTTCGGCCAAGCCGCCACCGACCCCGCCACGGGTGAACCCACCGGATTCATCAAGGACTTCGCGGTCAAGGGCCTCTCCCGCGACGGCCACCGGGCGCTTCAGGAGCTGGGCGTGCCGTGGGCCTCGCCGGACCGGCAGTACGGGCGGCTCGCCAAGTCCCTCGACGACGCCATCGGCTTCGGCATCACCACGGTGGTCGAACCCCAGAACTCGCTCGACGACCTCGCGCTCTTCGAACGCGCTCGCGCCGAGGGCCGACTCAAGTCCCGTATCGTCGCCGCCCTCTTCCACCCGCGCGGCACCACCGACGCCGACCTCGACGACTTCGCCGCTGCGGCCCACCGCCACGACGACGACCGGATCCGGGTCGGTCCGCTCAAGCTCTACATCGACGATGTCGTGGAGCCGCGTACCGCCGCCCTCCTGGAGCCTTACGCGGGCTGCCGCCACCACCGCGGCGACACCTTCTACCCGCCCGAGGAGTTCGCCGAGCTGCTGACCAAGCTGGACGCCCGCGGCTTCCAGTGCTTCGTCCACGCGACCGGCGACCGGGGGATCCGTACCGTTCTGGACGCCGTGGAACGGGCCCGCGCGGTCAACGGGGCGAGGGACGCCCGCCACCAGGTCGTGCACGTCGAATGCCTCGACCCCGAGGACACCCCGCGCTTCGCCGCCCTCGGCGTGGTCGCGTGCATGCAGCCCCGGCACAGCGCCCCGGAGGTCGCGGGCCCCGGCAAGGACTGGGCGGAGAACGTCGGGGCCGAACGCTGGCACAAGGCATGGCCCATGCGCAGCCTGCACAGGGCCGGGGCCGTGCTCGCGCTCTCCAGCGACTGGAACGTGGCCGAGATGGACCCGATGATCGGCATCCACACCGCCGTCACCCGGCGCCCGCTGGGCGGCGGCGAACCCTGGATGCCGCAGGAGACGATCAGCGTGGAAACCGCGGTCCACGGATACACGATGGGTTCCGCGTACGCCAACTTCCTCGAGAACGAACGCGGTTCGCTCACCGTCGGCAAGGCCGCCGACTTCGTGGTCCTCTCCCGGGACATCCTGCGCGCCGCGCCCGAGGACATTCCCGGCACCGTGGCGGAGACCGTCGTGGTCGGCGGTGTCGTCGAGCACCGCGCGTAAGCGGCCCGGCGGCCTCCCGGAACTCCACGCCGCCGCGTGTCCGGGAGGCCGTCAGGTCCTTCTGTGTTCCGCGGTGCTCGGGACCGGCCGCGGATCGGGGCCGGTCAGGAAGCCTGGATCTCGTAGACCGCGAAGTTGCCCCACTGGAGGTGGGCGTCGCGGACCGTCAGACGCAGGCGCTCGGTCGTGACCCGCTGCGGCAGATTGATCGTGCGCTGCTCGACGGTCGCCGTGTTGCCGGACCAGGCCGGCTGCTGCCCGGCGATCTGCGTCACCCACGACGAGCCGTTCCACGTCTGCACGTCGAGCTGCTTGACGCCCTGTCCGGTGGCGAAGGCGGTGCGCAGGGTGACGGAGCCGATGCTGATGGGCTGCCGGTAGTCCACGTCGATGGTGCCGGGGAAGGCGATGCCCTCGGCCACGCTGCTTCAGGCGGTCGAGGCGTCACCGTCGGCCATCCGGTAGGCGTGGCTGTTGCCCAGCGTGGGGTACGAAGTGGTGACGACCGGCCGGAACGGTGCCCCGGTGAACTGGTGGAAGCCCCGGTCGGGAGCGGTGGCCGGGACCGGGTTGCCGAAGTAGTCCTTGACGCCCTGCGCCACCGTCGCACCGCGCCCCCTCGCGGGGGAGTCTGCCTGGAGCCTGTAGCCCGCCGGATCGGTGCCGAGGGAGACCAGCTTCGGGTCCTCCTTGACCGCGTTGATGTCGCCGGAGGGGGCGACGGGCGTGTCCGTGCCCCAGTAGAGGTTGGAGTCGTAGACGGTGGCGTTGGCGGTGTCGTAGCCGGCGGTGGTCCGGTTGTAGAAGATGTTGTTGCGGATCTCGATGCCGCTCGCGTTGTTGTAGATGTGCACGATCTTGCCGAGCGGATAGTCGCCGGCCCCGGTGTACGGCGGATGCACGGTGACGACCCGCCCGCCCGCGTAGACCGTGTTGTTGTGGATGTGGGTGCCCGACGTCTCGGTGGAGAGGCTGAAGACCTCGTAGCCGTCGTCCTTGCTCAGGTTGTAGCGGACCACGGTGTCCTTGGTCGGTGCGCCCTTGAAGGACACGGTGATGAAGAACCCGCCGTCGTTGTCGTGGCTGTAGTTGTACTGGACGACGCTGTGGTTGTTGTCGGCGTCCGCGTCGAATCCGTGACCGTCGGTGCCCGGTCCGTTGAAGCCGGTGCCCGACACCTCGTTGCGCTGCACGAGCAGGTCGTCGTTGCCCTGCCACCAGATGGCGACGTTGCCGCCCTTGGTGTTCAGCCTGCCGCTGGCGGCCTTGTCGACCCGGTTGCCCTCGACGACGGCGCCCTTGGTGTGCATGGGGGTGATGCCGCCGGCCGTCACGTCATGGACGTAGTTGTCGCTGATCCTGACGTTCGTGCTGGGCGTCCAGGTGACGACCTCGCTGTCGGGGATCCCGGTCTCCACCGGGTACAGACTGGTCATGCCGTTGCGGCGGGACCAGGTGGACCAGGTGATGATCCCGTACGAACGGACCCTGCCGACCTCGTTCTTCTCCACCACCAGGTTGTCGAAGTACGTGGGTGTCCGGCTGCCGCGGACGGAGACCAGCAGCCCGGCCGAGCTGACGGTGCTGCCGCCGGGGCCGTCGACGTCGTGGATGTTCAGATTGCGCAGGGTGACGTTGGACAGCTTGCCCGCGTCCTTGGCGAAGAGGTTCACACCGGAGCGGGGGGTGGTGCTGTCGCTCCAGTTGGTCACCTCCAGGCCGTCGAGGGTGAAGTCGTGGACGTTGTTGAGCCTGACCGCCACATCGCTCGTGCCGCCGCCCTCGATCACCGGCTTGGCGCCGCTGCCGTACGACCCGACGAATGCGGGGGAGCCGACCGCCCCCGCACCCTGGACGTCGAGCCGTCCCTTCCACCGCTGACCGGCCTTGAACAGCAGCCGGTCGCCGGGTCCCAGCGTCAACTGGCTCGCCCTGGCGAGGGACTTCCAGGCGGCCGCCTCGTTCCGGCCCGATGCGCTGTCGTTGCCGGACCCGGCGTCCACGTAGTACGTGGTGCCCGCCGCGTGCGGATGGGCCTGGGCCGGGGGCGCCGCCTGCGCGGGCCCCGCCGCCACCGCGGAGAGCGGGAGAGCGAGAGCCGCCAGGAGCGCCCCCGTGAGCCGTGTTCGCCGGGCGGGTGGGGTACTCGGGATACGTGAGGTACGCAAGTCTCGGTCCTTCCGATCGGATTGCCGGTCGCTGGTGCGCGTTACTTACCGATCCCCGCAGTCATGCCCTCGACGATGCGACGGCCCAGCCAGAGGTAGAGCACGATCATGGGATAGACCAGGATCACGATTCCGGCGAACAGGGCGCCCCAGTCGGAGCTGTACTGCATGGAGCCATAGAGGCTGAGAAGGGCCGCGGGCAGCGTCCGCTCCTCAGGCGTGGGGGTGATCAACAGGGCGAGCAGGGTCTCGTTCCACAGGCCGATGACATTGAGGATCAGCACGGTCATCACGCCGGGCTTGGCCACCGGCAGCACGACCTGGACGAAGGCGCGCAGCGGACCCGCGCCGTCCAGCTCGGCCGCCTCCTCGATCTCGTGCGGCAGCGAACGCATGTAGCCGGTGAGCACGAACACGGCGAACGGCAGCGACAGCACCACCTGGAACACCAGGAGCGTGATGCGGTTGTCCCACCAGCCGGTCACCCAGTCGATCATGAAGGTGGACACGGACAGCTTGATCACGATGATCGGGATCACGATCGTCTGGACCGGAATGCTCAGCCCCATCGCGAAGTACCCGGTGAGCCGCCCGGCGGCGCGCCGGTCGGAGCGGGCCAGGACGTACGCGGCGGGCGCCGAGAGCGCGACGATCAGCAGCGATCCGGCCAGGGTCAGGACGGTGCTGTTGAGCGCGGCCGCGGAGAAGCCGGCCGCCTTCCACGCCGCGGAGTAGTTGCCCCACTCGATGGTGTCGGGCAGCGCGAACGGCGAGAGCCAGACCTGCCCGGAGTCCTTGAGCGACTGGAGGCCGACCCAGGCGACCAGCGCGAGGTTGAAGACGACCCAGACCCACAACGCGACGGCCGTCGCGCGCGGCACCAGGATGTCGCCGAACAGGCGCCTCATGAAAGCTCCACACGTTCGCGGCGGGTGACACGCCTGGTCAGCACGATGAGGATCGTCGTCACGATCAGGATGACCACGCCCATGGCCGCGCCCGAACCCAGTTCGGGCACACCGCCGCCGGCCACCGAGGCGTACTGCTGCACCGCCACCGTGCGGGCCTGGATCGGCGGGCTGGCCGGGGTGCCGGCCGTGGTGAAGGCGATCACGATCTCGAACACCTTCAGGCTGTTGACCACCCACAGCACCGCCGACACCGCGAACACGTCCCAGGTCAGCGGCAGTGTGATGTGCCGGAACTGCTCCCACTTCGTGGCGCCGACCAGCTTGGCGTCCTCGTAGAGATAGGGCGGGATGGAGTCTGCGGCCGACATCATCAGCGCCACGTAGAAGCCCGTGCTCGACCACACGAGCCCGGCGACGATGCACTTGAACACCATGTCGGGGCCCAGCCACGGCCGCCCCTCGATGCCGACCCAGCCCAGGACCGTGTTGACCGCGCCGTCGGGGTTCAGGAGGAAGCCGATGGCGACGCCGACCGCGATCACCGAGATGATCATCGGCAGGAAGATCACGGACCGGATGAAGGCCCGGCCCTTGAGCTGCCGCAGCACCATCATGGACAGGAAGGTGAAGGCGAAGACGAGGGCCCCGCCCCCGAAGGCCAGCACGAAGGTATTGACGAAGGCGGTGCGGAAGGCCTCGCTGCGCGTCAGTTCGAGGTAGTTGCCGAGGCCGTTCCACGTCATGGCGGAGCCGGGCCCGGCCCATTTGTTGAAGCTGACCCAGAAGCCGAACAGCGACGGCAGGACGAAGAGCGCGGAATAGGCGATCAGCGCGGGGAGCAGGAAGGGCCAGAAGGCCCGCTCGCGAGCCGGCCGTACCCCTGTGCGCTTCCTGTCCGCCTTCTCCGCGGCGGGCGGTGCCGCTGTCGCGGGCGGGGTGAGTGTTGCCGTCCCCATGGGCTCAGCCCTTGCTGGCGAGGTAGTCGGCGGCCTTCTTCTTGCCGGTCCTCACGAAGGCCGCGGCATCGATCTTCCCGGAGAGCAGCTGGTCGTCCAGGGGGAGGAAGACGTTGTTCCACCAGTTCTTGTCCGCGGCCATGTCGTCGTAGGTGCGGTGGGTGAACTTCGCCTCGGCGACATCCTTCTGCACGCCCGCCAGGTAGCCGGGAGCGGGGACGTCCGGGCGCGCGGGAATGTTGTGCGCGGTGTCGGAGATCTTCTCCTCGTACTTCTTCTGCAGGGCGAAGGCGAGGAACTCCTTGGCCGTCTCGACGTTGTGGCCCTTGGCGTTGACGCCCCAGCCGAGCGTGCCGACCTCCACGGAGTTCTTGCCGCCGGCCGGCAGCTGGAACGAGGCGACCTCGGTGCCCTTGGCCAGCTTCGCGCCGGTCTCGGCGGCCAGCCAGGTGCCGTTGAGGTTCAGGTCGTACCTGCCCTGCGCCCAGGCGTCCTGTGCGGCGGGGTACTTGGTGGCCATGAAGTCCTTCTGGAAGTAGCCGCCGTCGGCCAGCTGCTCCACCTTCTTGGCCGCCGCCAGAACAGCGGGCCTGTCCCAGGCGGCCGGATCCTTGCCCAGGGCGCTGAGGCTCCCGGCGCCCTCGGAGCGGACCAGGGCCGAGTAGAACCAGTACGCGTTGTAGAAGTTGACCGTGCCGTCCTGGCCCAGAGGAGTGCGGCCGGCCTTCTTCGCCTCGTCGAGACGGGCGATGAACTCCTTCCACGTCTTGGGGGCGAGCCCGGCGTGCTTGGACGCGTCGTACCAGACCGCCGTGGAGATCACGGTGTGGGCCATGAAGCGCACATGCCCCTTGTCGGTCGACGCCTTCCGCACGGACTCCGGCAGTACGTCCCGCACCTTCTTGCCCTCGCCCGGTACCTCCATGTCCAGGACGTCGTCGAGCGGCTCGGCGAGATTCTGCGCGACGAAGGCGCCGACACTGTCGGTGGAGGTGTCGAACAGGTCCGGGCCCTGGCCCGCGGTCATCTCGGTGGGAAGGGTGTCGGTGCCCTTGCGACCCACGAACTTCAGGTCGACCTCGGTGCCGGTCGCCTTGGCGAAGTCGTCGGCTATCGACTTGATGAGCTTGCCCTGCGGTTCGTCGGCACCCCAGGAGGAGGTGTAGACGAGTTCCTTGCCCGAGGCCGCGGAGCCGTTCTTCTTGCCGCAGGCGCCTACGCTCAGGGCGAGGGCTCCGACGGTGAGCATGGCTGTCAACTTACGCACGGGAGTGTGCCTTTCGTGAGGATGACTGGTGGGCGCGGTATTCCGCGGGCGGGGCGCGACGGCCGGGGGTCAGTCCGGCAGGAGGGACACGACGGTGCCGGTGCGGCGGGCGCGCTCGGCCGCCCAGACGACCCGGTGTGTGGCCAGGCTCTCGGCGCCGTCGGTGAGCACCAGCGAGGGGTCGTTCCCGCTGATGGCGTCGACGAAGGCGTCGAACAGGGACGCGTCACCGCCGCCGTGCCCGGTGGCCGCCGTGGGATCGCCGTGGGCGCCCGTGTCGATGACGGTGACCTCGTCGGTCACGAAGTCGTGGACGCGCAGGACGACACCGTCGCCGTCGATGGAGCCGCGGGTGCCGAAGATCCGGGTCTTGCGGTGCTCCAGTGCCGCGAACGCGGTGACCGTGCAGGTGGCGGAGGTGCCGTCGGCGAACTCCATGGTCACCACCTGGGTGTCGACCACGTCGTTGTCACAGCTGTACGCGCACCGGCCGTACGGGCCCTCGCGCAGCGCCGCGAGCACCCCCTCCTCCGTGTGGTCGGCCGTGACCGCCGACAGCGGCCAGAACTCCTTCTCCGGGTCGCCCAGACAATCGAGGTAGATGCGCTTCGCGGAGTACGGGCAGGTGGACTCCACCGGGCACTCCACACAGCGGTCCGCCGCGCCGTCGGGCCGGTTCTCGGCCCGGAAGTGCACCAGATTGCCGAAGGAGGACACCCGCTCGGGCAGCGCTCCCTTGATGTGGGCGATCCAGTCGAGGTCGTGGCAGGCCTTGGTCATCAGCATCGGGCCCGACTCCTCCTGGCTGCGCCAGTTTCCCCGCACGAACGAGTGGGCCTGATGCCACCAGCCGACCTGCTCCAGATGCTGGATGTTCATCACCTCGCCGATCCGGCCCTCGGCGATGAGCTCCCTCAGCCTCAAGGTGTAGGGGGTGTAGCGCATGACGTGACAGACGGCCAGCAGAACGTCATTCCGGTCGGCGGCCGCCGAGATGGCGGCGGCCTCCTCCTCGGTGTGCGCCATTGGCTTCTCCAGGAGCAGGTGGTAGCCGAGCTCCGCCGCCCGCACCGCGGGCTCCGTGTGCATGCTGTCCTGCGTCGAGATCACCGCCGCGTCGGCCAGCCGGTCCCGGGCGAGCAGATCCCGCCAGTCGGCGAAGACGTTCTCGGCCGGTACACCGTGCGCGTCGGCCATGCTGCGCCTGCGCTCCGGATCGGGCTCGGCGACGGCCACAACACGCGCCAGGCCGGTCTCCAGAGCACGCCGCGCGTAGCTCATGCCGCGCAGCCCCGCCCCGATGATGGCGAGAGTGACCACAAATACCCCCTCGGACTTGCCACTTACTAATGCAAGCTGTTTTTATTTCTCGGGTACAGAGCCTGTCAAGGGAGTGACGGTGACAATTTCCGGAGGCGACACCTCGCGGCTGCGGCGCATCAATCTGGTCACGACACTTCGCGCGCTGCGCGGCCAGGGCCCCCTCAGCCTCACCGAGGTCACCAAACGCACAGGTCTGTCCCGCCCGACCGTGGAGAGTCTGACGGAAGAGCTGCTCGGCTCGGGATGGCTGAAGGAACTGCCCCCGCAGCCCGGCCACATGGGCCGCCCCGCCAGGCTGTTCAGTTTCCACTCCACCGGCGACTACGTGCTCGGGATCGACATCGGTTCGTACAGCATCAGGGCGGCCGTCGCCGACCTCGACGGCACCGTGGTGGCGTCCCGCACCGAGCGGGTGAGCGCGGACGCCGGGCGTGCCGTGAGGCTGGCCGCCGTGCGTGCGACGGCGGTGAGCGCGCTGGAGTCGGCGGCGGTCGGGCGCGCCCAGCTCGCCGCCGTCTGTGTCGGGACCACGGGTGTGGTCAGCCGTGACGGCCTGGTCAAACGCTGTGTCGGCCTGCCCGAATGGGACGGGCTGGACCTGGCCGGCGAGATGGGCGCCGACTTCGGCTGCCCGGTCCTGGTGGAGAACGACTGCAATCTGGCTGCACTCACCGAGGGCTGGATCGGTGAGGCGCAGGGCGTCGACGACGTGGCCTTCGTGCTGTCCGGAGTGCGTACCGGGGCCGGTCTGTTGATCGGCGGCAGGGTGCACCGGGGGCGCGGGGGAGCGGCCGGCGAGATCGGCGCCCTGCCCCTGGTGGGCTGGCACCGGGCCACCTCGCATCTGACCGGCTATCCGAAGATGCCGGCAGAGATCCTGCCCCAGGAGGCCGCCGAGTACGTCTTCGCCCAGGCCCGCGCCGGTGAACCGGCGGCCCGCTGGGCCGTCGAGCAGTACGCCCACGACCTGGCCGAGGGTATCGCCGCCCTGGTCCTGGCCCTGGACCCGGAGCTCGTCGTGATCGGCGGCGGGGTCTCGCGTTCCGGAGACGTACTGCTGGAACCGTTGCGGCGCCACCTCGATCCGCTGTGTCTGGAACCCCCGGCCCTGGCGGTCTCCTCGCTCTCCGACCAGGCCGTGGTGCTGGGCGCCGTGCGGCTCGCCCTCGATCACGTGAACGCACGGCTGTACGACGTCGACACGGCGCTGCCCAAGCCGTCGTCCTGATGTCGCCCTGGGGCGGTGCGTCCGGCTCCGCTCTTAATAAAAGTCTCTGTATATGTAGGGCGGGTGTCCTCGGGGCACGGCCCGTCGAAAGGAACGGCAGGAATGACGGCTCCCATGGTGCTGCCCCGGCCCGTCACGGCGCGGCCCGCCCCGGGCGAGTTCCCGCTCGACGCGACCACCACGATCTCGGCCCCCGATGCCTTGGCCACCACGGCCGCGTGGCTGCAGTCGGCACTGCGCCCGGCCACGGGGCTGCCCCTGCCGGTCACCGGGGAGGAGTCCCGACCGGGCATCGCACTGACACTGCGTCCGGAACTGGGGGCCGAGGCGTATCGCCTGGAGTCCGGGCCGGCCGGTGTCCGTATCGAGGGCGGCGACGCGAGCGGAGTCTTCTACGGCTGCCAGGTGCTGCTGCAACTGCTGCCGCCGCGGATCTACCGCAGCTCCCGGATCACCGACGAGCGGTGGACGGTGCCGGGGGCGGTCGTCGAGGACGTGCCGCACTACCGGTGGCGCGGGACCATGCTGGACGTGGCCCGGCACTTCCTGCCCAAGCGAGAGGTGCTGCGCTTCATCGACCTGATGGCGATGCACCGCCTCAACACCCTCCACCTGCACCTCACCGACGACCAGGGCTGGCGCGTGGAGATCCGGCGCTTCCCGGGGCTCACGGAGACCGGCGGATGGCGCGACTCGTCCCAGTCGGGTTCCACCGACGACGACCGGACCGAGGACAGGCCGCACGGCGGCTACTACACCCAGGACGACATCCGCGAGATCGTCGCCCACGCGGCGGAGCGCGGCATCACGGTCGTCCCGGAGATCGACGTCCCCGGGCACTCCCAGGCAGCCATCGCCGCCTACCCCGAACTGGGCGTGACGGGTGAGCAGTTGCCCGTCATGACCCGGTGGGGCGTCAGCCCGCACACCCTGAACACGGAGGAGTCGACCATCGACTTCTTCCGTGAGGTCCTCGACGAGATCATGGCCCTCTTCCCCGGCACCTTCATCGGGGTGGGCGGCGACGAGTGCCCCAAGGACCAGTGGAAGGCCGATCCGCGCACCCAGGAACTCATGGCGGAGCGCGGCCTGGCCGACGAGAACGCCCTCCAGGCGTGGTTCATCGCCAGGATCGCCGCCCATGTCGCCGAGCGCGGGAGGCGGGTGTTCGGCTGGGACGAGATCCTGGAGGGAGAGCTGCCGCCGGGTGTCGTCGTTGCCTCCTGGCGCGGGATGACCGGTGCCGTCACCGCCGCGCGCCGGGGCTTCGACGTGGTGTCGTGCCCGGACGACCAGGTCTATCTCGACTACCGCCAGTCGGAACGGCCCGATGAGCCGATCCCGGTCTCCGTGCCCGTGACACTGGCGGACGCCTACGCCTTCGACCCGGTCCCGGACGGCCTGACCGACGAACAGGCCGCACATGTGCTCGGCGGGCAGGCCAATCTGTGGACCGAGCACATGGACACACCGCGCATGGTGGACTACTACGCCTTCCCCCGCCTGTGCGCGGTGGCCGAGGCGCTCTGGCGCGGCCCGGGCCACCGCGACTTCGAGGAGTTCCGCACCCGGCTGCACGACGCGCACCTGCCCCGGCTCGACGCCATCGGTGTGGAGTACCGGGCGCGGACGGGGCCGCTGCCCTGGCAGACGCGGCCGGGCATCCTGGGCGCACCCGCGACGCGGGCCGACCGCGAGGCGCATATGAACCGCCGGGTGGCGGCGATCCGTTCCTGAGCGGGTACGCGGCGTTTCCGTGGCCGGCCTGCTCGGAGCGGGAGTTGGAGGTGGGCCCAGGGGCGGTGGGCCCCGTTCCGGGGCCGCTCGACACACGCCGGCCGGGTGTACGGGGGGGGGCGCCGAGAGGCCGCGGCGCCCGTGGAACAGGGCGAGTTGCCTGCTGTACGTGTCCCGGCGGTCGTGGGCTCTCACGTGCTACCGGGGCGTCGTCCCGGATGCGGGCGTGCAGATGCTGGTCGTGCCATCCGTCCGCATGCAGCAGCGCGCCACGCATGACGCCTTCGAAGGGGTATCCGGCCTTGAACGCCACCTTGCAGGAGGCCGGGTTGCCCACCGAGTGGCACAGCCTCAGTCGATGCAGACCCAGCTCCTCCAGGGCCCATCGGCTGACGCGCTTCACCGCCTCGACCGTGACTCCACCGCCACGCGCCGCGGGCAGGATCCAGTAGATGATCTCGGCGCAGCCGCCCCGAGATCCACGTCGTTCAGCCCGACGAGTCCCATGGCCTCGCCACCGGGCCGGGCGACGGCCCGGACCGCGCCCGTCTCCGCCTGTCGGCGCCGCTGCATGCGCTCGATCCTGTTGCGGGCGTCCTGCGACGACTCCACGGCGAAGAGGTTCCACCGGCGAATCGCCGGATCCTGACCGACGGCTGCCGGCTCATCGGCGTCCTCCAGGCACCAGGGACGCAACTCCAGGCCGTTGGGGAGGCCGAGCACCGGTTGGCCGTTCCGGGCCGTCCGACCTGCGGGAACGACGGGGGTACGGGGAGGCTGGTGATCATCGCGGCATCGTGCCAGAGGCCTTCGGGTGCGTGACATCGGATATCGAGTGCCATCGGGCCCTTGCGGAGCGCAGCACGAAGGGCCCCCGATGAGCAGCTGCCCATCGGGGGCCCTTCGTGCCGGGTCGAATGATCCTCTTCCCAGGACGGGGTGCCGGCCCGGGGGAGGGGAGTCCGCCGGGATCAGACCGCCGGGGCCGGGTAGGTCGGGTACTCCACACCGGAGACGTGCTGGACGACGCGGATCACCTGGCACGAGTAACCGAACTCGTTGTCGTACCAGAGGTAGAGGATCGCGTTGTCGCCGTCGACCTTGGTGGCGCCGGCGTCGACGATCGAGGCGTGGCGCGAGCCCATGAAGTCGCTCGACACGGCGTCCGGGGCGGTGGTGAAGTCGATCTGGCGCTTGAGCGGCGAGGTCAGCGACACATTGCGGAGGTAGTCGAGGACTTCGTCGCGGTTCGTCTCGCGGCCGAGCCGCAGGCTGAGGATCGCGATCGAGACGTCCGGCACCGGGACCCGGATCGAGCTGCCGGTGATCGGCGCCTTGAGCTCGGGCAGCGCCTTGGCGACCGCGGACGCGGCACCGGTCTCGGTGATGACCATGTTCAGCGGCGCGGAACGGCCACGGCGGTCGGCCTTGTGGTAATTGTCCAGCAGGTTCTGGTCGTTGGTGAACGAGTGGACGGTCTCCACGTGGCCACGCAGGACGCCGTACTCGTCCGCCATCGCCTTCAGCGGCGGCACGATCGCGTTGGTGGTGCAGGACGCGCAGGACAGGATCTGCTCGTCCGGCTTGATCGTGTCGTGGTTGACACCGTGCACGATGTTCGGGACGTCGCCCTTGCCCGGCGCGGTCAGGACGACCTTGTCGATGCCGGGGCGCAGGTGCTTCGACAGACCCTCGCGGTCGCGCCACTTGCCGGTGTTGTCGATGAGGATGGCGTCCTTGATGCCGTACGCCGTGTAGTCGACCTCGGACGGGTCGTTGGCGTAGATCACCTTGATCTCGTTGCCGTTGGCGACGATTGTGCTCTTCGCCTCGTCGACGGTGATCGTGCCCTGGAACTGGCCGTGGATCGAGTCGCGGCGCAGCAGCGAGGCGCGCTTGACGATGTCCTGGTCGCCGCCCTGACGGACGACGATGGCGCGCAGCCGCAGGCCGTTGCCGGAACCGGCCTTCTCGATGAGCAGACGTGCGACGAGGCGGCCGATGCGGCCGAAGCCGTAGAGGACGACGTCACGTCCGTCACCGCGCTCGATCTTGTTGGCACCCGTGGCGCCGGCGACGGCCTCGGCGGTGAACTCCTCCACCGGGAGACCTCGCTCGTCGGCGGCGTAGGTCGCGGCGAGCATGCCGATGTCGATCTGGGAAGGACCGAGGTCGAGCGTGGTGAGGGCCTGGAGGAACGGCAGCGTGTCGGTGACCGACAGCTCCTCACCGGCGATCTGGCGGGCGAATCGGTGGGTCTTCAGGATGCTGACCACCGACTTGTTCACCAAGGATCGGCTGTGGAGCAGGACCGTTACGTCCCGCTCCCGGTGCAGTTTCCCGATGACCGGGATCATCGACTCCGCGATCTCCTCGCGGTTCTTCCAGCTGGTGAACGAGTCGTCATTGACAGTCACAGGTTTATCTTTCGAGCTAGGCGGCGCTCATATGGTAACCCCTCGCTACTTTGATCATTCAAGCGGGCCGCCCGTGCCGGGTGCCGCCGGGCCGTCCCGCGTGCCGCGCGGGCCGGGGCGGCAGGCCTGGGGCGACATCTCCTGCCACGGCCCGCGCGACTCGGATCACGGGACTCGGCCGCGGGTCCGGTCGGCCGGCGGGTGCTCCACGCCGGTCCCGTCCTCGGTCGGAGGCGGGGTGCCGAGGCGTTCCGGCAGGGCCGGCTCGGGCATGGTGCGGTACAACAGCCAGCTCAGGGCGGGCATCAGGATCAGCGGGGCGAGAGCCGTTTGGAGGGAGGTCGCGTCGGCGATGCTGCCGATGACCGGGCCGGCCAGGCCGCCGATGCTGACGGTCAGCCCGAGGGTGATCCCACTCGCGGTGCCGATGCGTGAGGGCAGGTAGTCCTGGGCGAGGGTGACCTGCAACGAGAACGGGACGTACAGGCCGACGGAGGTCAGAATGACGAACGGATAGATCGCCGGGCCGGGAGCGAAGACGATCCCGGCGACGGCGCCGACCGTGGTCAGATATGACACGCGCACCACCGCCACCCGGTCCCACCGGTTCGCCAGGCGGCTGCCCAGCACGGTGCCCGCCGCGCCGCCGAGATAGAGGACGAAGAGCGCGGCGGTGCCTGCCGCCGTACCCCCTCCCGTGCGCTGACGGGCGTAGAGCGAGATGAACGTGCTCAGGCCGACGAAGACGATCGACCGGCAGACCACCGCGAGCGACAGCTTGACGAACGAGACCTTGTCGTCGGTGCCCGTCGCGGCAGCCGCCCCGGGGCCGGCGGACGTCGGCTTCTCCAGCGCGCGCAGGACGGGCAGGCACAGCACGCTGCCCACGACGGCCGGCAGTACGAGCAGCGGTGAGTACCGCAGTCCGCCGGTGGCCACGACGCCGGTGACCATGAGGGGGGCGACTGCGAAGCCGACGTTGCCGCCGAAGGAGAACCACCCCATCGAGCTGTGGCTCCCCTGGCCGACGAGCCGTGCGACGCGGGCGGATTCGGGGTGATAGGCGGCGACCCCGATCCCGGACACCGCGACGAAGAGCAGCGTCAGCGGGTACGAACCGCTGAGGCCGCTGAGCGCGACCCCGAGCCCGCCCAGGATAGTGCTGACGGGCAGCAGCCAGGGCATGGCCCGTCGGTCGGTGAGCGCCCCGAACAGCGGTTGTGCCACCGAGGACAGCAGTGACGCGGCGAGTACGACGCCCGAGGCCGCCGCGTAGGAGTAGGCGCGCTCGGCGACGAAGAACGGGACGAGCGACGCCACGGCACCTTGATAGACGTCCACACACGCGTGCCCGACCGACAGCAGAACGACTGATCTGTTCCTTGGCATGGCCTCATCGTCATTGCCGGGCTGCCTGTCGCGCTTCCGATAATCTGCCAACCCTTGCCGGAATTCCGCCTCTCCGCGCCTCCATGAGTCGCGCGCAGGGCGATCGGCATCGAGCGCGGCCCGGTGCGCCTCGATGAGGGTGATCGGTCAGGGGCGGCGGTTGTGGGTGCCCGGGGTGTAGCCGAGAGCGCGGTGGAAGACATCGATGAACGCGCTGGTGGACGACCAGCCGCAGTGGTGCGCGACCGTGGTCACCGGTACGTCGTCGCCCAGCATGCGAAGGGCGTGGTACAGGCGCAGTTGGGTGCGCCACTGCGGGAACGTCATTCCGAGCTCGCGACGGAACAGACGGCTGAGGGTGCGCTCCGCGGCTCCGGCCGTGGCCGCCAGGGCGGCCAGCGTGCGGGGGTCCGCGGGGTCCTGGTGCAGGAGGTCGCAGACGGCTTTGAGCCGGGGGTCGGTGGGGGCGGGCAGCTGTACGGGCTGCTGGGGTGAGGCGCGCAGCCGGTCGAGGAGCACCGCGCGCAGCCGCAGCCGCTCCGGGGTGTCGTCGTGGGGGCTTCGGGTGCAGGCGAGGATCAGCTCGCGCAGCAGGGGATCGACCGAGAGGACGGTCGGGGCGTCGACGCCGAGCGGATTGGTCTCGGCGGGCAGGCCCAGCAGATGCAGGGCGAGATGCCCGTGGGCGCGATGGGCGTGGGCGCAGCCGGCGGGGATCCAGATGGCCCGGGTGCCGGGGGCGAACCAGGTGCCCGCGCCGGTGGTGACCGCGAGGACGCCGGAGCCCGCGTAGACGACCTGGTGGTCGTCGTGACGGTGTGCGTCGATGCGCTCCCCGGGAGCCAGCGCCTGGGTGCGGGTGGGCGCCTCGGGTGAGTGGCGGATGTCCGGCATGAACGAGAACCCTATGGGAAGAGTGCCGGGCCGCCATCGGAGTCGTCGGCGAACAGGTGCGCCGGGAGCCTCGAAATGGCCTCGTGGATGTGATGCCACCCATAGGGGCCACGTCACATCCTAGGGCGGGTAGTAGACACGAACCTTGCCCGAACAGTACATAACCAGCGCAGAATGGTTCATTTCGGACATTGCTCCGTATTGGGGTAGTACGTCACATCATTGACCCCCACCGCGGCCGCCGCTAACCATGGCTGTCATCACGGGGAACCACGACCGGCCCGGACGCACAACACCGGACCCGCTCACCCCGTCCCGCACCACACAGGGGCCCCGCCCCGCACCGCCGCCGCCGACACCGGACGGCACCCCCACACCCCACAGGAGCAACTCCCGCATGACC